>NZ_JBFUAW010000006.1:0-119276 GCF_056406095.1 Caulobacter sp. P1_D6 | reverse complement strand
TTGCCCATTGGCCCGCGCCCTCGGCGGCTGGTCCCCTCGGAAACGACAGGGATCGGGTCCGGCTAAGCCTCAACAGGGCTGCCCACCGGATGCTGGCGGATAACGATGGCGCGGAGCGATCGGCTTCGTCGAAACGGTATTCATTCAAACAACTCCGGACGATGTCCGGCGCTCCGCGACCCTTTCCACACCTTCAGCGGCGATCCGCGTGAAGCGGCGAAGCCGTGCCCGTGAACACTTCCCCCACCTGGCCGCTGCGCGGCCTGGCCGCCCCCATGGGGGGCGGAGCGCTCGCCGAAAGCGTCTCGCTGTGCGGGATTGCCCCATCGACAGGCGGCGCGCGGTGGGCATGATGCGGGCGACGCCCGACGAACGAGCCGCAGCAAAGGAGCGCGATGGCCGCGCGACCGCCAACTGAGTCCGAGGCCGAGCCCGAGGCCGCATCGCTCCAGGCGACGCCGTTGACCGCCGTGTCGCCGACCTCGCCCAGCTTGGCCATCGCGCTGAAGCATGCCCCGATGGGCATCGCCATCTTCGACGACCAAATGCGCTACCTGGCCGCCTCGAGCCAGTACCTGACCGACCAGAACATGCCGGCCGACACCCCGCTGCTGGGCCGGCGCCACTACGACGTCTTCCCCGAGATCCCGCAGATGTGGCGCGACAAGCACGCCCAGGTGCTGGCCGAGGGGGTCGAGCTGCGCGACGACGAGGGCCAGCGCTATGTCGACCGCAACGGCGACGTCCACTGGGTGCGCTGGTCGATGGCCCCCTGGCGCACCGACGACGGGCGGATCGGCGGACTGGTGCTCTATACCGAGATGGTCACGGCGGCGGTCGAGGCCAAGCACCGGCTGCAGGCGGCCGAGGCCCGCTATCGCGCGGTGTTCGACCAGGCGGCGATGGGCGTGGCCCGGGTGTCGGGCAGCGGCCGGTTCCTGGAGGTCAACGACCGCTTCTGCGCCATCACCCACCGCGACCGCGAGACGCTGCTGGCTTCGACCTTCATGGACATCGTGCGCGGCGAGGACACCGTGGCCGCCGTGGTCACCCAGGGCCAGGCCCTGTTCGCCGGCGAGATCGACACCTACACGGTCGAGCGGCGGGTCGAGGGCCGCGACGGGACGGTCTGGGTGCACGTCAACGCCTCGCGGGTCGATCCCGGCGGCGAGGGGCGGCCCTATCTGGTGGTGATCATCTCCGACATCACGGCCCGCAAGCAGGTCGAGGCCGAGCAGCTGCACTACCAGGACCAGCTGCGGCTGCTGATCAACGAGCTGAACCACCGGGTGAAGAACACCCTGGCCACCGTGCAGTCGATGGCCAGCCAGACCCTGAAGACCGAGCCCGACCCGCTGGTCGCCTTCGAGAAGTTCGAGTCCCGGCTGATGGGCCTGTCGCAGGTGCACGACGTGCTGACCCGCGAGAGCTGGCACGGGGCGGGACTGCGCGACGTGGCCGAGCGGGCCCTGGCGCCGTTCACGCCGCCCGAGGGGGCCGAGCGCCTGACGATCGACGGCCCGCCGGTCTGGCTGGCCCCGGGCGGGGCCCTGACCATGGCCCTGATCTTCCACGAGCTGGCCACCAACGCGCTGAAGTACGGGGCGCTTTCCAATTCGGGGGGCAAGGTGGTCCTGGCCTGGACCTACGACGCGGCGACCCGCGACCTGGCCCTGACCTGGACCGAAACCGACGGCCCGCCGGTGGCCCCGCCGACCCGCCGGGGCTTCGGCTCGCGGCTGATCGAGCGCAGTCTGCGGGGGGAGCTGAAGGGCGCGGCGAGCATGGATTACCGGCCGGAGGGGCTGGTGTGTTCGATGCGGGCGACGTTGTCGGACCCGGTGGAGGGGGGATCGCCGGTGGGGGCAAGCTAAAGTTCCTCCCGCTGTGGGGGAGGCGGCCGAAGGCCGGTGGGGGAGTTTTGCGATTGTCGATCCAGGCTATGGCCATCTCCCGATCACTCCCCCCTCCGTCGGCTTCGCCGACACCTCCCCCACAGGGGGAGGACCTTGCGTGAGCGACCCCGACACCGTACCTCCCCCCCATGACCACCAAGGCCAAGATCTGCGGGCTCTCCACGCCCGAGAGCGTGACCGCCGCCGTCGCCGGCGGCGCGGCCTTCGTCGGCTTCGTGTTCTTCGCCAAGAGCCCCCGCAACCTCGACCCCGAGGCCGCCGCCCGCCTGGCCGCCCCGCTTCGCAACGGCCCGGTCAAGACCGTGGCCGTCACCGTCGATCCCGACGACGCCCTGATCGACCGGCTGATGGCCACCCTGAAGCCCGACCTGATCCAGGTGCACGGCAAGGAGACCCCCAACCGGGTCCGCGAGATCGCCCAGCGCTCGGGGGCCGGCATGATCAAGGCCTTCTCGGTCTCGTCCTCGTCGGACGTCGATCAGGCCGCCGCCTTCGACGGCGTGGTCGAGCACCTGATGTTCGATGCCCAGCCGCCGAAGGATTCTCCCCTGCCCGGCGGCGCCGGCGCAAGGTTCGACTGGAGCCTGCTGGAAGGCCGGCGATTTTCTCGCCCGCATTTCCTGGCCGGAGGGTTGGACCCGTGGAACGTGGCCGAGGCGATCAAGGCTTCGGCTGCGCCCCTGGTGGACGTTTCCTCTGGCGTCGAGCGGGGTCCCGGCCTAAAGGACCCGGCTCTGATCACGGCGTTCCTGGACGCCGTCAAACGCGCGTGATGTCTGCCCGGACGATTTGGAAGAGCTCGTGAACGTTCCGACCAAACCCCCCGAACGGTCCAATGACTGGTCCGCCTATCCGGACGCCAAGGGCCGTTTCGGCGACTACGGCGGCCTCTACGTGGCCGAGACCCTGATGCCGCTCGTGCTCGAGCTGGACCGGGCCTACACCGAAGCCAAGAACGATCCCAGCTTCCAGAAGGAGCTGGCCGGCTACCTGACCCATTATGTGGGCCGGCCCTCGCCGCTCTATTTCGCCGAGCGGCTGAGCAAGCACCTCGGCGGCGCGAAGATCTATTTCAAGCGCGAGGAGCTGAACCACACCGGCGCGCACAAGATCAACAACTGCATGGGCCAGATCCTGCTGGCCCAGCGCATGGGCAAGACCCGGATCATCGCCGAGACCGGCGCGGGCCAGCACGGCGTGGCCAGCGCCACCGTGACGGCGCGCTTCGGCCTGCCCTGCGTCGTCTACATGGGCGCCGTCGACGTGGCCCGGCAGAAGCCCAACGTCTTCCGCATGAACCTGCTGGGCGCGGAAGTGCGCCCCGTGACCTCGGGGGCCGCGACCCTCAAGGACGCCATGAACGAGGCCATGCGCGACTGGGTCACCAACGTGGCCGACACCTATTACATGATCGGCACCGCGGCCGGCCCGCACCCCTATCCGGCCATGGTCCGCGACTTCCAGGCGGTGATCGGCAACGAGACCCGCGAGCAGATCCAGGAACTCGAGGGCCGTCTTCCGGACGCCGTCGTGGCCTGCGTCGGCGGCGGTTCGAACGCCATCGGCATGTTCCACCCGTTCCTGGCCGACGAGAGCGTCAAGATCTACGGCGTCGAGGCCTCGGGCCACGGCCTGGAGACCGACAAGCACGCCGCCTCCCTGACTGGCGGCCGTCCGGGCGTCCTGCACGGCAACAAGACCTATCTGCTGCAGGACGACGACGGCCAGATCCTGGACGCCCACTCGATCTCGGCGGGCCTGGACTATCCGGGCATTGGCCCCGAGCACTCGTTCCTGCACGACGTGGGCCGGGCCCAGTACCTGACCTGCACCGACGACGAGGCCCTGAAGGCCTTCCAGCTGTGCGCCGAGCTCGAGGGCATCATCCCGGCCCTGGAAAGCGCCCACGCCATCGCCAAGCTGCCGCAGCTGGCCAAGGAGATCGGCGAGGGCGGGATCATCGTCCTGTGCCTGTCGGGCCGGGGCGACAAGGACATCTTCACCGTGGCCGACGCCCTTGGTCGTACGATTTAATGGGACGGACCATCTGATGAGCGTGACGAGCTATCGCGACGCAGGCCGCCTGGAACGCGCCTTCAAGCGCGAAAACGACCACCGGGCGCTGTTCATCGCCTACATCATGGCCGGCGATCCGGACCTGGAGACCTCGTTCGAGCTCCTGAAGGGCCTGGCCGAGCACGCCGACGTCATCGAGCTGGGCATGCCGTTCTCGGACCCGATGGCCGAGGGCCCGACCATCCAGCTGGCCTCGCAGCGCTCGCTGGCCGCCGGCACCAAGATGCGCGACGTGCTCTCCATGGTCCGCCGGTTCCGCGAGACCAACACCACGACGCCGATCGTGCTGATGGGCTACCTGAATCCGGTGCTGTTCTACGGCTACGAGGCGTTCGCCAACGACGCGTCGGACGCGGGCGCGGACGGCGTGATCATCGTCGACTGCCCGCCGGAAGAGGCCGACCCGCTGACCGACGCGCTGGAAGCGGCCCGGATGAACCTGATCCGCCTGGCCACCCCGACGACGGACGACGCGCGCCTGGCCGTCTTGGTCAAGCGCACCTCGGGCTTCATCTATTACGTCTCGGTGGCCGGCGTGACCGGGGTCCTGGAAGCCGACGCCGACGCCGTGGCCGGTCCCGTGGGACGCATCCGCGCCGCCTCGGGCCTGCCGGTGGCGGTCGGTTTCGGCATCAAGACCCCCGAGCGCGCCGCCCAGGTGGCCCGGGTCGCCGACGGCGTCGTGGTCGGCTCGGCCCTGGTGGACGAAATCGCCGCCGCGGCCAAGGTGAACGAAAACGTGACCGAGAAGGTTCTTCTCAAGGCGTCGGAGCTGGCTAAGGCTGTGCGGTCGGCGCGACTCGAATTGGCGTGAGGCTGAAGGCTATGGCGATGGCTGAACCCCAGGGGCCCAAGAAGGGCGACAAGACCAAGGCTCCGGCCGAGCGCCGCGGCGGCTGGCTGTCGCGGATCGCGCCCGGCGTGCGCGGCGCTTTTGCAAAGCGCGAGACGCCCGAGAACCTCTGGGTCAAGTGCCCCGACACGGGCGAGATGATCTACCGCTCCGACCTGGAGGCGGCCCTGTGGGTCACCCCGGCCGGACGCCACATGCGCATCGGCCCCGAGGCGCGCTTCAAGTTCACCTTCGATGACGCCGAATTCGAGGTCCTGCCGACCCCGGCCGTGTTCGAGGACCCGCTGAAGTTCTCGGACGGCAAGTCCTACAAGGATCGTCTGGCCGCCGCCCGCAAGGCGACCGGCGAGCAGGACGCCATGGCCATCGCCTACGGCAAGGTCGGCGGCGTTCCGGCCGTGGCCCTGGTCCAGGACTTCGCCTTCATGGGCGGTTCGCTGGGCATGGCCGCCGGTGAGGGCTTCATCGCCGCCGCCGAGGCCGCGATTCTGCGTCAGGTTCCGCTGGTGGCCTTCACCGCCGCCGGCGGCGCGCGGATGCAGGAAGGGGCCCTGTCCCTGATGCAGATGGCCCGCACCACCCTGGCCATCAACCAGATGAAGGACGCCGGCCTGCCCTACGTGGTGGTGCTGACCGACCCAACCACCGGCGGCGTCACCGCCTCCTACGCCATGCTGGGCGACGTGCACCTGGCCGAGCCGGGCGCCCTGATCGGCTTCGCCGGTCCCCGGGTGATCGAGCAGACTATCCGCGAGACCCTGCCCCCGGGCTTCCAGCGCTCGGAATACCTGGTCGAGAAGGGCATGGTCGACCGCGTCACGCCCCGCAAGGAGCTGCCGGCCGTGCTGGGTTCGATCCTGGGCACCCTGATGATGGGCCGGGCGCTGAAGGCGGCCTAGCCGCCTGAGATGACCGACCACCTCCGCGCTCACGACGCCGCGCTGGCGCGGCTGCAGGCCCTGCATCCCAAGCTGATCGACCTGTCGCTGGACCGGATGGTCCGGCTGTGCGCGGCGCTGGGCGACCCCCAGAACAAGCTGCCGCCGGTGATCCACGTGGCCGGCACCAACGGCAAGGGCTCGACCGTCGCCTATCTGCGGGCCATGGCCGAGGCGGCCGGACTGAAGGTCCACGTCTTCACCTCGCCGCATCTCGTGCGGTTCGCCGAGCGCATCCGCCTGGCCGGGACCCTGATCACAGACGAACACCTGGCCGACGTGCTGGAGCGGGTCGAAACCGCCAACGCCGGCCTGCCGATCACCTTCTTCGAGATCACCACCGCCGCCGCCTTCCAGGCGTTTTCCGAGGTCCCGGCCGACCTGTGCCTGGTCGAGGTGGGTCTGGGCGGGATCCTGGACGCCACCAATGTCGTCATGCCGGCCGTCAGCGTCATCGCCCCGATCGACATCGACCACCGCGAATTCCTCGGCGACACCCTGGGCGCCATCGCCCAGGAGAAGGCCGGGATCATCAAGCCCAACACGCCGGTGGTCAGCGCCCGCCAGGCCGAGGAGGCCGAACGGGTCGTCGAGCGCGAGGCCGACCTGTTCGAAGCGCCCCTGACGCTGATGGGCCGCGACTTCGACGCCTGGAACGAGCGCGGGCGGCTGCTAGTGCAGCTCCAGGACCGCCTGCTGGACCTGCCGCCGCCGTCCCTGCCGGGCGAGCACCAGTTCGCCAACGCCGGCCTGGCCGTCGCGGCCCTGCTGGCCCTGAACGACCCGCGCATCGACGAGGCGGCGATGGCCACGGGGATCGCGGCCACGACCTGGCCCGCCCGATTCCAGCGCCTGACGGCCGGCCCCCTGGCCGAGCCCGCCAAGGCGGCGGGCGCGGACCTCTGGCTGGACGGCGGCCACAATCCGCACGCCGGGCAGGCGGTGGCGAGGGCTCTGGGCGACCTGGCGGCGCGCGACGGGCGCCCGGTGGCGCTGATCTCGGGCCTGCTGGCCAACAAGGACGCCACAGGCTTCTTCACGCCGTTTGCGGCGCTGGGGGCCAAAGTGTTTTCCGTGACCTTCGAGGGCGCGGCGGCCGCCAGCGCCGCCCAAACGGCGGCCGCGGCCGAACTGGCGGGGCTGCGGGCCCACGCCTGCGACAGCGTCGAGGCGGCCCTGGACAAGGCGCTGGCCCTCGCGCCGACACCGCACGTGCTGATCTGCGGTTCGCTCTACCTGGCGGGCGAAGTGCTGGCGATGAGCCCGGAAACCTGGCCGATCTAGGCCGGTCTAGACCAGGATGTTCAGCAGCGAACCGGGGCGCAGGATCTTCTGCGGCTGTTCGGCCGGCTGGACGAACGGACGGGCCGGCGGCTGACGCTGCGGTTGGGCCTGGGTCTGCAGCTGGACGGCGATCGGCGGGGCCGTGGGCCGGGCCGCGGCGGCGTCGCTGACGGCCGCCTGGAAGAACGCCGCCGCGCGCGAGCCGCCAGCCGCCGACGTCCCCTGGGACGAGGCGGGTCTCTGCGGAACGGCCGGCAAGCCGGTGGGGCGGATCGTGCTCATGAACGCGACTCTATCATGGTTAACGCAAAGTCGGCGAGCATGGTCAACGCGCGGTTAATGGTCGCGGTTCGGCTGCGGAAAACTAGGGGAAAACCCGGAGAAAAATGAACGCCAGATGAAAGTCGGGTCGCCGACCCCGTTCAGACAGCGGGGTCTACGGTGTCTTCAAGATCGCCGCGGATCGGGGCCGGGGCGATTGGACAAGACTCTGATGAAAGGGACACCCGATGCGTACCGCCACCAAGACCACCGTTTCGCTGCTCGCCGCCGCCACCGCGGCTCTGAGCCTGGTTTCGGTCCCGAGCCTCGCCTCGGCTCAGGACGGCCGCTACTACCGTGACCATCACCGCTACGAGTCGCGCTACGACAACCGTTACGATCGTCGCCACGACAGCCGCTATGACCGTCGTTATGACAGCCGCTACGACAGCTGCCGCTCGCATCGCAAGAACGGCAAGGCGACCGGCGCCGTGATCGGCGCCCTGGCCGGCGGCCTGCTGGGCAACTCGGTGTCGAACGGCAACCGCACCCCCGGCACCCTGCTGGGCGCGGGCGTCGGCGCCTATGCCGGCAGCCAGATCGGCAAGGGCTCGCGCTGCTAACGATCTGAACTTCCAGAGCTGACGAGGGCCCGGACCGGCGCAAGCCGTCCGGGCCTTTTCGCGTCTAGCGCAGCTTGCCCAGCATCGTCTGAACATCGGCGTCGGTCAGAGGGCCGCTGTGCTTGGCCAAGATCACGCCGTCGGTCCCGACCAGGAAGGTCTCGGGCACGCCGGTGACGCCGAATTCGATGCCGGCCCGACCGTTGCGGTCCACCAGCTTGGCGGCGAACGGGTCGCCCAGTTCGGTCAGGAACGCCTGCGTCCGGGCCGGCTCGTCCTTGTAGGCGATCCCGACCACGGTGACGCCCTGGGCCTTCAACGCCATCAGCTGCGGCGCCTCAACCCGGCAGGGGGCGCACCACGAGGCGTAGAAGTTGATCAGTCGGGGGCCGGCCGGGACGTCACGCACCGCCACCATCGCGCCGGTGTCGAGATCGGGCAGCACCACCGCCGGGACCGACTTACCGACCAGGGCGTCGGGCTGGACGCGCGGATCGTGCTTCAGCGCGTAGCCCGCGAACAGCACGGCGAGGCCGACCAGGACGATCAGCGGCGCGAAGCCGATCCAGCGCCTCACGACTTCTTCGCCTCACGCTGCGCCTGCAGCCGCTCGGTCTCACGTCGCCAGCGGCGGGCGGAAGTCAGGCTGTCAGCGATCATCCAGACGAAAGCGACGGCCGTGACGGCAAAGGCCGGCCAGACATAGACGGCGTATTTTCCGGCGTCGAAATCGAAGTGCATGTTCAGCCCCCAATCCCTAATTTTCGGCCGCTTGCAGGGCCAGGGCCCGCGCCTTGCGCCGCCAGACCAGGGCGCGGATCCGCACCAGCCACAGCGATCCAAAGGCCGACAGATAGGCCAGGGTCATGATCAGCATCGGCCAGGCGTAGACGGCCGGCAGCCGGTTTTCCGGCTTGGCGAACAAGGTGGAGCTGCCCTGGTGCAGGCTGTTCCACCATTCGACCGAGAACTTGATGATCGGCAGGTTGATCAGGCCCACCAGGGCCAGGATCGCCGCGGCGCGCGCCGCCTTCTGCTCGTCCTCCAGCGCCGAACGCAGGGCCAGATAGCCCAGATAGAACAGCAGCAGCACCAGCACCGAGGTCAGGCGGGCGTCCCACACCCACCAGGTTCCCCACATCGGCTTGCCCCACAGCGAGCCGGTGGCCAGGGCCAGGACGGTGAAGGCCGCGCCCAGCGGCGCGCAGGCGACGGCGGCGGCGTCGGCCAGGGCATGGCGGAACACCAGCGCCAGGAAGCTGGCCACGCCCAGGCAGAGGTAGACGAACATGCTGATCACGGCGGCCGGCACGTGGATGAACATCATCCGCACGGTGTCGCCCTGCTGATAGTCCTCGGGAACGGCGAAGGTCATGGCCAGGCCGACCAGGGCCAGCACGGCCGCGATCGCCCCGAACATCGGCGCGGCCCAGCGTGAGAAGACCATGAACCGCTCGGGGTTCGTCAGGAAGTCCAGCGGATGATGTTGATCACGGGCGCCCATTCCCGAGCCTTAGAAGACCTGAAGGGCGCCCGCAATCGTGGAGGTTACCTAGTCGGCTTTCGGCTTCATCGGCATGCCGTCCGGACCGCCCCTGAAGTGGCGGAATTCGACGTGGCGCATCCTCGGGCCGTGACCGCCGCCCATCGGGCCCAGGGCGTCGAAGGCCTTCTTTTGGCTAGGCGACAGGGCGGTGTAGAAGGCGCGGGTGGCGTCGATGCGGGCCTTGGCGCGGTTCAGGTGCTCGGTCTCGCGGTCCAGGCGCTCGGGCGTGGTCAGCGGCTTGGGCGCGGTGTCGGACGTCTTGCGCTCCATCCGATCCTTCCGTTCCATCGGGCCGGTCGCGGCCAGATAAGCCTTCAGGGCCCCGTCCTGGTCGGCGCGTAACTGCAGCACGTCGCGCAGGTGCTGGGCTCGGGCTTCGGGATCGATGCGGTGGTGACGTCCGCCGCCCCAGCCGCCGGGACCGTGATCCGCCATCGGCGGCGGACCGGGTGGCGGGCCGTCCTGGGCGACGGCGACCGTCGCGGTGGTGAGGCTCAAGGCGGCCGCGGCCATCAAGGCCAGGCGGCTCGTTTGCAAGCGCATGGGTTAGCTCCAGTAAAAGTCCCTTGAGCCGAACCTCGATTCCCCATGTAACGCTGGAATGTCAGAATCCCCGGCGAATATTGCAGGACTGACGGACTGGCCGCCCATAAGGCTTTGACGCCGCGACAGATTCTCGCGGGCGACATCGAGGAGTCCCCGAATGCTCTACCTGCTGGCCAAGGCCGCGATTTCCGGCGTGATCATCGCCCTGGTGTCCGAGATCGCCAAGCGCCAGCCGGGCTTCGCCGCCCTGGTCGCCTCGCTGCCGCTGATCTCGATCCTGGGCATGCTGTGGCTGTGGCGCGACACGCGCGACGTCGGGCGGATGGCGACCCATGTCGAGGCGACGTTCTGGTACGTGCTGCCGTCCCTGCCGATGTTCCTGATCGTGCCGGCCCTGCTGCGGCGGGGGGTCGGCTTCTGGCCGGCGCTGCTGACAGGTTGCGGCGTGACGATCGGGCTCTATCTGTTGATGACCGCCGTGGGGCCGAGGTTCGGGCTGAAGCTCTAGCGCCTATCGCCGGACCCCGAACTCCGGCAAGAGGCCCCCATGGAAAAACGCGTCGCCTTTCTCGCGCTCGCCCTGTCCGGACTCTGCTGGGGCCTGGGCTTCCCGCTCGGCAAGTTCGTGCTGACCGAGACCAGCTCCGCCCACATGGTGCTGCTGCGGTTCGCGGTGGCGGCCGTCGCGGCCCTGCCGTTCGCCCTGGCGCGGGCCGAGACCCGCGCCCTGTTCCGCTCGCCGGTGATCCTGGCCGCCGGCGCGCTCTACGGCGTGGCCTTCATGGTGCAGTTCGAGGGCCTGGCCCATGTCAGCGTCACCCTGGCCGCCCTGCTGGTCGGGGCCATGCCGGCCCTGATCGCAATCAGCGCCAAGCTCCTCGGTGAAAAGGTCAGCCGGGCCTCGTGGACCGGGGTGGCGGCCGCGACCCTGGGCGCCGCCCTGATCGCCGGCAAGCCGGACGGGGCGGGCTCGCCGTTGGGCGTGGCCCTGTCGCTGGGTTCGCTGTTCGTCTTCCTGGCCTGGTTGATCGTCCTGCGCCGCGCCCCGGCCTCGCCGACGCCGATGGCCATCCCGGCGGTGACCGTGATCATCGCCGCCTTCACCGTGCTGCCGATCGCCCTCTTCATGCACGGCCCGCCCAAGCTCGATCTCAGCCCGCTGGTCTGGACCGCCATTGTCGGCCAGGGCGTGCTGGCCACCCTGCTGGCCACCGCCGCCTGGCAGTTCGGGTCGGCGCGGGTCGGCGCGGCCAGCGCCGGCGTCTTCATCAATATCGAGCCGCTGATGGGGGCCTGCATCGGCGTGATGCTGTTTGGCGACCACTTGACCTTCGCCCTGGGCCTCGGCGGCCTGATGATCATCGCCGGCAGCTTCATCGTCGTGCTGGGCGAGAAGCGCGCGCCGCCGGTCTGCGCCAGCGCGGGACCGATCTAGTCCAACGCGTTCCGGCAGGCCGCCGCCATGGCGATCGGCCCAAGCGCGACAGCCGCGGCCGAATAAGCCAGCAGCAGGAACAACCCGCCCGTCCACGGCAGGCCGCCAGCCAGGGCGTCCAGGGCCCCAGCGCCGAAGATCACCGGCGGCACGTAGAGCGGCAGGACGATCACCGCCACCAGCAGGCCGCCGCGCTTGCTGCCCAGCGCCAGGCTGGCCCCCAGCCCGCCCAGGAACGAGAAAGCCAGGCCCCCAGCCAGGGCGCAGGGGATCAGCAGCGGGATGATGTGCGGCGAGGCCCCCAGGGCCAGGGCGGCGATCGGGGCGGCCAGGGCCAGGGGCGCGCCGGCCGCCAGCCAGTGGGCCAGGCACTTGGCCACGGCCACCGCCTCGAGCGGGGCGGGACCCAGGGCCAGGAGGTCCAGCGCGCCGTCCTCGAAGTCGCGTTCGAACAGGCGCTCCAGCGACAGCAGGGCGGCCAGGGCCAGGGCCAGCCAGGCGATCCCGGGCGCCAGGGACGCCAGCCGCTCGGGCGCGCGGCCGGCCGCCAGCGGCAGCAGGGTCACGACGCAGGCGTAGAAGGCCAGGGCCAACAGCGGGCCGCCGCCATTGCCCCAGGCCAGGGCCAGTTCGCGGCGCAGAAGGATCAGGAACGCCCTCATCCGCCGATCTCCACGACCCGGCAGGGCACGGGCAGCGGATCGTGCACGGCCGCCAGGACAATGCCGCCGACCTCCAAGTGCTCGGCCATCAGGGCGCCGAAGCCTTCGCGGTGACCGGCGTCCAGTGGGGCCATCGGCTCGTCCAGCAGCCACAGCGACCGGGGGCTGGCCAGCAGCCGGGCCAGGGCCACGCGCCGGCGCTGGCCTGCCGACAGGCGGCGGATCTCCAGGTCGAGCAGACGGTCCAGGTCCAGCTTCGAAGCGGCCGCCCGGGCCGAGGCTTCGGACCCGCCGGTCCAGCGGGTCTGGAACAGCAGCTCCTCCCAGGCCGAGCGCGTCGACTTCAGCCCGTCGTGATGGCCGACCAAGTGCAGGCCGTCGGACCGCGCGACCTCGGCCTCCAGCGGACCGGCCTCGCCGCCGAACTCAACGACGCCCTGCGACGGACGCAGCAGTCCCGCCACGGCGCGCAAAAGACTGGTCTTGCCGGCGCCGTTGCGCCCGGTCAGCGCGACCGCCTGTCCCGCTGAAACCTCCAGGTTTAGCCCCGAGAACAGCCGCCGTTCGCCACGAACAAGACTTAAGTCCTTGATGCGAATAGTTCTCAACATAGGCCCGGAGCCCTCAAGACCCTACCCTGTGCATGGACGTTGCCCACGACGACCGCTAAGAAGCCCTCGGCCGTCACCCTCCGCATTGGATGGGGCGTACGCGGCGCGAGGATGGACGCTGTGGGTCCGCCTCGATCGCGCGATCCCTGGAGAGGTTTTCCGGCGGCCGTGGACAGAGAAGGGATCCTTCGAAATGGCGTCTGTAGACAGCCTCAAAACCCGCCGCGAACTTATCGTCGGCGGCAAGACCTACGTCTATTACAGCCTTCGCGCCGCTGAGGAAGCCGGTCTGAACGGCGCCGGCAAGCTGCCGGTCTCGATGAAGGTGCTGCTGGAGAACCTGCTGCGCTACGAAGACGGCGTGTCCGTCAACGAAGCCGACCTGAAGGCCGTGGCCAACTGGCTGGACAACAAGGGCAGCGTCGAACACGAAATCAGCTTCCGCCCGGCCCGCGTGCTGATGCAGGACTTCACCGGCGTTCCGGCCGTCGTCGACCTGGCCGCCATGCGCGACGCCATGGTGTCGCTGGGCGCCGACCCGGCCAAGATCAACCCGCTGAACCCCGTCGACCTGGTCATCGACCACTCGGTGATGGTCGACAACTTCGGTTCGCCCAAGGCCTACGACGAGAACGTCGCCAAGGAATACGAGCGCAACATCGAGCGCTACCGCTTCCTGCGCTGGGGTTCGTCGGCGTTCAACAACTTCCGCGTCGTGCCCCCCGGCACCGGCATCTGTCACCAGGTGAACCTGGAATACCTGGCCCAGACCGTCTGGACCAACGAAGCCGAAGGCGAGACCACCGCCTATCCCGACACCGTCGTCGGCACCGACAGCCACACCACCATGGTCAACGGCCTGTCGGTCCTGGGCTGGGGCGTGGGCGGCATCGAGGCCGAGGCCGCGATGCTGGGCCAGCCGATCCCGATGCTGATCCCCGAAGTCATCGGCTTCAAGCTGACCGGCGCCATGCCGGAAGGCGCGACGGCCACCGACCTGGTGCTGACCGTCACCCAGATGCTGCGCAAGAAGGGCGTGGTCGGCAAGTTCGTCGAGTTCTTCGGCGACGCCCTGGCCAACCTGACCCTGGAAGACCAGGCGACCATCGCCAACATGGCGCCGGAATACGGCGCCACCTGCGGCTTCTTCCCGATCTCGGCCTCGACCGTGGCCTATCTGAAGGGCACCGGCCGCGACGCCGCCCGCGTCGCCCTGGTCGAAGCCTACGCCAAGGAGCAGGGCCTGTGGTGGGAGCCCGGCGTCGCCGAGCCGACCTTCACCGACACCCTGGAGCTGGACCTGTCGTCGGTGCTGCCGTCGCTGGCCGGTCCGAAGCGTCCGCAGGACCGCGTCCTGCTGACCGAGTCCGCCGCCAAGTTCGCCGAGAGCCTGGTCGGCGAGTTCGGCAAGGCCGAGGCTCCCGACGCCCGCGTCCCGGTCGAAGGCGAGAACTTCGACGTCGGCCACGGCGACGTGGTCATCGCGGCCATCACCAGCTGCACCAACACGTCCAACCCCTCGGTCCTGATCGCCGCCGGCCTGCTGGCCAAGAACGCGGTGGCCAAGGGCCTGAAGGCCAAGCCGTGGGTGAAGACCTCGCTGGCCCCCGGCTCGCAGGTGGTCACCGACTATCTGCTGAAGGCCGGCCTGACCAAGCACCTCGACGCCCTGGGTTTCAATCTCGTGGGTTATGGCTGCACCACCTGCATCGGCAATTCGGGCCCGCTGCCCGAGAACATCAGCAAGGCCGTCAACGACGCCGACCTGGTGGCCTGCTCGGTGCTGTCGGGCAACCGCAACTTCGAAGGCCGCGTGAACCCGGACGTCCGCGCCAACTACCTGGCCTCGCCGCCGCTGGTGGTGGCCTACGCCCTGGCCGGCTCGATGAAGATCGACCTGACCACCCAGCCGCTGGGCCAGGACAAGAAGGGCAACGACGTCTACCTGAAGGACATCTGGCCTTCGAACGAGGACATCGCCGCCCTGCAGCGCAAGTCGGTCACCGAGAAGATGTTCGCCAGCCGCTACGGCGACGTCTTCAAGGGCGACAAGAACTGGCAGGGGATCAAGATCACCGGCGGCCAGACCTACGCCTGGGAAGGTGACTCGACCTACGTCCAGAACCCGCCCTACTTCCCGAACATGTCGATGACCCCGACCCCGGTCACCGACATCGTGGAAGCCCGCGTCCTGGCCGTGTTCGGCGACTCGATCACCACCGACCACATCAGCCCGGCCGGCTCGATCAAGAAGACCAGCCCCGCTGGCCAGTACCTGATCGACCACGGCGTCGACCCGCTGGACTTCAACGGCTACGGCGCCCGTCGCGGCAACCACCAGGTGATGATGCGCGGCACGTTCGCCAACATCCGCATCCGCAACAAGATCACCCCGGACATCGAAGGCGGCGTGACCAAACACTTCCCCACGGGCGAAGTGATGTCGATCTACGACGCGGCCATGAAGTACCAGGCCGAGGGTCGTCCGGCGGTGGTGTTCGGTGGCAAGGAATACGGCACCGGCTCGTCGCGTGACTGGGCCGCCAAGGGCACCAAGCTCCTGGGCGTCCGCGCGGTGATCTGCGAAAGCTTCGAGCGCATCCACCGCTCGAACCTGGTCGGCATGGGCGTCCTGCCCCTGCAGTTCATCCAGGAAGGCTGGCAGAAGCTGGAACTGACGGGCGAGGAGATCGTCTCGATCCGCGGCCTGCAGGACCTGGCCCCGCGCAAGCAGCTGATCGTCGAGCTCTACCGCCCGACCGACGGCCGCATCGCCCGCTTCCCGGTCCGCTGCCGCATCGACACCCCGACCGAGCTTGAATACTTCAAGAACGGCGGCGTGCTGAACTACGTGCTGCGCAACCTGGCCAAGGCCGACTAAGCGACGCACATCGAGCCCCTCTCCGAGGGGCCGGAAAGACGAAGCCGGGTCTCCCTCTCACGAGGGGGCCCGGCTTTTTCTTTGGGTTTTCATCCAGGAAATTTCTTCTTTTGCGCGAGAAAGCCGCCTTCACGGCCTCGTGAACGGCCATTGGCCACGATCTTGGCTTAAGTGCCCCGCACATGCGTCAGGCCCTGCTCTTTCTCGCTCTCACCACCCTCGCGGGTTTTTCAGCCGCGCCCGCGCTCGCCGCGAAACCGCCGGTGGTCGTCGAGCTGTTCACCGCTCAAGGTTGTTCTTCCTGTGGGAAGGCCAACCAGGTCATCGCCGACATGGCCGACGACAAGGGCGTTCTGGCCCTGACCTATTCGGTCGATTACTGGGACTATCTCGGCTGGACCGACACCTTCGCCAAGCCGGCCTTCGCGACCCGCCAGCGCGCCTACGCCCAGAAGTTCTCGCTGCGCGACGTGCCGACCCCGCAGGTGGTGGTCGCAGGGCGCCAGCAGGCCTCGGGCGCCAAGGCCGAAGCGGTCGAGACCCTGGTCAAGGACGCCGCTAAGGCCCCGTCCAATCCGCCGGACATGGAATTCATCGGCGACGGCGGCCGCGTCGCCGTCGGCTCCGGCCCTGCACCGCGCGGCGGGGGCGAGGTCTGGCTGGTGCGTTACGACCCGCGCGAGCAGGACATCGCCGTCAAGCGCGGCGACAATCGCGGCCAGACCCTGGTCCACCGCAACGTCGTGCGCGAGCTGGTCCGCCTGGGTCCCTGGAACGGCCGGCCCAAACTCTATCGCCTGCCCGCCGCGGCGGACGAGGCCTTCAAGACCGTGATCATCGTCCAAGGCGCCAAGGGCGGCCGGGTGATCGGCGTGCTGCAGGAAGCGGCTGAGAAGTAGAAGGCCCTCCCCCTGTGGGGGAGGCGGCCGAAGGCCGGTGTGGAGAGCTTTGGGATCGATCCGAGCCGCGCCCTCCTCCGATCACTCCCCCCTCCGTCGGCTACGCCGACATCTCCCCGAACAAAGAAAAGCCCGCGCGGGGAGGGGACACCGCGCGGGCCTCTTAGGGGAGGGGGAATGTCTAGTCCGTCGGCCGACCGGCGCCCCGGATCGGGGGGCTGGGGGGCAATCAGGGTCCGGACCCGAGGCGTCCGATCAGCCGACACTGACCTTATGGCGGGGCAAGCCGGCGCTGGAAGGGCGTGATAAAGGTCGTTTCGCGGCGGTTCGTGTCGGGGATGTGTTCGAGCCCAGGTGCAAGGCCCACGCGAAAACCCCGCGTGGAGAGGGGCGCCACGCGGGGTCTCGAGAATATCTTTTGAGGGTAGTCTGTCGGCCGACCGGCCCACGATCGAGGGGGCTGGGGGGGCTGTTCAGGATCCTGAACCGCAGGATGTCCGATCAGCCGACACCGTCAAATTGCTGGGGCAAGTGGGCCGTCGAAAGTCTGAATTAAGGTCATTCCGTGGCGGCCTGAGACAGGCGGGAAATTATCGGAAGACCCTGTAGCGCCACGGCAACGCTTGGGTGAAGGGGGCTCTGACGGACGGATTTCCGCTGCTCGCCTTCGGGCCTGATTTGGGTTTAGGATTCGTCCGATGGCCTTGGATTCCAGCCCCCCAATCACCGGCAAGGCCGGTGTCGTCTTCTTCGAGCGTCGCGAGATCGACCAGCTCCTGAGGCTGTATGGCCGGATGGTCGCCGCCGGCGAGTGGCGCGACTACGGCATGGGCGGCACGAGCGACCACGCGGCCTTCTCGGTGTTCCGCCATGCGGCCGAGGCCCCGCTCTATCGCATCGAGAAGCACCCGGCCCTGGCCCGCAAGCAAGGACAATGGGTGGTGATCGGCCAGGGCGGCCTGACCCTGAAACGCGGCCACGACCTGGCCCAGGTGCTGCGGATGTTCGACAAGGGCCGGTTCAAGGTCGTCGACTGACCGCTCTTCAAGCGGTGTTGAGCCGAACGCCGCGCGGCCGGCGTTTCTGAAGGACCGGGCGCAAGCTCGGCCTGAGGGAGCCCCGCATGATCGCCGAACCCCTTTCCGTGGCCCACCTGCTGGCGCGCACCTGGTGGCTGGTGCTGCTGCGCGGCCTGGCGGCGATCCTGTTCGGGGCCCTGGCCCTGCTGTGGCCGCACCTGACCCTGGTCATCCTGGTGATCCTCTATGCCGTCTACGCCCTGAGCGACGGGGTGTTCGCCCTGGCCGAGGCGGTGCGCGGCGGCGGCCTGATCCCGCGCTGGTGGCTGGTGGTGATCGGGGTCGGCAACCTCGTGGCCGGCGCCGTCGCCCTGGCCTGGCCCGCGCTGACGGCGATCCTGCTGATCATCCTGATCGGCGCCTCGGCGGTGACGCGCGGCCTGTTCGAGATCGTCGGCGCCGTCCAGATGCGCAAGGTCATCGACAACGAATGGACGCTGATCGCCTCGGGAACGATCTCGGTGTTGTTCGGGGCGGGGGTGATCCTGGCGCCGCGCGCTGGCGCCCTGGCCCTGGCCTGGCTGATCGGCCTGTGGGCCATCGCGCTGGGCGTGCTGATCGTGGTCCTGGCCCTGCGGCTGCGCCAGGTGCGCCGTCTGCTGTAGACCAAGAAAAAGGCCCCGGCGGTTTCCCGCCGGGGCCCTTCGTCTCGATTTCCGTGTCCGGCGTCTAGCGGCGCGAGCCGAAGATGCTGAGCAGGAATTGGAACAGGTTGATGAAGTTCAGATACAGGTTCAGCGCGCCGTAGTTGGTGGCAACCGCCATCGAGTTCTGGTCGCCGCCCATTTCGTAATAGGCCATCTTCAGGCGCTGGGTGTCGTAGGCGATCAGGCCCGCGAAGATGAACACGCCCAGGATGCTGATGATGAAGCTCAGGCCCGGCAGATGCAGGAACATCTGGGCCAGCGACGCCAGGACCAGGCCGATCAGACCCATGATCAGGAAGCTGCCGAAACCGGTCAGGTCCTTCTTGGTGGTGTAGCCGAACAGGCTCAGCCCGCCGAAGGCGATCGAGGTGATCAGGAACGTCGTGAACACCGACTGGATCTGATAGACCAGCAGCCACAGACCCAGGCCCGCGCCGATCGAGGCCACCAGCGCCCAGTAGAGCGCGCCGGACGAGCGGGCGGTCGGGTTACGCATGGCGAAGATCGACACCAGGATCATGGCCAGCGGCGCGAACCGCAGCACCGTGCCCAGGATCGTGAAGCCCGCCAGGCGGCCGTCCGGGGTCAGGACATAGAGCATGTTGGCGACCGGCGCGTAGGCGGTCGTCAGGAAGGCCAGGGCGGCGGAAAGCAGAAGACCCAACGCCACCTTATTGTAGACGCCGAGCATGAAACTACGCAGGCCGGCGTCAACCGACATGTCGGCGCGATCCGCGGGGATCGAGCGCGCGTAGCCGCGGTTGAAGTCGTTCATCGGGATAAGGCCCTTCGAAAAAGCAGCGCGCCCGTCATGGACGCTCCCCGAATATCGGGGTCCCGCGAGTATCATGCAAGATGTTGCGCTTTATGCGGCGCACGCCAGCCTCTATTCAGTTTCCACGCATCTACGATGGGGATCACATGGATTACGTGGAACTCGGCCGGACCGGCATCCAGGTCTCGCGCTGCTGCCTGGGCACCATGACCTGGGGCTCGCAGAACAGCGAGGCGGAGGCCCATGAACAGATGGACTACGTGCTCGATCAGGGCGTGACCTTCTGGGACACCGCCGAGATGTATTCCAGCCCGCCCAACCCGGAGACCCAGGGCAACACCGAGCGCCATATCGGCTCGTGGCTGAAGAAAACCGGCAAGCGTCGGGAGATCGTCCTGGCCTCCAAGGTGGCCGGTCGGGGCGCGGCGTTCGGCGGCCTGTCGTGGATGCGGCCGGACGGCGGCTCGACCCGCCAGACCAAGGCCCAGATCGACTATGCGGTGGAGCAGTCGCTCAAGCGCCTGGAGACCGACTATCTGGACCTCTACCAGCTGCACTGGCCCGACCGCCCGGTCCGGGTGTTCGGCGGCCAGACCTTCAAGGACTACGAGCAGGACTTCGAGGCCTTCGGCGACATCCTCGAGGCGCTGGACGCCCATGTGAAGAAGGGCACGATCCGCTCGATCGGCGTCTCCAACGAGTTTCCGTGGGGCGTGATGCGCTTCCTGGCCGAGGCCGAGGCGAAAGGCCTGCCGCGCATCGCCTCGATCCAGAACGCCTATCACCTGGCCAACCGCACCTTCGAATACGGCCTGGCCGAGATCGCCATGCGCGAGCAGGTCGGCCTGCTGGCCTATTCGCCCCTGGCCCAGGGCGCCCTGACCGGCAAGTACCTGGACGGCAAGCTGCCCGCCGGCTCGCGCAAGGCGCTCTACAACCGCATGCAGCGCTACGAGGGCCCCGGCGCCGAGGAGGCGATCCGCGGCTATGTGGACCTGGCCGCCCGGTTCGGCTTCGACCCGGCCCAGCTGGCCCTGAAGTTCTGCGACACCCGCCAGTTCGTCACCGCCACCATCATCGGCGCGACCTCGATGGACCAGCTGAAGACCAACATCGCCGCCTTCGACCTGAGTTGGACCGAGGAGATGGAAAAGGCGGTCAACGCCTTGCACGCGCTGCAGCCCAATCCCTGTCCGTAGGTGATGACTAGGGCCGGTCGTATCCCCCGGCCCACCACTCCCACTTGAATGGAATAAGAACCGTCAGTCCCGCCGTTGGAACGCCATCCTCCGTCGTGGAGGAGGCCCGCATGAGGGCGACGGCCTTTTGGGCTACCGCCACGTTGTCTGGCAGATCGTCGCCGCCGAACTCGCAGTCCTTGAGCAAACCATCGGGTGCGACAGTGCAAACAGCGCCCGTCCCACGCTCGCTTGGCGTCACCGACGCCAGGATTTGCGCTGCTGTCTTCCTGTCTGGACGCGCCAGCCAATCAAGGTAGTGCCCTTGGCATTCGCCCTCGCCGTTCGGGCAAGTGACGACCGGGGCTTCTGTCTTGGCCGGCGGCGAGTCCGGATCGAACTTGGTGAGCACAATCGCTTCGTCGCCGACTGCGGGTTTGCGCGGAGGATGAAAAACAATTGGGATCGTGATGGTCCCGCCGTCCACCGCCTGGCCGTCGACCAGTTTGGGGTTCAGCCGAAACAAGCTGCTCAGTTCAACCGCCGCCCGGCCAAAGTCAAAGCCGGTCGGCTTTTCGCCGGACGTTTGGCACATCGTCAGGAGGCCTTCGATCGTCACATGACAGGCAATCGAAACTTGCCCCGACACCTGCTCGCGTCGAGCGCGTTCGGGATAGAAGCCCTCCACTTCCTCGCCGGTGGGCTTTCGCAACCAGTCCGGTGGTGAGATGACCGGTTGCGGTGTGGCGTGCGCCGACGCCGTCAACACCAGAGCGATCAAGCTCGCCGACGCGACCTGCAAACCAACTCTCACAACACGACCCTCACCTAGCTTCACCTTGGGTAGCAGTCGCCACCAGCCCTCGCAATTGCGGACGCTCGCCTTGCACCGGGGCCTTGTGCCTCGCTAAATCGGCCTCATGATCCGCCTGTTCACCGCCGTCGCCATTCCCGCCGAGGTCGGCGATCACCTGCTGCCCCGCCAGCATGGGATCGAGGGCGCGCGCTGGCGGCCGCGCGAGGCGTTCCACATCACTCTGAAGTTCATCGGCGACGTGCAGGAGACCACCGCCGCCGACCTGGACGAGGAGTTGCGGGAGATCCACGCCTCGGCCTTCGATCTCGAGCTCCAGGGCGTCGGTCATTTCGGCGAAGGGGTCGAGATCCACGCCGTCTGGGCCGGGGTGGCCGAGAATCCGGACCTGCGCCACTTGGCCAAGGCCAACGAAAGCGCCGCGCGGCGGGCGGGCCTCAAGCCCGAGACCCGGGTCTACACGCCGCACGTCACCCTGGCCTATCTGAAGCGGCCGGCCGTGCCTGAGGTCGCCGCGTGGATTCAGGGCAACAACCTGCTGCACTCGCCGCCGTTCCGCGTCGACCGCTTCGGCCTCTATTCCAGCTGGCGCACCCACGAGGGTTCGGCCTACCGGCTGGAAGCGGAGTATCCGCTGGGCTGAAGCCCTCAACCAAAGCGGAAACGTCCAAGAACGGCGTTCGCCCTTGCGGTTTTATCCGGCCGCGCGCCAGATCAAGGCAGCGCTAACGAGCCGGAGACCTGCATGTCCCTCTACCTGTTCGCCCTGCTGATCGGGGTTGTCGCCGGCCTGCGCGCCATGACCGCTCCGGCCGCCGTCGCCTGGGGCGCGCATCTGGGGCTCTTCTCTCTTGAGGGCACGCCGCTGGCGTGGGTGGGCGGGACGATCGCCACCTGGGTGTTCACCGCCCTGGCCGTGCTGGAGCTGGTCGGCGACCAGCTGCCCCAGACCCCCAGCCGCAAGGTGCCCGTGCAGTTCGGGACACGCGTCGTCAGCGGCGCCTTCTGCGGCGCGGCCATCGGCATGACGGCCCCAGGCTCTTCAGGAGGCGCCTGGATCGGCGGCGCGGTGGCCGGGACGATCGGCGCGGTGATCGGCACCCTGGGCGGCGCCGATCTGCGCGGCCGCCTGGCCAAGGCGTTCGGCAAGGACCTGCCGGCCGGCCTGCTGGAAGACGTCGTCGCCGTGGTCGGCGCGGCCCTGATCGTTTCGGCCCTCTGACCCATGGCCGCCCAAAGCTTCGACGCCATCGTCATCGGGGCCGGACAGGCCGGGCCGTCCCTGGCCGGCCGGCTGACCGACGCCGGCTGGACCGTCGCCCTGGTCGAACGCAAGGACTTCGGCGGCACCTGCGTCAACACCGGCTGCATGCCGACCAAGACCCTGGTGGCCAGCGCCTACGCCGCTCATCTGGCGCGGCGGTCGGCGGAATACGGCGTCACGCTCGGCGGCGGTGAAGTCGGCGTCGACATGAAGCGCGTCCATGACCGCGCCCGGACCGTCACCCTCAACGCCCGGGGCAACCTGGAAAAGTGGCTGGGCGGCATGAAGGGCTGCACGGTCTTCCGCGGCCATGCCCGCTTCGAGAGCGCCGACACCGTGAGGGTCGGCGATGCGCTGCTGACCGCCCCGAAGATCTTCCTCAATGTCGGCGGCCGGGCCAACGCGCCCGACATGCCGGGGCTGAACGACATCTCGTACCTGACCAATGTCGGCATGATGGAGGTCGAGGCGCTGCCCAAGCACCTGGTCATCGTCGGCGGCAGCTATATCGGCCTGGAGTTCGCCCAGATGTACCGGCGCTTCGGGGCCGAGGTCACCGTGGTCGAGATGGGCCCGCGCCTGATTGGCCGGGAGGACCCGGAGATCTCCGACGCGGTGCGCGAGATCCTCGAGGCCGAGGGGGTGAACATCCGCCTCAACGCCGAATGCATTTCGTTCGCGCCCTGTCCGGAAGGCGTCTGCGTCCACGTCACCTGCGAGGACGGCGCGCCGCAGGTGATCGGCTCGCACACCCTGCTGGCCATCGGCCGCAAGCCCAACACCGACGACCTGGGCCTGGACAAGGCCGGGGTCGAGCTGGACAAGCGCGGCTATGTGGTCGTCGACGACCAGCTGAAGACCAGCAATCCCGGCGTCTGGGCCATGGGCGACTGCAACGGCAAGGGCGCCTTCACCCACACCGCCTACAACGACTTCGAGATCATCGCCGCCAACCTGCTCGACAACGATCCTCGGAAGGTCAGCGACCGCATCACCTGCTACGGCCTGTTCATCGACCCGCCCCTGGGCCGCGTCGGCATGACCGAGGCCGAGGCCCGCGCCACCGGCCGGCCGCTGCTGGTCGGCAAGCGCCCGATGACCCGCGTCGGCCGGGCGACCGAGAAGGGCGAGACGCAGGGGTTCATGAAGGTGGTGGTCGACGCCGAGAGCAAACAGCTCCTCGGCGCGGCGATCCTGGGCCTGAACGGCGACGAGGCCATCCACGGCATGATCGACATCATGTACGCCAAGGCGCCCTACACCACGATCCAGCGCGCGGTGCACATCCACCCCACGGTGTCGGAGTTGATCCCGACGATGCTGGGGGAATTGAAGCCGCTGATCTAAGCCTTCTGGGCGGCCTCGTCGTTTAATACGGCCAGAGCCTCCAGCGCCTTGCCACGAACCCAGGACGAAGGGTCCTCCTTGGCCAAGCGCTCGATGATGTCGCGCGGTGTACTACGGTGAAACGCGACACCTACTCGGATCATTACGTCGGGATCGCGTGAGAACTTTTCGACTAAGGGTCGGTCGACCTGACTGCGACTGAGCACTTTTCTCTTCGCCAAAACGGAGAGACGAACATCGCGGTCGGGGTCGTCCGCAAGATGGCGCAGGATCTCCATGGGAATGGTCTTGTTGTGCGCCACCCACTGCCGCATGTCGGGAAAACGGGCGATCACGTCCAACCAGACCTCCAGAGCCGCCGGTTCTCGGGCGGCGCGGTTGTAGTCAGAAACCTCCTGGCTGGTCCTCAATCGGACGAATTCCTCGGCCGTCTCGATCATGCGACCGCGTGGTCCTTCAGCACCCCCAGCGGGACCACCGCCAGCATCTCCTCGTGGCTGGCCTCCAGCACCACGGGCGGGGCGACGCCGGCGTCCAGAGCCTCCTTCCAGCGGCCGGCGCACAGGCACCAGCGGTCGCCGGGGATCAGACCTCGGAAGGCGTATTCGGGGCGCGGAGTCGACAGGTCGTTGCCGGTGGCCGCCGAGAAGGCCAGGAACTCGGCCGTCATCACCGCGCACACCGTATGCAGGCCAAGATCGTGCGGCCCGGTCTCGCAACAGCCGTTGCGATAGAAACCGGTCACCGGGTTCAGCGAGCAGGGCTGCAGCTCCTGGCCCAGGACGTTCTTGGCGGTGTCGTCATAGCGCGTGGTCATGCGGTCAGCTTAACCCCGTTCCGGTGAATCTGGACACCGTTCTGCTGTTGTCGCGTGTGACGGCTTCCGGTGCGCCCATTCAGATGCTTAAGAGGAAGAACAAGACCAAGAATTCCCGCGGGAGCCTCATGTCCGACCTCGCCCGGCCGCGCCGCAGCGCCCTCTACATGCCCGCCTCCAACGCCAAGGCGGTGGACAAGGCGCGCTCGCTGGACGCCGACGTGATCATCCTGGACCTCGAGGACGCCGTCGCCCCGGACATGAAGGACGCCGCCCGCGAGGCCGCCGTGGCGGCGGTCAAGGCCGGAGGCTTCGGCCCGCGCGAGATCGTCATCCGCGCCAACGGCCTGGACACCCCCTGGGGCGAGGCCGACCTGAAGGCCGCCGCCGAGGCGGGCCCGGACGCGGTGCTCGTGCCGAAGGTCAATGACGCGGCCGACGTCTACGCCTACCAGGCCGCCCTGCACGCCGCCCCGGTCCACACCAAGCTCTGGACCATGATCGAGACCGGCAAGGCCGCCTTCCACCTGTGGGAGATCGCCGCCGCCTCGCGCACCACCCGGCTGAGCGGCTGGGTGATGGGCGTCAACGACCTGGCCAAGGAGATGCGGGCCCGCCAGACGCCGGGGCGCGAAGCGTTCCTGCCGATCCTGTCGCTGTCGGTGGCCGCCGCCCGGGCCCACGGCCTGACCATCCTGGACGGGGTGCACAACGACATCGAGGACCTGGACGCCCTGGAGGCGGTCTGCGGCCAGGCCGTCGACTTCGGCTTCGACGGCAAGACCCTGATCCACCCCAAACACCTGGAAATCTGCAACCGCGCCTTCTCGCCGACCGCCGACGAGATCGCCTGGAGCCAGGCGGTGATCGCCGCCTTCGCCGCACCCGAGAACGCCGGCAAGGGCGCCCTGCGGGTCGAGGGCAAGATGGCCGAGCGGCTGCACCTGGTTCAGGCCGAACGGCTGGTGGCGGTGGCCGCCGCCATCGCCGAACGCTCGGCCGCCTAGACGAAGGCCTCATGCGCGCGCTCCTGATCTCCCTGCTGGCCTTCGCCGCCGCCCCCGTCCTTTCTGGGCAAGTCCTGGCCCAGGAGGCGCCGGTCGCGACGGCGCCTGTTCCCGCGCCGACCGCCGTCCCGCCGGCCCAGACCGCGCCCGTCGATCCAAACGCCCCGCCCGTCGTGGCCGCCCCGGCGGCCCCGGACACGGCGGTCTCGGCCGACCAGGCCGTCGATCCCCTGGCCGACCTGATCGCCCAGAGCGGCCCGCAGACCACCGACGAGGAGGACGCCGCGCCCCAGGCGCCGCTGCCGCCGCACAAGCCGACCATCCTGCCGATCCCCGGACCCGAAGCGGTCCCGCAAGGCGGCTACATGCCGACGGCCGAGGCCTACGACCTGCGGGTCAAGGGTTCTATCCTCGCCGCCCAGGGCCTGCAGGGCCCGCTGGACGGCGGCTGGGCGATCGAGGGTCCGGACGGCGTGACGCTCTATGCGCTGCAGCTGGTCGACAAGGTCGGCGGCTATGACGGGCTGGAAGGCGCCTGGCGCGACCCGCGCCGGCCCGGGACGGTGAGCTCCACCGGCCTGATCGATTTCGTCGATCGGTCCTACAGCGGCTTCCTGGCCCGGTTCTCGCCGCGCCCCGGCCAGTTGGCGACCCTGGACCTGACGCCGCGCGGCGACGGGTCGTGGAGCGGCAAGCTCAACGAGAACGGCGTCGAGACCCGGGTCACCGCCCATCGCGTGGCCCAGGCCACCCTGCCGCCGGGCTACGTCCCGACCGGCCGAGGCCCGGTGATCTGGGGCGCTCGCCCCGCCGCGCCCCGCGTGGTCGCCGACGCGCCCGCCAAGGCCGCGGCCTGCTCGACCAAGGGCAAGAAGGGCAAGGCCCTGAAAGCCGCCAAGGCCAAGTGCGCGGCCGCCGCCAAGAAGTCCGGCAAGGGCAAGGCGACGACGGCCAAGGGCAAGAAGGGCGCGAAGGGCAAGGCCGTGGCGTCGAAGGGCTCGAAAGCCAAGGGCAAGGCGACGGCCAAGGGTTCGAGCAAGAAGAAGAAGCGCTAGGCTTCCAGGCCCCGCATCGCCAGCCGGACCGAGGACCGCAGCCGATCCAGGCTCGCGCCTTCACGGGCGGCCATCTTCAGGCCGGACCGGACAGTGAGCAGGAACTCGGCGGCGACCTGCGCATCCAAGTCGGACGCGAACTCGCCCGCCGCCACGCCGTCCACCAGCCGCGCGGCGAACGCGGCCTTGAAGCGACGGCCGGCGGCGTCGTTGATGGCGTTGATGTCAGCGTCCGCGCGTCCGAACTCGGCGATCGAGCCGACGCCCAGGCAACCGGTCTGGGGCGCGGCGTCCGGTCCGGCGGCGAAGGCCAGCAGGGCGGCCTCGATGGCGGCGCGAGGCGAGCTCTCGGCGGCCAGGGCGACCTCCATCTGCGCCAGACTGCCGGCGCTGTAGCGTTCCAGCGCCTGCAGGAAGAGCCGCTTCTTGTCGCCGAACGCGCCATACAGGCTCTGTCGGCCGATGCCCATGCGCGCCAGCAGCTCGGTGGTCGAGGACCCCTCGTAGCCGTGGTCGGCGAACACCTCGATCGCCTTGCCGATCGCCTCGTCGCGATCGAATTCCGTCGGTCTGGCCATGAGGCCTTCTAGCGATAATTGACCGATCCGTCCATAACGTTCTTGACTGAACGATCCACAATGCCATATGCGATCTCGTTATGGACTGAACAGTCAAGAAAGAGATGCCAGATGGAACGAGATCAAGACGGCAAGGTCGCCCTGGTGCTGGGCGGCTCGCGCGGCATCGGCGCGGCGATCGTGGAGCGGCTGGCCAAGGACGGCGCGCGGGTGGCCTTCACCTACGCCGCCTCGCCGGACAGCGCCCAGACGCTGCGGGCGAAGGTCGAGAGCGAGGGCGGAACCGCCGCCGCCTTCCAGGCCGACAGCGCCGACGCCGACCAGATCAAGGCCGCCATCGACCAGACCGTGGCGCAGTTCGGCCGGCTGGACATCCTGGTGGTCAACGCCGGGGTCCTGACCCGGGGCGCGATCGACCAGCTGTCGCTGGACGATTTCGACCGCATGGTGGCGATCAACGTGCGCGGAGTGTTCGCCGCGATCCACCATGCAGCGCCGCTCCTGACCGACGGCGGCCGGATCGTGACGATCGGCAGCAACACCGCCCTGCGCGTGGGCGTGCCCGGGGGCGGGGCCTACGCCATGACCAAGGCGGCCGTGGCCAGCCTGGTGCGGGGCGCGGCCATCGACCTGGCGCCGCGCGCGATCACCGTCAACAACGTCCAGCCCGGCCCGACCACCACCGACATGACCGACGGCATCATCGACTTCGTCAAGCCGCTGATCCCCCTGGGCCGCATGGGCGAGACCCGCGAGATCGCCGGCCTGGTGGCCTATCTCGTCCGCGAGGAGGCCGGCTTCATGACCGGGGCCAGCCTGACCATCGACGGCGGCTACGTGGCCTGAGGGCGCGCGGCGGCGTCAGAGACCCAGGGTCTCACGCGTCGCCGCCACCGCACGGCCCAGCACCACGGGCTCATAGGCCACGCCGGGCGAGTGCCCCCACACCGGACCCGGCCAGGCCGGATCGCCGACCCGGCGGCCCAGGACGTGGACGTGCAGCTGCGGCGTCACATTGCCCAGGGCGCCGACATTGAGCTTGTCGACCGCCAGGCCCAGGACATCGGCGACGGCGCGGACGACGGCTCCGGCCAGCACCGTTTCCTCCATCAGACGCGCACGGTCAGCGACGGACAGGTCCTCCAGCTCGCGCGCCGCGCCGATGCGGGGGATCAGCACCACCCACGGATAGCGGGCGTCCAGCTGCAGGCGGGCGTGGCACAGCGAAAGGTCGCCCAGCTCGGCGGACGTGGCCGTGAAGGCCGGATCGAGGATGAACTCAGCCACGTTTCGGAACCGCCGCCCAATAGTCGAAGTCGAGGATGACGCCCGGAGCATAGGCTCCCGCCTCGTCCTTGTCGGGGAAGTCGGCGCAGGGCCGGTCCACCGTCGCGACCAGGCGCAGGCGTAGCGCCCCGATCCCATGGCCCAGGTCGGCCTTGTCGAGCACCTCGCTCCAGGCGAACACCGTGCCGCCGGCGAAATAGGGGCTGACATGGCGCCCGCCGTTGATCGCCAGGATCAGGCCGGCGTTCTGCAGGCCGTTGAACGACAGGGCCTTGGCCGTCGAGATCACCACCCCGCCATAGACCAGCCGCCGGCCCGACGGGTCTTTCGCGCGTTCGAACTGGTTGAAATGGACCTTGGCGGTGTTCTGCCACAGCCGCGTGGCCATCTGCGCCTCGGCCTCCTCGACGACCATGCCGTCGACGTGGTCGATCTTCTCGCCCACCGCATAGTCCTCGAACGCGTGGGGCGCGCCGGCATGGGCGAAGTCGTATTTCCTGAAGTCCAGGCCGGGCGGCGGCACGAGGTCGGCGGCGGCCACGACCGCGGCCAGCTGTGGGATCGATTGCCCCTCGACCGCCGCGGCCGGGTCGCGCTTGCGCACCATCACCCAGCGCACATAGCTGAGCACGGCCACGCCGCGCTGGTTCACCCCCGTGGTGCGCACATGGACGACGCCGGTCTTGCCGTTGGAGTTCTCCTTCAGCCCGATCACCTCGGATCTCGCCGACAGGGTGTCGCCCGGATGCACCGGGGCCAGGAACCGGCCCTCGGCGTAGCCCAGATTGGCCACGGCGTTCAGGCTGATGTCCGGCACGGTCTTGCCGAAGACGACGTGGAAGGCGATCAGCGGGTCGACCGGCGCGGTCTCCAGCCCGCAATCGCGCGCGAAGACGTCGGACGAGAACAGCGAAAAACGCGGTCCATACAGCGCCGTGTACAGCGCCACGTCGCCGGCGGTGACGGTGCGGGGGGTGGCGTGGACGATCACCTGGCCCAGGCGGAAGTCCTCGAAATAGTTCCCCGGATCGGTCTTGCTCATCCCCGCGTCTCCTTATCGTTGTTCAGGCAGTTTTGCCGCACTGCAGCGAAACGGGAAAGAGGGCTTGAGACTAAGCCTCAGCGGGCGTAGACCGCGCCCCGACATTCATCGTCCACAGCCTTGACGGAGACCCCATGGCTCGCGCGAAGATCGCCCTCATCGGCGCCGGCATGATCGGCGGCACCCTGGCCCACATCGCGGCACGCGAAGAGCTGGGCGACATCCTGCTGTTCGACATCGCCGAAGGCACCCCGCAGGGCAAGGCCCTCGACATCGCCGAAGCCTCGGCCGTGTTCGGCAAGGACATCACGCTGAAGGGCGTCAACGACTACGCCGACATCGCCGGCGCCGACGTCTGCATCGTGACCGCCGGCGTGCCGCGCAAGCCGGGCATGAGCCGCGACGACCTGCTGGGCATCAACCTGAAGGTCATGAAGGCCGTCGGCGAGGGCATCAAGGCCCACGCCCCCAACGCCTTCGTCATCTGCATCACCAACCCGCTCGACGCGATGGTCTGGGCCCTGCAACAGTTCTCGGGCCTGCCCAAGGAAAAGGTCATCGGCATGGCCGGCGTCCTGGACTCGGCGCGCTTCGCCTACTTCCTGGCCGAAGCCACCGGCGTGTCGGTGGAAGACATCCACGCCTGGACCCTGGGCGGTCACGGCGACGACATGGTGCCGATGGTCCGTCACTCGACGGTCGGCGGCCTGCCGCTGCCGGAACTGGTCAAGCAGGGCTGGCTGACCCAGGAAAAGCTGGACGCCATCGTCGACCGCACCCGCAAGGGCGGCGGCGAGATCGTCGCCCTGCTGAAGACCGGCTCGGCCTTCTACGCTCCGGCGGAATCGGCCATCGCCATGGCGACGTCGTACCTGAAGGACAAGAAGCGCGTCCTGCCGTGCGCCACCTTCCTCACCGGCCAATACGGCTTGGACGGCCTCTATGTCGGCGTGCCGGTCGTGATCGGCGCCGGCGGCGCGGAGAAGATCGTCGAGTTCGAAACCAACGACGCGGAAAAGGCGATGTTCGCCAAGTCCGTCGAGTCGGTGAAGGGCCTGATGGAAGCCTGCAAGGGCATCGACAGCTCGCTGGTCTAAAGCTTCCAGCATCCAGATACGGGAAGGGCGGCTCCTCACGGGGCCGCCCTTTTTCTTTTCGCCCTCTCCCTATGGGAGAAGGTTAGGAAGCCGCCGCGTCCGCCGGTTCCGCCGAGATGTCCTCCAGCGTCTTGCCCACCTGTTTGGCGCCGTAGTCCTTGGCGACGTCGCCCAGCGACAGGATGCCGGTCAGGTTTCCGGCCTCGTTGAGCACGACCAGGCGGCGGATCTGATGGCTGGCCATCTTGGCGGTGGCGTCGGCCAGGACGTCGTCCTCGCGCACGCTCTGGACGTCGCCCTCGCTCATGGCTTCCGAGATGGGCGAATCGAAGCTGCGGCCTTCGGCGACCACGCGCAGGACGATGTCGCGGTCGGTGACCAGGCCGACGACCTTGCCGTTCTCGACGATCGGCACGGCGCCGGTTTCGACATGGGCCATCACCTGGGCGACCTTGCGCACGGTGTCGGTGGGGGCGGCGGTGGAGACCTGGCTGGTCATCGCGTCGCTGACTTTCATGGGGAATGCTCCTGAGGGAGTGAATTGAACCCCTGAGAAACCCCGCGCGGCGAACCCCGTTCCGTTCCGGCCGCGCTTGAACGATCCGAGCTAGGCCGCTTTTTCGCCCAGAGCCTCGCGCGCGGCCGCTTGTTGGGCGGGCAGATCCAGCTTGCGCGCCAGGTCCAGCGCCTCCTGCCGGTGGGCTCGCGCCGCCTGGGTCTCGCCCACGGCCTGCTCGGCGTCGGCCAGGGACAGCAGCGAGTAGGGGACGAAGACCTGGAAGCCGATCCGCTGGCGGATCGCCAGGGACCGCGCCATCAGGTCCCGCGCCCGGATTTTGTCGCCCGCCGCGTCGCGCTCGGCGGCCTGGTGGCGCAGGACGTAGGAGACCTCCAGGTCGCAATGGCCGGCGGTGGCGATCCGCAGGGCCTCAGCCAGGGGCGGACCCGAGGTCGCGATGTCGCCGCCGATCTGCGGCATTAGACCGACGAAGAACTGGGCTTCGGCCTTGAGACAGGGGTCAGTCAGGCGGTCGGCCGCCAGGCGATAGGCGGGCTGCAGGCTCATCACGTCGGACGTGCGATCCGTGGTCAGGCGCTCGAAATAGTCCGAGGTGGTTTCGCGCAGGCCGATCAGGCCCAGCAGGGCGGGGTCCTGGATGCGCGGCGCCAGGGCCTTGACCGCCGCCGCGACGGACGCCTCGTCCGGACTGATCTTGCCCGACAGCCGCTGGGTCTGGTGGACGCGCATCTGTTGCAGCAGCAGCTGCATGCGGTCTTCCGGGGTTTCGGTCCGCGCCAAGGCCGCGCTCAGCGGCGCGACCGCCGCGTCGAATTTCCCGGCATAGACCGCCTGTTCGGACGCCTGAAGCGCGGCCGGGACCTGGGCTGAGGCGGCGTTCGCGGCCAGGAGGGCCGAAGCGACCAGGACCAGACGGTGGAACGAGGCGGCGACCATAGACTTGTGCTCCCCAGGCGACGGTTCGAAAACCGATGTTCGCCGGATCGAGCGGCACGGTGACGGCTTTTTCTGGGCGGTCTGGCTCCGGACGGCGGTGCACGTTATGGCTCACGGCTCCCCCTAGAGCTCCGACCTGATTGCATCAGGTTGGCTCTAGATTTTTGTTTCACGCATTTTCTTCACGCGAACCGGTGTCCACTTCGCTCGAAAATGCTCCAGCCGGAGTTCCCATGACCATCACCATCCACCAGGCCAGCGTCCCCGTCTTCGTTCAGGGGCTGAAAGGCCTGAAAGGCGTGCTGGCCAAGGCCGCCGCGCATGTTGAAGCCAAGAAGCTCGACCCCGACAGCCTGCTGAAGGCCCGCCTGTTCCCCGACATGTTCCCGCTGCTGCGCCAGGCGCAGATCGCCACCGACTTCGCCAAGGGCTGCACCGCGCGCCTGGCCGGCGAGGAGGTTCCGGCCTGGGACGACGTCGAGACCGATTTCGCCGGCCTGATCGCCCGTGTCGACCGCGCCATCGCCTATGTCGAGGGCCTGGACCCCGCCAAGTTCGAGAACGCCGAGGACCGCGACATCACCCTGACCCGCCGCGGCGAGACCAGCGTGGTCAAGGGCCTGGCCTATCTGCAGACCCAAGCCCAGCCGAACTTCTTCTTCCACCTGACCACCGCCTACGCGATCCTGCGCAAGAACGGCGTCGAGATCGGCAAGAAGGACTATCTGGGCACGGCCTGAGCCGAGCTTCCGGCGGCGCTCAAGGCCGCCGCCGGAACGCCCACACCAAGGTCGCCAGGGCGGTGAACACCGTCGCGACCGCCGACAGAATGATCGGCAACTGACTCAAAAGCTCCTTGTCCATGACCGCACCCACTGACCCGCCAACCAACAGCGGGTTACGCGCCAGAATGACTCCCGGCCACGTCGAGTCCGGACGTATGTTCGCTTTTTGTTCCGACTTGGTCGCCGTCGATTCCGCGACCTCAAACCGCACGATCGCCCCATCAGCGTAAACGGCTCTTAACCCTCTTGGGGCACAAGTAGGCGGTTCTACGAGTGCAAGGTGACTTCTGATGGCGCGAGCGGCGCGGCGATCGAGCGTTGAACTGGTCTGGGACGCGGTGCGCTACGGCTGGGCCCAGCCGTGGTCGGCGCGGTTCCGGGGCGGCGTGATCTGCGTGGTCGGCGCGGGCCTGCTGCTGTCGGTCGCCACCTACAACGCCGCCGATCCCAGCCTGAACGCCGCCACCGGTCTGCCCGCCACCAACGCGCTCGGCGGCGCCGGCGCGGCCCTGGCCGACATCGTCATGCAGTCGATGGGCCTGGCCGGCTGGATGGCCGCCGCCCTGATGCTGGTGTTCGGCATGTCGCGCGTCACCCAGCCCGATCCCGCCGCCCATCGCCGCGACCTGCGGGTCCGCGCCCTGGTCGGGGGCCTGGGCCTGCTGGCCCTGGCCGGTCTGCTGGCCGCTCCGCCGCGTCCCGCTGCCTGGCCGCTGGCCAAGGGCCTGGGCGGGTTCTGGGGCGACGGCCTGCTGAACCTGCTGGCCGGCCTGCTCGGCTTCGCCCGCCTGCCCGGCGCCCACCTGATCGCCGCCCTGCTGCTGGCGATCGGCGCCGTCGTGGCCCTGGGCTATGCGATCGGCGTGCGCCGCATCGACCCCGAGGCGATCGGCGACCTGATCCACGGCCTGATGCAGCCGCGCGAACGTGCCGCCGCGCCCGTCTCGGCCCCGCAACCCGAACCCGCCGCCCGTCCCCGCGCCCCGCGGAAGGCCGCCCCGGTCGTCGAGCCCGAAGCCGCGCCCAGCAAGGCCGCCGCCAAGCCGGCCAAGGCCGCGCCGGTTCCGGTCGAGGACGACGACGCCTTCGAGCCCAGCTTCGAAGTCCGCCCCCTGGCCATCGCCCAGCCCAAGGTCCCGGGCAAGTCCAACGCCCGCGAGCAGCGCGAACAGCAGAAGGCCTTCGACTTCGACGCCGAGGGCTTCCAGCTGCCCGAACTGGCCATGCTGGCCAAGCCCAAGCCGCGCTCGGCCGAGTTCGACGAGGAGGCCCTGCGCCAGAACGCCCGCCTGCTGGAAAGCGTGCTGGCCGAGTTCGGCGTGCGCGGCCAGATCGACCAGATCCGTCCTGGCCCCGTGGTCACCATGTACGAGCTGGTGCCGGCCGCCGGCACCAAGACCGCCCGCGTCGTGGCCCTGGCCGACGACATCGCCCGCTCGATGAGCGTGATCTCGTGCCGCGTCGCCGTGGCCCAGGGCCGCAACGCCATCGGCATCGAGATGCCCAACTCGCGTCGCGAGACCGTCTATCTGCGCGACCTGCTGTCGTCGTCCGACTACGACAAGGCCACCCACATCCTGCCCATGGCCCTGGGCGAGACGATCGGCGGCGAAACCTACATCGCCGACCTGGCCAAGATGCCCCACCTGCTGATCGCCGGCACCACCGGCTCGGGCAAGTCGGTCGGCGTCAACGCCATGATCCTGTCGATCCTCTACAAGCTGCCGCCCGAGAAGTGCCGCTTCATCATGATCGACCCGAAGATGCTGGAGCTCAGCGTCTATGACGGCATCCCGCACCTGCTGGCCCCGGTCGTCACCGATCCGAAGAAGGCCGTGGTGGCGCTGAAGTGGACCGTCCGCGAGATGGAGGACCGCTATCGCCGGATGTCGAAGATCGGCGTGCGCAACATCGGCGGCTTCAACGAGAAGGCCAACGAGGCCCTGGAGAAGGGCGAGCACTTCGAGCGGACCGTCCAGACCGGCTTCGACGACGCCGGCCGCCCGATCTACGAGACCGAGAAGATCCGTCCCGAGCCCATGCCCTACCTGGTCGTGGTGATCGACGAGGTCGCCGACCTGATGATGGTGGCCGGCAAGGACATCGAAGGCGCCGTCCAGCGCCTGGCCCAGATGGCCCGCGCCGCCGGCATTCACCTGATCATGGCCACCCAGCGTCCGTCGGTCGACGTGATCACCGGCACCATCAAGGCCAACTTCCCGACCCGGATCAGCTTCCAGGTCACCAGCAAGATCGACGCCCGCACCATCCTGGGCGAGCAGGGCGCCGAGCAGCTGCTGGGCCAGGGCGACATGCTGTACATGGCCGGCGGCGGCCGCATCACCCGCCTGCACGGCCCGTTCGTGTCGGACGGCGAGGTCGAGGCCGTGGCCAAGTTCCTGCGCGACCAGGGCATTCCCAACTATCTGGAAGAAGTCACCGCCGGCGGCGACGAGGAACAGGAAGAGGCCGTCGAGGGCGCGTTCGCCGGCGAGGGCGGGGCCAACGACCTCTACGATCACGCCGTGGCGGTGGTCACCCGCGACCGCAAGGCCTCGACCAGCTACATCCAGCGCCGCCTGCAGATCGGCTACAACCGCGCCGCCTCGCTGATGGAGCGGATGGAGAAGGAAGGCGTCGTCGGCGCCGCCAACCACGCCGGCAAGCGCGAGATCCTGGCCCCGCCGCCGCCTCCGATGTGATCAGCTGATGGGGACATGCACATGTGCATGTCCCCGACCGCATCCGGAAACCTAGGCCGTTCGACCGCGTTTCTCCTGCCTCCAACCTTCCGAACCTGAACGACGCTTCATCGGAGCGCCGGAAAATGGTCGCGCCGTGGCCTTTCGTCCGACGCGCGGGCAGGGCAAAGGTTGGGGGCATTATTGACGGGCGTTCCACTCGCGAAACCGCTCACTTTCGCGGAACGCCCTTGGGAGATCGCATGACCACCACGACCCCGACCCGTCGCCTGATCCTCGCCGCCGCCGGCTTTGGCCTGGCCGCCGCCGTGACCGGCCAAGCCCTCGCCGCCCAACCGCCGGCGGCCAAGCTCTCGGCCGAGGACCAGGCCCTGGTCGACAAGGCCACCGCCTATATCCAGGCGCTGGGCTCGGCCAAGGGCCGTTTCGTCCAGACCGACGCGCGGGGAACCCAGACCCAAGGCGACTTCTATCTGCAGCGTCCGGGCAAGGCCCGCTTCGCCTATGACGGCCCCAACGGGCTGCTGGTCGTCAGCAACGGCAGCGCCGTCAATATCTTCGATCCCCGGCTGAAGACCTTCGAGAGCTATCCGCTGAGCCGCACGCCCCTGGTCCTGCTGCTGGCCCGCGAGGTGCGGCTGGACCGCGGCGTGACCATCACCGGCGTGCGCAAGCTGTCGGACGGCTTCACGATCACCGCCGTCGACGCCAAGCGCCAGACCCTGGGCCGCATCGCCCTGGACTTCAGCAACGCGCCCGCCCTGATCGGCTGGACCGTGACCGACGTGAAGGGCGGCGAGACCCGCGTGCGCCTGGTGGACTTCGAAAAGACCTCGGGCCTGGCCCCGAAACTTTTCGTCCTAACCGATCCGAGGCGCCGGGTCGGCAAGCCCTAGTTGTATTTAGGCCATCCAACACGGCCCAAATGCGACAATTTCACAACATGCAAGATGTTAACGCGATTGTCCTTGACTTAGATTCCTGGCGTGGCAGATTTAACACGCATGGCGAGGAGCGCCCGACCCGCTCTTCGCAACCGTGCCGGACCTATCCCCTCCCGGCGGCGGCATGAGAGACCCGACTTTCGCCCAGGCGCTCAGCGCCTGGGCGTTTTTCGTTGTGGTTTGGGGATCCCAAGCTCTAGAGGAACGGCATGCGCCTCCGTATCGCCACCTGGAACGTCAATTCCGTCCGCCTGCGCGCCGAGCAGGCCGCCCGCTTCGTCGACGAGCAGGCGCCCGACGTGCTCTGCATGCAGGAGATCAAGTGCCAGGAGGGGGAATTCCCCCGCGAGGCCTTCATCGCCATGGGCCTGCCGCACCTCAAGATCATGGGCCAGAAGGGCTGGCACGGCGTCGCCATCGCCTCGCGCCTGCCATTCGAGGACGTGCCGACGCTGATGAACTGCCGCGAGGGCCATGCCCGCTGCGTCGCGGTCAAGGTGGCCGGCGTCGACATCCAGAACTTCTACATCCCGGCGGGCGGCGACACGCCCGATCGCATCGGCAATCCGAAGTTCGACCACAAGCTCGACTTCTATGAGACCCTGACCGCCGCCCTGAGGAAGCGTGATCCCAAGGCGCCGTTGATCGTCACCGGCGACCTGAACATCGCGCCCGGCGAGAACGACGTCTGGAGTCACCGCCAGATGCTGAAGGTTGTCAGCCACACGCCGGCCGAGCTCGAAGCCTTCGACGCGATGATCAAGTCGATGAACCTGCTGGACCTGCCGCGCCTGGCCACGCCCGAGCCGGAAAAGCTGTTCAGCTGGTGGAGCTATCGCGCCGCCGATTTCCGCAAGTCCAACCGCGGCCTGCGCCTGGACCACATCCTGGCCAGCCCCGGCCTGCGCGACGCGGCCATCGTCGACGGCAGGGTCACCGCCAAGGTCCACGACACTGTCCGTGAATGGGAACGCCCCAGCGACCACGCGCCCGTCACGGCGGATCTGCGGGTCTAGCGCCGACCCTCCATCCCGTTCGACCCTAGGAAGGTCCGCCTGTAGCCGGTCAGTCGGCGGCCAGGCCCGGCGGCCTCTTGCATGTCGCAAATCCGCGCGCTAATACTGAACCATATGGTTCAGTATACGATAGATCGCCTCGATGCTTCGTTCGCCGCGCTCTCGGACGCCACCCGACGCGGCGTCCTGGAGCAGCTCGGACGTTCGGACGCCTCGATCACGGAGCTCGCCGACAAGTTCCACATGACCCTCACGGGCATGAAGAAGCACGTCGGCGTCCTGGAGGATGCGGGGTTCGTCACGACGCGGAAGGTCGGGCGGGTGCGCACCTGCCGGCTCGGCGTGCGCAGGCTCGAGGAAGAGGCGGCCTGGATCGAAAGCTACCGACAGCTCTGGGCCACGCGCTTCGACGCGCTGGACGGGATTGTCGAGGATTTGAAACGCAGGGAGAAAATCGATGACTAACCACACGGCGATCGACCGGAAGTCCGAGCGCGAGCTCGTGGTCACCCGCACCTTCAACGCCCCCGCCCGCATCGTGTTCGAGGCGTGGACCCGGTCCGACCTGTTCAAGCTCTGGTGGGTCCCGAAGTCGTTGGGAATGAACCTGCGGTCCTGCGAGCTGGATGTTCGGGTCGGAGGCGGCTACCGCCTCGAATTCGGACACGACGCCGCGAACACCATGGCCTTTTTCGGCAAGTACATCGAAGTGACGCCGCCCTCGCGCCTCGTCTGGACCAACGACGAGAGTGAAGACGGCCCCGTGACCACGGTCACCTTCGAGGAAAAGGACGGCCAGACGTTGCTGGTCCTGCACGAACTCTATCCCTCGAAGGAGGCCCTCGACGCGTCCGCCGGAGCGGCGGATGGGCTGCCCGAGCAGTTCGAGCAGCTGGACGCTCTGCTCGTCACTTTGGGCGAGAGCGCGTAACGCCGCGGGCTCAGCCCTCGACCACGAGCCCCACGCCGAACTGTAGCCACACGGCCTTGTCCTTGAGGTTCTTCTGGATGAAGGCGGCGTGGATCTCGCGCTCTTCCTCGGTCGAGCGCGGGGCCAGGGGCCGGGGGCGGGCGCCGTACGAACCCTGGCGGGCGGCCGAGACGGCGGTGACGGCGACCACCTGGGTCAGCTCCAGCGCCCGTTCCTTGCCGCCCTGCAGCTCGAGATAGACCTCGGCCAGCAAGTGGGCGTCGATCAGGGCGCCGTGCTTGTCGCGGCTGTCCAGGCTGATCTTGAACCGCTTACAGAGCGCGTCGAGCGAGTTGTACATGCCCGGAAAGCGCTTCTTGGCCATGGCCAGGGTGTCGACCCAGCGGCTTTCCGGCAGCGGGCCGCGATTGCACTTCTCCAGCTCGAAATTGACGAAGCTGCGGTCGAAGGCGGCGTTGTGGGCGATCACCGGCGAATCGCCGACGAACTCCAGGAACCGGTCGGCGATCTCGTGGAACTTCGGCTTGCCGGTCAGAAACTCGGACGAGAGGCCGTGCACCTTCTGGGCCTCGGCCGGCATGTCGCGCAGCGGATCGCAATATTCGTGGAACGACTTGCCCGTGGGCATGTAGTCGACCACCTCGATGCAGCCGATTTCGACCAGCCGATCGCCGGTCTTGGGGTCGAAGCCGGTGGTTTCGGTATCGAGGATGATTTCCCGCGCCATCGGATTTCAATGACCCTGTTCGCCGCCGCCTTCAAGCGGGGCCGAGGCCCGAAGGCTGGTCAGGATGTCGCGGACCTGGTCGCGGGCCGCGTCCAGGCCCCGGCCGGTGTCGATCACGAAATCGGCCCGAGCGCGCTTTTCGGCATCCGGAGTCTGGCGGGCCAGGATGGCCTCGAACTTGGCGGGATCCATGCCCGTCCGCGCCAGGACGCGTTCGCGCTGCACGTCGGCCGGAGCGGAGACCACCACCACCTTGTCGACCTTCTTCTCGCCGCCGGTCTCGTAGAGGAGGGGGATGTCGAGCACGACGATGTCGGCGCCTTGGGCCTTGGCGTCCTCGAAGAAGCCGATCCGATGGGCGCCGACCAGCGGATGGACGATCGATTCCAGCACCGCCAAGGCCTCGGAATTGCCCATCACCGCCGCGCTGAGCCGGGTGCGGTCGATGGCCCCGTCGACCACCACGCCCGGAAAGGCGGCTTCCACCGGCGCGACCGCGGCCCCACCGGTGGCGTAGAGCGCATGGACGGCGGCGTCGGAATCGTAGACCGGCACGCCGGCCTCGACGAACATCCTGGCCGTCGTCGATTTGCCCATGCCGATGGAGCCGGTGAGGCCCAGGACGATCATTTCGCCGCGTCCCCGATCTGGGCCAGGGCCAGGGCACGGACGTCGACCTGCGCCGGCGGCGTCACGCCGAAGAAGGCCTCGAAGCTGGGAACCGCCTGGCGCAGCAGCATCTCCAGCCCGTCCACCGTGCGGCGGCCGGCGGTTTCGGCGCGGTTCAAGAACTCGGTGCGCAGCGGCTTGTAGACCATGTCGACGACCACGGCGTTTTTCGGCGTCAGCTCCAGGCGCGCGGCGGGACCCGCGCCGCCGCCCAGGCCCAACGACGTGGCGTTGATCACCAGGCCAACCTGGGAGAGCAGAGCGTCTAGCTCGTCCTCCGACGCGGCCTCGACCACGCCGCCGATCGAGACGGCGATGGCCTCGGCGCGGACGAAGGTGCGGTTGACGATGCTGACGCGCGGGGCGCCGGCCAGGGCCAGGGCGGCGGCCGCGCCCCGGGCCGCACCGCCCGCGCCCAGGATCACCACCGACGACGACGTCAGGTCGAAACCCGGCGCCTGGACGGCGATGGCCCCGATCAGGCCGGGACCGTCGGTGTTGTCGGCGGTGATCGTGCCGTCGGTCTCGAAGATCAGCAGGTTGGCCGCGCCGGCCAGCTTGGCCAGGTCGCTGCAGCGGTCGGCACAGGCCAGGGCCTGCTCCTTGAACGGGATGGTGACGTTGAGGCCCCGGATCGCCCCGCCGCGCAGGCCCTCGACGAAGGTCTCGAAATTGTCCTCGCCCGGCGCGAACGGCACGTAGGCCGCATTCAGCCCGGCCGCCGCGATCCAGGCGTTGTGGATCACCGGGCTCATCGAGTGGCGGATCGGCTGGCCGCAGACGCCGGCGACGATCGCGGCTCCCGTAATACTCATGCCTCGAGAGCTCCGTGAAGGCGCAGGAAATCGAACAGGCCCACCACGGGCAGGCCGAGGATGGCGAAATAGTCGCCATCGATGCGGTCGAACATCTGCACCCCCTCGCCCTCGAGGAAGTAGCAGCCGACCGAGGACAGGACGTCAGGCGCGTTGCGCTGCAGATAACCTTCCAACCAGGCGTCGCTGAAGTCGCGGACCGACAGCTTTGTGGTCTCGACCACCCGCCAGATCGGCCGGCCGTCACGGGCCACGACCACGGCCGAGTGCAGCTTGTGGACCTTGCCGCGCAGCTCTTTCAGCCGCTCGCGGGCGGCCTCGACCGTGTCGACCTTGTCGAACAGGGCGCCGTCCAGCTCCAGCGTCTGGTCCGAGCCGATCACCAGGCCGGGGCGCTTGGTCGAGACCTTGAACGCCTTCAGCTCGGCCAGGGCGTCGGCCACTTCGCGCGGCGAAGCGCCTTCGGCCAGGAGGCCGGCCTTGGCGGACTCCTCGTCGACGCCCGAACCGACCGCTTCGAAGGCGACGCCGGCGTTGCGCAGGATCGCCTGGCGCGCCGAGCTGGTGGACGCCAGGGTAATGGGGGGAGGGCTCATCCCAGCACCTCGACCTGGCCGCGGCCGCCAGACAGCAGGTTGATGATCGCCGCCGCCGTCTCCTCGACCGACCGCCGGGTGACGTCGATGATCGGCCAGCCCTGACGCTCGAACAACCGGCGGGCGCCGATGATCTCCTGCCGCACCGCGTCGGTGTCGATATAGTCGCTCTCGCGGTTCTCCTTCAGCGACAGCAGGCGGTTGCGGCGGATCTGGATCAGCCGCTCGGGCGAGGTCATCAGCCCGACGATCAGGGTGTTCTTCAGGGTGAACAGCTCCTCGGGCGGCGGTCGGCCGGGCACCAGCGGCACATTGGCGGCGCGCACCCCGCGGTGGGCCAGATAGATGCAGGTCGGGGTCTTGGAGGTGCGCGACACGCCGACCAGGATCACGTCGGCCTGGGTCAGGTCCTGGCCGCCCTGGCCGTCGTCGTGGGCGATGGCGTAGTCCAGCGCCTCGATCCGATCGAAATAGTCGTTGTTCAGCGCGTGCTGGGCGCCGACCCGGGTGGAGATCCGCGCGCCCAGATAGCGCGACATGGCGCTGACCACCGGATCGAGGGCGGCGATGCAGGGCATCTCCAGCCGCCGGCAGCCTTCCTCCAGGGCCGAGCGCAGGTTCGGGTCGATGATCGTGTGCATGACCACGCCCGGCGCGCCGGCGATTTCCTCCAGCGCCCGGTCGAGTTGGCGCGTGGAACGGACCAGGGCGTAGATGTGTTCAATCGGCAGGATATCGGTGAAACGGGCGCAAACGGCGCGCGCCATGGCGTTCAACGTCTCGCCCGTGGAGTCCGACACCAGGTGAATGTGGAAGTAGGTCGCGAAGCGCGGCGCGGCTCTTTCACCCTCGGGGGCGCCAGCTTCCTGTGGATCATCCGTTAACGGTTGCTTAACCACTGGCTTGGCCCCTGGGGATGAGCGGGGGTGAATCCCGGCTCGTTACGGCGCGTCGAACTGACCCTGTGTTAAACGGTCACATTGATGCCGGACAATCCCCAGTCTCGGATGAGCTCCACAGCCGGTGCGTTTCCGATTCCCCCAAGGTGGGATGAGCGAACGCTCATGGTTACGGCGCCGTTAGCCATCTTAACGTTTCATTAGGAATTACGAAGCGCTAGCGGACTATCCCCATAGTTCACAGGCTCGCGCCCACATGTGGGTCACGCTTGGATGGATTTCGGATGGTCGGGGGGCATGGTGCGCCGCACGCGGGTTTTCCCCGTTAGGCACTTGCTCACCATCTCCTACAGTCTTCCTTAAAATCTTCTTAAAGAGAGAAGGAAGAAGGGAAGAAGGCCTCCGGGGAGATACGGGCTTGAGCCCACGGGCCTGACGGGATTTAAGGCCTGACATGACCTCGCTTTCGAAGCCCCCGATCCAGCCCAAGCTCCTTTCCGTCCTGGATGGCCACAAGGCCGAACGTCCGCCCGTGTGGTTCATGCGGCAGGCCGGACGCTATCTGCCGGAGTATCGGGCCGTTCGCGCCACCGAGCCGACCTTCATCGATTTCTGCCTGAACCCGGAGAAGGCCGCCGAGGTCACGCTGCAGCCGATGCGGCGGTTTCCGTATGACGCGGCCATCGTCTTCGCCGACATCCTGCTGATCCCCCAGGCCCTGGGCCAGAAGGTGTGGTTCGAGGCGGGCGAGGGTCCCAAGCTGGGCGAGCTGCCGTCGATCGAGTCGATGCGCGAGCTGACGGGTCAGGCCGGCCAGGCGCTGGGCGCGGTGGGCGAGACCCTGAGCCGCGTACGTTCGGCCCTGGAGCCCGAGCGGACCCTGATCGGTTTCGCCGGCGCGCCCTGGACCGTGGCGACCTACATGATCGAAGGCGGCTCCAGCGATCGCTCCGGCGCCCGGACTTACGCCTACCAGAACGCCGAGAAGCTCGACGCCCTGATCCAGGTGCTGGTCGACGCGACCATCGACTACCTGGCCATGCAGGCGGCGTCGGGCGCCCAGGTGCTGAAGCTGTTCGAGAGCTGGGCCGAGGGCCTGTCCGAGCCGCTGTTCGACCGCCTGGTGACCAAGCCGCACACCGCGATCATCGAAGGCCTGCGCGCCAAGGGCGTGACCACGCCGGTGATCGGCTTCCCGCGCGGAGCCGGCACGCTGGTCGAGACCTACGCCAAGCTGGCGCCCGTCCAGGGCGTGGCGCTGGACACCCAGGCCTCCGCGGCGCTGGGCCAGTCCATCCAGAAGACCAAGGCCATCCAGGGCGCGCTGGATCCCCTGCTGCTGCGGGCCGGCGGCGACGCCCTGCTGGCGCGGGTCGACCAGCTCCTGGAACAGTGGGGGCAGGGTCCCTACATCTTCAACCTGGGTCACGGCATCCTGCCCGACACGCCGATCGCCCACGTCGAGGCGGTGCTGGCGCGGGTCACCGGCAAGTGACCAAGCGCATAGCCGTCGTCCTGTTCAATCTGGGCGGGCCTGATGGGCCGGACGCGGTGCGGCCGTTCCTGTTCAACCTGTTTCGCGACAAGGCGATCATCGGCCTGCCGGCGCCCCTGCGCTATCCGATCGCCGCCTTGATCGCCGGGACGCGCGCCAAGTTGGCCAAGGAAAACTACGCCCTGATGGGCGGCGGCTCGCCCTTGTTGCCGGAGACCGAAAAGCAGGCGAGGGCGCTTGAGGCGGACCTGGCCGCGCGCTTCCCGGACGCGGAAACCCGCTGCTTCATCGCCATGCGCTACTGGAAGCCGCTGACCAACCAGACGGCCAAGGCCGTGAAGGCCTTCGCGCCTGACGAGGTTGTGCTGCTGCCACTCTATCCGCAATATTCGTCGACCACGACCGGCTCGTCGCTGAAGGCGTGGAAGCGGGCCTATCGCAAGGGTCCCGGCCGGGTCTCGACCGTCTGCTGCTATCCGGTGAACGAAGATCTGGTTCAGGCCCATGCCGATCTGATCAAGGCCGCCTACGACAAGGCCGGACGTCCCGGTTCGGCGCGCCTGCTGTTCTCGGCGCACGGCTTGCCGGAAAAGGTGATCCTGGGCGGCGATCCCTATCAGCAGCAGATCGAGGCCACCGCCGCGGCGGTGGCTGCCAGGCTGGGCGAAGGTTGGGACTGGCGGGTGACCTATCAGAGCCGCGTCGGTCCGATGAAGTGGATCGGGCCCTCGACCGAGGACGAGATCAAGGCCGCCAGCAAACAGGGCCTGGCGCTGGTGGTCACGCCGATCGCCTTCGTCTCCGAGCACATCGAGACCCTGGTCGAGCTGGATCACGAATACCGCCAGGTGGCGTTCGAGGCCGGCTGCCCGGTCTATGTCCGCGTGCCGGCCCTGGGCGTGACGCCGGGCTTCATCGCGGGCCTCGGCCGCACCATTCAAGGCGCCCTTGGCGCGCCCGATCGCCTGGTCACCGCCTGCGCCTGGCGCTGCGGCGGCGACCGCACCCAATGTCCGAACAAGCAGGGAGCTTCGGCGTGATCGATTTCCTGGCCCCGCATTTCGACCTGATCCGCGGGCTGCACATCATCTTCGTGATGGCCTGGATCGCCGGCATGCTGATCCTGCCGCGTCTGTTCGTCTATCACATGAAGGCCGAGCCCGGCTCGGACATGGACGCGACGTTCAAGCTGGCCGAGCTGCGCACCCTGCGGATCATCATCAATCCGGCGATGATCCTGGCCCTGCTGATGGGCCTGCTGCTGGCGATGATCGACACCGAGCGGCTGGGCCACGACTTCTTCCTCAAGCCCTGGGCCCTGACCAAGATCGCGGCCCTGATCTTCCTGTTCGCCTGGCACGGCTTCGTCTCCAAAGCCCGCCGCCAGTTCGCCGCCGGGACCAACACCCGCTCGGAGAAGTTCTGGCGGATGACCAACGAGCTGCCGTTCCTGGCCGCGATCGTCATCGTGCTGTCGGTGACGACCAAGTTCCTGGGCCACTAGCCCAGCGGCGACCCGGGCGGCTTCGCTTGACCGGCGGGGCCGCTTGTGGTTCCCATCCAGACAGACAGGTCGCCTCGCGGCCTGTTCCCCGCCTCTTACGGACCGGCGCTCGTCCTGACGCGCCCCCGGAGCCTCTCGCTTCGAAGGTCTGTCCCCCGATCGATACGCGCCGTCGTCATGGCGCGACCTGCTCGCCGCCTCACCGCGACGAGTCCGTTTTAGAACCAAGGCTCGGCTCGCATCCCCGCGGGCCGCGCGACGTTGAGTGTCAACTATGACCGACCAAACCGAAAACCAATCCGAGACCGAAGAGCCCGTCATCGACACGACGGCCGAGGTTTCCAGCGATCCGCAGGACGCGCCCGAAGGCGACGGCGGCGACGATGAATCCGAAGTGGGCGCCACCGTGGCGGCCATGGGCCTGAAGACCATGTCCCTGCAGGAGCTGAAGGAGAAATCCCCGGCCGACCTGCTGGCCTTCGCCGAGACCTTCGAGGTCGAGAACGCCAACTCCATGCGCAAGCAGGACATGATGTTCGCGATCCTGAAGACCCTCGCCGAGGAAGGCGTGGAGATCTCGGGCTCGGGCACGATGGAAGTGGTGCAGGACGGCTTCGGCTTCCTGCGCTCGCCGGAAGCCAACTATCTTCCGGGTCCTGACGATATCTACGTGTCGCCCTCGCAGATCCGCAAGTTCGGCCTGCGCACCGGCGACACCATCGAGGGCGCCATCCGCTCGCCGCGCGAAGGCGAACGCTACTTCGCCCTGACCGGCGTCTCGAAGATCAATTTCGAGAGCCCGGACAACGTCAAGCACAAGGTCCACTTCGACAACCTGACGCCGCTCTATCCCGAAGAGCGCCTGCACATGGAACTGCCCGATCCGACCATCAAGGATCGTTCGGGCCGGGTCATCGACATCGTCGCCCCGCTGGGCAAGGGCCAGCGCTGCCTGATCGTCGCCCCGCCGCGGGTCGGCAAGACGGTGATGCTGCAGAACATCGCCAAGTCGATCGAGACCAACCACCCCGAGTGCTACCTGATCGTCCTGCTGATCGACGAGCGCCCGGAAGAAGTCACCGACATGCAGCGCACGGTGAAGGGCGAGGTCATCGCCTCGACCTTCGACGAGCCGGCGACCCGCCACGTGCAGGTGGCCGAGATGGTCATCGAGAAGGCCAAGCGCCTGGTCGAGCACAAGCGCGACGTCGTCATCCTGCTGGACTCGGTCACGCGTCTGGGCCGCGCCTACAACACCACCGTCCCGTCGTCGGGCAAGGTGCTGACCGGCGGCGTCGACGCCAACGCCCTGCAGCGCCCCAAGCGCTTCTTCGGCGCGGCGCGGAACGTCGAGGAGGGCGGCTCGCTGTCGATCATCGCCACCGCCCTGATCGACACCGGCAGCCGGATGGACGAAGTGATCTTCGAAGAGTTCAAGGGCACCGGTAACTCGGAAATCGTCCTGGACCGCAAGGTCGCGGACAAGCGCATCTTCCCGGCCATCGACGTGCTGAAGTCCGGCACCCGCAAGGAAGAGCTGATCACCCCGCGCGACCAGCTGCAGAAGACCTACGTCCTGCGCCGCATCCTCAACCCGATGGGCGCCTCGGACGCCATCGAGTTCCTGCTGGAGAAGATGCGCCAGTCGAAGACCAACGGCGATTTCTTCCAGAGCATGAACACTTAAGCTTGGTGTTTCACGTGAAACACGAAGGGCGGCTGGAGCAATCCAGCCGCCCTTTCTTTTAGCTCCTCCCCTGTGGGGGAGGTGGCCAAAGGGCCGGAGGGGGAAGTCGCGCCTACGGGATCAGCAGCGTCGCCCCGGTCGTCCGCCGTCCCTCCAGCGCCTCGTGCGCCGCGCGGGCGTCCGCCAGCGGGAACGTCTGCCCGACCTCGATCTTCACCGCCCCCGACGCCAGCACCGCGAACAAGGCCGCCGCACTCTCATCGAGTTCGGCCGTCGTGCCGATGTAGTCGAACAGGCGCGGCCGGGTCAGGAACAGCGACTTGGTTCCCAGCTCCAGCGGCGCGATCGCCGGGGCCGGACCCGAGGCGTTGCCGAAGGTCGCCAGGATGCCGCGCCGGCCCAGGCTCTTGAGGCTGGCCTCGAAGGTGTCCTTGCCGACCCCGTCATAGACCACGGCCACGCCCTGGCCGCCGGTGATCTCCGCCACCCGGGCCGCGACGTCCTCCTCGCCGTAGAGGATCACATGGTCGGCGCCGTGATCGCGGGCGAGGGCGGCCTTGGCCTCCGAACCCACCGTGGCGATCACGGGCGCGCCCAGCGCCTTGGCCCATTGCACCAGGATGGAGCCGACACCGCCGGCGGCCGCGTGGATCAGAACGGTCTGACCGGGTTCGACCTCGTGGCAACGGCGGACCAGGAACTCGGCGGTCATGCCCTTGAGCAGGACGGCCGCGGCGGTCTCCAGGCTGACCGCATCCGGGACCTTCACCGCGCGATCGGCCGGGACCACGGCGGCTTCGGCATAGGCGCCGAGCGTGCCGTTATAGGCGACACGGTCGCCGGCCTTGAACCGGGTGACGCCTTCGCCCAGCGCCTCGACGACGCCCGCCGCCTCCAGTCCAAGGACCGCCGGCATCTTCATCGGGTAGAGGCCGCTGCGGTGATAGGTGTCGATGAAGTTCAGACCCACGGCCTGGTGGCGGACCAGGATCTGGCCAGGACCCGGCGAGGGGACGGGCAGGTCGACGGCTTCGAGCACTTCGGGGCCGCCGGTGCGGACGGCTTGTATGGCCAGCATGACGGTCAGCCCAGGTTGGACTTGAAGAAGGCCAGGCTGCGGGCGTTGGCCCTACCGGCGTCGGCCGCGTCGTAGTGCGCTCCGCCCACCCGCGCAAAGGCGTGGTCGCGGCCTGGATAGGTATGGATCTCGATCTGAGGGTGATCCTTCAGCGCGTCGAGGATCACCTTCTGGGCCTCCTTCGGCACGAACTGGTCTTCCTCGGCGATGTGGATCAGCAGGGGTCGCGCCAGCTTCTCGGCCTCGGCCACGTACTTGTCGGTTCCGACACCGTAGTAGGAGACGCTGGCGTCCGCGTCGGTGCGGGTCGCCGTCAGGAAGGCCAGCAGGCCGCCCAGGCAATAGCCGACCGCGCCGATCTTGCCGTTGACGCCGGGCAGGGCGCGGGTGGCGGCGATCGTCGCGGCGATGTCCGAAACGCCGGCGTCGACGTCGAAGGCGTTGTAGAGCTCGAACGCGCGCTTCCAGTCGGCTTCGCTCTGATCGGTGATGTCGATGCCCGGCTCGATGCGCCAGAACAGGTCGGGACAGACGGCGACGAAGCCCTGGGCGGCGATGTCATCGCAGACGTCGCGCATGACCTTGTTGACGCCGAAGATCTCCTGGATGACGACGATGGCCGGAGCCGACGCCGCCGCCGAAGCCATTGGGGGGCGGGCGACATAGGCCGAGAAGGCGCCGTCGGGCGTGGTGATCGTGAGGGTCTCGGACATGGGGCTCTCCGTATCCAGGCATGGATCTTCAGGGCGTCGATGGGACTTTCGACCGAAGCGCTCTAACGTGCGCCGTTGCGGTCGAGGCATAACAACATCGTGCTTCCGCGGCAGGGAACCCCAGATCATGAAGATGACCATTGAGATTGACTGCACGCCGGTGGAGGCCCGCGCCTTCCTGGGCCTGCCGGACGTGAGCGCCCTGAACGATCACCTGGTCAAGGAGATGCAGGATCGCATGACCTCTAACATGGCCATGCTGGCGCCCGAGGAGCTGATGAAGAACTGGATGGCGTTCGGGGCGGGGGCCCAGGACCAGTTCCGCAAGTTGATGACCGCGGCGGCCGGGGCGGCGGTCGGCGGTATGGGCGGCAAGTCCGAATGAACGACACGATCTACGCGCCGGCCACGGGCGCGGGCAGGGCGGCGGTTGCCGTGGTCCGGGTCTCTGGGCCGCGCTCCGCCGACGCCGTGCGCGCGCTGGCGGGCGATCTGCCCAAGCCGCGTCGTGCGGCCCTGCGCCAACTGACCCGCGACGGGGTCGCCCTCGACGACGCTCTGGTGCTCTGGTTCCAGGGGCCGGCCAGTTATACCGGCGAGGACGCCGCCGAGTTTCACGTGCACGGCGGTAGGGCCGTGGTCGAGGCTTTGCTTGAAGCCCTCGCCGCCGAGGGTCTGCGCCTGGCCGAGCCAGGCGAGTTCACGCGGCGAGCCTTCGAGAACGGCAAGCTGGACCTGACCCAGGCGGAGGGCGTGGCCGACCTGATCGACGCCGAGACCGAGGCGCAGCGTCGCCAGGCGCTGGGTCAGCTGGGCGGCGCGTTGAGCCAGCGCTACGACGCCTGGCGCGGTCTGCTGGTCCAGGCTTTGGCCATGCTCGAAGCCGCGGTCGACTTCCCGGACGAGGAACTGCCCGAGGATGTCGCGGCTCGCGCTCGCCCCGGACTGGCGGCCTTGGAGGCCGAGATTGGGGTGGCCTTGGAGGATTCTTCGCGGGGCCGCCGTGTCCGGGACGGCTTCCGGATCGCCCTGGTCGGCGCGCCAAACGCCGGCAAGAGCACTCTGCTGAACGCCCTGGCCGAGCGCGACGCGGCCATCGTCACCTCAACGCCGGGCACCACCCGCGACATCATCGAGGTCCCGTTGACCCTCGGCGGCTACAAGACCTTGCTGGCGGACACCGCCGGTCTGCGCGCCACCGAGGACGCCATCGAGGCCGAGGGCGTGCGCCGGGCGCGGGCCTGGGCGGCCGAGGCTGACCTCCGTCTCTGGGTTATAGACGCCGCCATGTTCCACGTGAAACAGGACGAGGAGCTGGCGGTGGTTCAGCCCGGCGATTGGGCTGTGATCAACAAGATCGACTTGGTCGACGCGTATCGTCTGGAGGAGTTGCGGGAAGTCCTGTCGACCCGTGGCTTGGCGGTGATCGAACTGGCCGCCCGCAAACCGGGCGGTACGGAGCAGGCGAGGGCGGCGCTTACGGCGCACGTGGTTGACGCCCTGTCTGGCGCGGAGTTCCCGGCCGCCACTCGTATCCGCCACGCTGAAAGTCTGACCGAGGCGCGGGCCTATCTTCAGCGCGCGCTTTCCGATGTCGGGCTCGAGGTTGAGCTCGCCGCCGAGGATGTGCGACTGGCCGCGCGGTCGCTGTCGCGGATCACCGGGCGCATCGATCCGGAAGACGTGCTGGATCGAGTGTTTTCAACCTTCTGCATCGGGAAGTGATGTTTCACGTGAAACATCGGCTTGAACTGTCCACAGGCTGATCACAGATGTCTCGGGCGTGTTTCACGTGAAACACCCGGGACCGACTCGCCGCTGCGGGGAGTCTCGCGTATAAGGCTAACACGCCCCCGCCGAGACGGGGGCGTTCGCATTCGAGGCGCGCAAGCTTGTCCAACACTTGGGATGTCATTGTCATCGGCGGCGGTCACGCCGGCTGCGAGGCCGCCTCTGCGTCGGCCCGCGCCGGCGCGCGCACCCTGCTGCTGACCCACAAGCGCGAAACCGTCGGCGAGATGTCGTGCAACCCGGCTATCGGCGGCCTGGGCAAGGGCCACCTGGTCCGCGAGATCGACGCCCTGGACGGCCTGATGGGCCGGATCGGCGACAAGGCCGGCATCCAGTACCGGCTGTTGAACCGCTCCAAGGGCCCCGCCGTGCGCGGCCCGCGCTCGCAGATCGACCGCAAGCTCTATCGCGAAGCCATGCAGGCCGAGCTGTTCACCTATCCGAATCTCGACGTGATCGCGGCCGCGGCCGAAGACCTGATCGTCGAGGACGGCGTCGTGGCTGGGGTGATCGACGGGGAGGGCGGGATCTACCGCGCTTCTCGTGTTGTCCTGACCACCGGCACCTTCCTGAAGGGCGTCATCCATCAGGGCGAGACCCGCATCTCGGCCGGCCGGGTCGGCGACGCGCCGTCGATCGGCCTGTCGGACCGGCTCTACGCCCTGGGGTTCGACATGGGCCGCCTGAAGACCGGCACCCCCGCGCGCCTGGACGGCAAGACCATCGCCTGGGATCGCCTGGAGATGCAGGCCGCCGACGAGAAGCCCGAGCCGTTCTCGTTCCTGACGACCCACGTGGACGTGCCGCAGATCCAGTGCGGCATCACCTACACGACGGCGCAGACCCACAAGATCATCGCCGAGCGCCTGGGCGAGTCGGCGGTCTATGGCGGTCGCGCCACCGGGATCGGCCCGCGCTATTGCCCGTCGATCGAGGACAAGGTCGTCCGCTTTGCCGACAAGACCAGCCACCAGGTGTTCCTGGAGCCGGAAGGCCTGGACGACGACACCGTCTATCCGAACGGCATCTCGACCTCGGTCTCGGCCGAGACCCAGCTGCTGTTCCTGCGCACCATGCCGGGTCTCGAGAACGTCGAGGTCATCCGGTACGGCTATGCGATCGAGTATGACTATGTCGATCCGCGCGAGCTCTACCCGACCCTGGAGACCAAGCGTCTGACCGGGCTCTACCTGGCGGGCCAGATCAACGGCACGACGGGCTACGAGGAAGCCGGAGCCCAGGGCCTGATGGCCGGGCTGAACGCGGCGCTGGCGGCGCAGGGCCGGGAGCCCGCCGTCTTCGCCCGCGACGAGGCCTATATAGGCGTGATGATCGACGATCTGGTCACCCGGGGCGTCACCGAGCCCTATCGGATGTTCACCAGCCGCGCCGAGTTCCGCCTGATCCTGCGGGCCGACAACGCCGACCAGCGCCTGACCGACAAGGGCCTGGCCCTGGGCGTGGTGGGTCCGGTCCGCGGCGAGTTCTGGGCGGCCAAGAAGGCCGAGCTGGAAACCGTTCGCGCCTTCGCCCGGTCGGTCACCCTGACCCCGGCCGAGGCCAATCGCGCCGGCTTCAAGGTCAATCACGACGGCCAGCGTCGCGATGTCCTGGCCATGCTGGCCCTGCCCGATGTCACGCTTGACGGCCTGACCGCGGTATGGCCGGAGATTTCCACGTGGAGCCCGATGGCTCGCGAGCAGATCGAGATCGAGGCGGCCTATGCCGGCTATCTCGACCGCCAGCGCAACGACGCCGAGGCCTTCCGCAAGGAAGAGGACCTGCGCCTGCCGGCCGATCTGGACTACGGCCTGGTCGGCAGCCTGTCGAACGAGGTACGCGAGAAGCTGGCGCGCGTGAAGCCCCTGACCCTGGGCCAGGCGGCGCGGATCGAAGGTGTGACGCCCGGGGCCCTGACCGCGCTGCTGGCCCACGTCCGCCGCGCGAAGGCCGCTTGATGTCGGCTGTCGTTTCGCCCCTGGTCATCGAGGACCTCGATCCCGTCGACGCCGCCGCATTCCAGCGGCTGACGGGCTGTTCCGACAGCCAACTGGCCGATCTTGTGCGGTTCCAGGCCCTGCTCGCCGAGTGGAACGAAGTGATGAACCTGGTGGGTCCGGCGACGATCGCCACCTACTGGAACCGTCACGCCTGGGACAGCGCCCAGCTGCTGCAGCTGGCGCCGGGCGCCAGGACCTGGGCCGACCTCGGGGCCGGCGCCGGCCTGCCCGGCGTGGTGCTGGCGATCCTGCTGAAGGACACGCCGGGGGCCAAGGTCCACCTGGTCGAGAGCATGGCCAAGCGTTGCAAGTTCCTGCGGGCGGTCGTCGACGCGCTGAACCTGCCCGCCGAGATCCATAACGCCCGCGCCGAAGAGCTGGACCTGAAAGTCGACATCGTGACCGCGCGCGCCTGCGCGCCGATGGTCAGACTGCTCGGGTACGCCCAGCCCTACCTGAAGCGCGGCGCGGTCGCCTGGTTCTTGAAGGGACAAGATGTCGCTTCGGAGCTGGCCGAGGCCGCTACATATTGGAAATTCGAGTCGACCCTGCGGTCATCCCTGAGCGACCCGCGAGGCCAGATCGTGCAAGTGAAGGGGCTTAAGAGTGTCCGTAAAGTCTGACCAACCGCTGCGCGTCCTCGCCATCGCCAACCAGAAGGGCGGGGTGGGTAAGACCACGACCGCGATCAATCTGGGCACCGCCCTGGCGGCCTGCGGCGAACGCGTGCTGCTGATCGACGCCGACCCGCAGGGCAACTGCTCCACCGGCCTGGGCATCACCCGCATGCAGCGTCGGACCACCCTTTATGACGTGCTGATGGGCGAGAAGCCGGTGGTCGATGCGGCGGTGCCGACCGAGCTGCCAGGCCTGGACGTGATTCCCGCCGATGCCGACCTGTCGGGCGTGGAGATCGAGCTGGGCCAGCAGGCGCGGCGTTCCTACCGCCTGCGCGACGCCTTGGAGCCGCTGCGCGCCAACGGCCCCTACACCTATGTGCTGATCGACTGCCCGCCGTCGCTGAACGTGCTGACCGTCAACGCCATGACCGCCGCCGACGCGGTGTTCGTGCCGCTGCAGTGCGAGTTCTTCGCCCTGGAAGGCCTGACCCAGCTGATGCGGACCATCGAGCGGGTGCGGGGCAGCCTCAATCCCAAGCTCGAGATTCAGGGCGTGGTTCTGACCATGTACGATCGCCGCAACAGCCTGTCGGATCAGGTGGCCAAGGATGTCCGGGAGCACTTCGGCGACAAGGTGTATGACGCGGTCATACCGCGCAACGTCCGGGTGTCGGAGGCGCCGTCCTTCGGTAAGCCCGTCTTGCTCTACGACCTCAAATGCGCCGGCAGCCAGGCCTATCTGCGGCTGGCGCGCGAGGTGATCAGCCGCGAGAAGTCGAGACTCTCCCAGGCGGCCTGAGGTCCGTCTGAGGATAGCCATCCAAGTCATTGTCCAAATTGAGTATCGAGCGCGTGAAGGAGTCGGTCGTGGTGGGAGAGCCGGGGATGTCTGAAGGTCGTCGTGGTCTGGGTCGCGGCCTTTCCGCCTTGCTCGGCGAAGTCGATTCCGCGCCCGCCCAAGCCCCGGGCGACACCGGCGCCGGCTCGCGCGAGGCGCCAATCGAACTGATCCGCCGCAATCCCGATCAGCCGCGCCGGACCTTCCGCGAGGAAGACCTGGTGGAACTTTCGGACTCGATCCGCGAGAAGGGCGTCCTGCAGCCGATCCTGGTGCGACCCGCGCCGGGCGCTCCCGGCGAATACCAGATCGTCGCCGGCGAGCGCCGCTGGCGAGCCGCCCAGCGCGCCGGCCTGAAGACCATCCCGATCATGATCCGCGAGCTGGACGATCTGGCGGTGCTGGAGATCGGCATCATCGAGAACGTCCAGCGCGCCGACCTAAACGCCCTGGAAGAGGCGCTGAGCTACAAGGTGCTGATGGACAAGTTCGGTCGCACCCAGGAGGCGATCGCCCAGACCGTGGGCAAGAGCCGCAGCCACGTGGCCAACACCCTGCGCCTGCTGGCCCTACCCGAAGCTGTGCAGTCATACCTGACCTCAGGCGAACTGACCGCCGGCCATGCCCGCGCGATCGCCTCGTCCCCGGACCCGACGGTCCTCGCCCGCGAGGTCATCGCCAAGGGCCTGTCGGTGCGCGACGCCGAGGCCCTGGCCCGGCGCACGCCGAACGCCGACGGCGAGGTCCGCGCCAAGTCGAGCGGCGGGCGGCCGCCGAAGTCGAAGGACACCGACACCCAGTCGCTGGAAGCCGACCTGTCGTCGCTGCTCGGCCTCGATGTCGAGATCGACGATCGCGGCGGCGCCGGCGCCCTGACCATCCGCTACGCGACGCTCGAGCAACTGGACGATCTCTGCAACCGTCTGACGCGGGGCGCTTGAGGCCTTCTTCGAGGGTCCTCTGTCGCGCACGGAAGGCGGCTCGACCGTGTCCCTGGTCGAGCTGTTCGCCAGAGTTGACCCCTCAGGAACGCCAATTCTCGTGCAAGCTGCTGAAAAACCAAAGGAAACGGCGTGCTCGGCCGATAATTTGGTCGGGGCCGCCGAAAGCCGAAATCGGCAGATTCCTGTGGATGAAGACGCAGACGGTTTGACGAAGCCGGCGACTCGCTGATCGAAGCAAGCGCGTCGGCGCTAGAGCCCCAGCCGCCGAGCCTTGCCGGCGATCTGCAGGGCCAGGCGCTCGGAGATCAGCTGGTCGGGCGAGCCGGACGTCTTGCAGGCCTTGTCGGCCGCCAGCACCTCGGCCTGGACCACCAGCAGGTGATCCAGGGTCCAGGCCCGGGCCTGGCGCAGGAATTCGCGCTCGCTCTTCCAGAACACGCCCGAGGCCTTGGCGGCGGCCGCCAGGTCGACGCCGTTCTTGTGCAGGGTCAGGGTGCGGCGCAGACGGCCCAGGTGATAGCCCATGGCCCGCACGGCCGCGGGTCCGCCTTCGCCCTCGGCGGCGGCGCGGCGCAGGCCGGCCTGGGCGGGGCCCACACGGCCGCCGAACGCGTCGATGGCGGCGTCGCCCAGCGAAGCCTCGGGCTCGACGCCCAGGAAGTCGGTCAGATCGGCCGGCGTGGCCACGACGCCGCTGCCGGGCTTCAGGTAGAGGGCCAGGCGCTCGATCTCGGCGCGGGCCACGCCGCGCTCCTTGGGCAGGCGCGAGACGAACAGGTCCAGGGCCTCGCCGTTCAGGCTGACCTTGTCCTTGGTCAGGGTCTCGCGGGTCAGCCGTGCCAGGTCGCCGGCCTCGTCCTCGTAGCAGGGGATCACCGCCGCGCCGCTGGCCTTCTCGGCGACCTTGCGCAGGGTGGAGTCGCGACCCAGGGCGCCGGCCTCGATCAGGAAGAAGGCGTCCGGGTTCAGCTGGCCTTCGACATGGCGGGCGAGGGCTTCGGCCGCCTGCTTGTCGGGGCCGCCCTTCTCGCCGGTCAGGCGCAGGCGCACCAGGCGCCGGCCCCCCATCATCGACAGGGCCGAAAGCTCGTCCTCCAGCTTGCCGGCCTGGCTGTCCAGGTCGCTCTCGGTCAGCTGGGCGGTGTCGAACGGATCGTCGGGGCGCGCGAACAGCTTGTTGACCAGCTGGTCGGCGCGGTCGCGCACCACGCCGCGATCGCGGCCATAGATGACCACGGCGCGGATGTCGGCGGCCGGATCCCGCAGGAAGCGTTCGATATCCGGTCGTTTCGACAGGATCATGGCGAAAAGATCCTAGGCCTTGGCCTTGCCCGCGAGCCAGGTGGCCAGTTCCAGCTGGATCCTGCGCGCCAGTTCCGTGGCGGCGCGTTCCTGGCTGTCTTCCTGGGCGGCGATGGAGGCGTACGGCTGGTCGGCGGAGTCATAGGTCACCGCCGCGCTGGTGGTGCCGCCCCGTACGGCCTTTCCGGTCTTGGAATCCATCAGGAACCAGTTGGCGGTGAGGCTCAGCTCGTAACGGTTGGCGACGTTGTCGACGCGGACGCCGCGCGCGTAGCGCTGTTCCTTGATGGTGTAGACTAACCGATGGGACGGCAGCACGTTGACGTCGCGCGCGAAGGCGTCGTCCAGCTTTTCGCGCAGCAGGTAGCCGGCGCGACCCGGGGGCGCGACCACCTCGATGGCGCTGAGGCCCTTGGTGACCGACTGGGGGCCATACAGGGGCGTGAAGCCGCAGGCCGACAAGCCGAGGGCGGCGATGGCCAGAAGAGCGGCGGTGAGGGTGTTGGAGAGCGGGAAACGCTTCATGGATCAGCCGGCCACGATGTTGACGATACGGTCTTTCACCACGATCACCTTGCGAACGGTCAAGCCCTCAAGGTGGCCCAGCACGGCGGCGTCCGCCAGAGCGATTTTCTCGACCTCGGCCTCGGCCGTGCCGGCCTTGACCTTGATCTCGCCGCGGCGCTTGCCGTTGATCTGGATCGGCAGCACGCGCTCGTCGTCGGCGGCCAGGGCGGGATCCGCCTTGGGCCACGGCGCGTCGACGACCATGCCGGCCTTGCCCAGGTGGGCCCAGGCCTCTTCGGCCAGGTGGGGCGTGAACGGCGAGATCAGGCGAGCCAGGATCTCCAGGGCCTCGGCGCGGGCCGCCAGGACGCCCTGGGACGCGGCGCTTCCATCAGCCTGGGCGGCCGGCGCGGCCTTCAGCATGTTCAGGAACTCGTACAGGCGCGCCACGCCGCTGTTGAAGCGGAAGCCCTCGATGGAGTCGGTCACGAAGCCGATCAGGCGGTGAGCGCCCTTGCGCAGGGCCACGGCCGCCGCGTCGGCGTCGTCATGGGCGAAATCGCCGGCCGGCTGGCTCTCGAACTCGTTCCAGACCCGATGGGTGAAGCGCCACGAGCCTTCGACGCCGCTGTTGGTCCACTGCACGTCGCGCTCGGGCGGGCTGTCGCTCATCACGAACAGGCGCGCGGCATCGACGCCGTAGGCCTCGAAGATATCCTCGGGGGCGACGACGTTCTTCTTGGACTTCGACATCTTCTCGATGTCGCCGATGGTGATCGGCTCGCCCGTCGTCGCGTGCTTGGCCGAGCGGGCGTTGCCCTCGACGGCGATGACCACGTCCGAGGGTTCGACCCACTCGCCGGCGGTGTTCTTGTAGGCCTCGTGGGTGACCATGCCCTGGGTGAACAGGCCGGCGAACGGCTCCTCCACCGAGACCAGGCCCTCGTCCTTCAGGGCGCGGGTGATGAAGCGGGCGTACAGCAGGTGCAGCACCGCGTGCTCGACGCCGCCGATATACTGGTCGACCGCCATCCAGTGGTCGGCCGCGGCCTTGTCGATCGGCTCGGCGGCGGTCGGATCGGTGAAGCGGGCGAAGTACCAGCTGCTGTCGACGAAGGTGTCCAGCGTGTCGGTTTCGCGCTCGGCCTTGCCGCCGCAGGTCGGGCAGGTGGTGTGACGCCAGGTCGGGTGGCGCAGCAGCGGGTTGCCCGGCTTGTCGAAGGCGACGTCGTCGGGCAGCACCACCGGCAGCTGGTCTTCCGGCACGCCGACGGGGCCGCAGGCCGCGCAATGGATGACCGGGATCGGACAACCCCAATAGCGTTGGCGCGAGACGCCCCAGTCGCGCAGGCGATAGACCGTGGCGCCCTGGCCCTGGTCCATGGCCTCGATGCGGCTCACCGCCTCGGTCTTGGCGGCCTCGATGTCCAGGCCGTCCAGGAATTCCGAATTGAAGATCGCGCCGGGGCCGACATAGGCCTCCTTGCCGACCTGGAAGGTCGCGGCGTCCTCGCCGGGGGGCAGGACGACGGGCAGCACCGGCAGGTCGTACTTGCGGGCGAAGTCCAGGTCGCGCTGGTCGTGGGCCGGGCAGGCGAAGATCGCGCCGGTGCCGTAGTCCATAAGGATGAAGTTGGCGATCCAGACCGGCAGGGTCAGGGTCGGGTCCAGCGGATGGACGACGCGCAGGCCGGTGTCGCGGCCCAGCTTCTCGGCGCCCTCGATGTCGGCCTCGGACGTGCCGCCCTTGCGGCATTCGGCGACGAAGGCGGCCACGGCCGGATCTGCCGCCGCCAGCTGCTCGGCCAGCGGATGCTCGGGGGCGATCCCGACGAAGCTGGCTCCGAACAGGGTGTCGGGGCGGGTGGTGTAGACTTCCAGGCCGTCGGCGTGGCCGGCGGGCGCGGCTCCATCGAACTTGAACGTGAACCGCAGGCCCTTGGACCGGCCGATCCAGTTCTCCTGCATGATGCGGACCTTCTCGGGCCAGCGATCCAGGGTCTTCAGGCCGTCGATCAGGGCGTCGGCGTAATCCGTGATCCGCAGGAACCACTGGGTCAGCTTGCGCTTCTCCACGGTCGCGCCCGAGCGCCAGCCCTTGCCGTCGATCACCTGCTCGTTGGCCAGGACGGTCATGTCGACCGGATCCCAGTTGACCGAGGCCTCCTTGCGATAGACCAGGCCGCGCTTCAGCAGGCGCAGGAACCAGGCCTGCTGCTTGCCGTAGTATTCCGGGTCGCAGGTGGCGAACTCGCGCGACCAGTCGACCGACAGGCCCAGGGCCTTCAACTGCTCGCGCATGGCGGCGATATTGTCGTAGGTCCAGCCCTTGGGGTGGACGCCGCGCTCCATGGCGGCGTTCTCGGCCGGCATGCCGAAGGCGTCCCAGCCCATCGGGTGCAGCACGTTGAAGCCCTGGGCGCGCTTGTAGCGGGCCACGACGTCGCCCATGGCGTAGTTGCGCACATGGCCCATGTGGATGCGCCCTGACGGATAGGGGAACATCTCGAGCACGTAGTACTTCGGACGCGCATCGGGGGTGATCGGCGTCAGGAAGGTGTTCGCGGTCGCCCAGGCGGCGCGCCACTTCGGCTCGGTGTCTTTGGGATTGTAGCGGGCCATGAAACCAGACTGTAGGTGCGGGGGCTCGCGCCTCAGGCGCGTTCCGCGGAAGTCATAAGCGGTTTCGGCCGGGGCGCGGTTCTAAAAGTGCGAACGGGAGCCGTTTGTCGCCAGGACAAAGGGCTCCCGCGAAGAACCAGGAAAGGCCCTAGTTCTTGATGTTGGAAAGTCGAAGCTGACGGGCGCGGGTCAGGATGGCGTTCTCGACGTCGGTCGCCGTCTGTTCGGTGGCGGCGGTGTCGACCCAACCGCCGCTGGCGTCCTTGACCTGCTTGAAGATCGTGACGTTCAGGCCGTCGGCCCGCAGGCGGGTGTCCAGGATGTAGACGGTCGCCTTGAAGCGCTCGTCCGGCTTTTCCGGATTGGTGTACCAGTCGGTGACGATCACGCCGCCGTAGGGATCGGCCGAGGCCAGGGGCATGAAGGCCAGGGTGTCCAGGCTCGCGCGCCACAGGAAGCCGTTGACGCCGATCGCGCCGGCTTGCGGAGCCGACTTGGAGCCGCCGCGACCCTTGAAGGGATTGAAACCCGGATCGCTGTCTTGGGTGACAAAGGTTCCGCCGCCCTTGTTGCCGCCACAGGCCGAAACGCCCGTCAGAACAGTCAGCGCCAGAACGCCAGCGGCGACGCCGCGCAACACCGACCCACGCTCAAACGCCATAGTACCTCGCTCCAATGTATCAGCCGGCGCTTGCGCGCACCCAGGCGCGCCCCCGCAGCCGGAAGCGGTCTATAGCATGGTCGCGCTGCGTCAAAACAGGAATCGCGTGGCAGGACCGCCACAGGCGCCGCTTGAATCGACTCTTGCGACCCTGAGTCCAATCCAACTGCGGTTGACCGCGTTGTACTAGGGTCTTTAATCGATGTTCAGGGAGCCGGCTCCTATATAGGGTTTGACTCTATGAGGCGCGGGTTGGGGATTGGGTTCGAGTAATATGTTCGCCGCACGGTATTTCATGGCAGGGGCCGCCGCGCTGATCCTGATGGGATCGGCTTCGGGCGTGTATGCCCAAAGCAAGCCGCGCACGAGTTCGCCCGACTTCGCCGTGAAGAGCGACTTCAGCAATTCGACTCCGATCGCGCCGTTCAACCCGCAGCAAGGCCCGAAGAAGTCCCTGAAATGGGACGACAAGAAGGGCAAGTGGGGCCTCAAGCTCGATCTCGAACAGCCCGTGGGCCGCGAGATGGAGGGACGGGACGTCCAGGCCGGCGCCTACTACAGCGTCACCCCGTCGATCCGCGTCGGCGGCGCCGTGGCCCTGGGCGACCAGAACCCGGCCCTGGCGGCCCGCAAGAACGAGATCCAGGAGCCCGCGCCCCGGGTGAAGCTGGAAACCGCGTTCAAGTTCTAAGTCCCGGCTAGGCGTCCAATCAGGCGCCCCAATCAGGCGCTGAGCGCCTCCACCGCCGCGATCCCGACAATCCCCGTGTCCAGCAGCAGCGTCGCCGTATCCGCGCGCACGCCGCCCAGAGCATAGACCGGCGTCTCCACCGCCTCCACGATCCGTTTCAGGCCCTCCACGCCCAGCGGCGCGCCCGCCGAAGGGCTGTTGCTGGGGAAGATGGGCGAAACCACCAGCGCGTCCGCTCCCGCCCCGGCGCCGGCCAGGGCCGCCTCCATGTCATGGGCGGCCAAGGAGATCAGCCAGTCAGGATGGGCCGCGCGCAGGCCGGACAGGGTCGGGACCAGGCGTTCGGGCAGGTGAACGCCGTCGGCCTCGACCTGCAGCGCCAAGGTCTCGTCCGCGCCGACCAGCAGCCTCAGGCCACGCCGCCGGGTGATCTCGCGCAATCGGGCTCCCCGTTCCGCCGCGTCCGACGCGCCAAAGGCCCGGAACACCACGGCCGCGCCGGCCGGTAGGCGCTCGGCGACCCGCTCGGGATCGGGCGTGCGCTCGGGATCGGTGAAGAACAGCAGGTTCGGCAGCGGCTTTCCGCGCACCGGCCATGGGCGAAGGCGCGCGACCGTTCTAGACAGGGCCTCCATCTGGTCGATCACGTGTTCCGAGCCCATGTCTGACGTCTACGCCTCCATCCAATCCCGCATCCGCGCCGCCGCCGTGGCCGCCGGCCGCCCGGCCGATGCGGTCACCCTGGTGGCGGTGTCCAAGCTGCAGCCCTGGGACCATATCGCGCCCATTCTCGACGCGGGCCAGCGGGTGTTCGGAGAAAATCGCGTCCAGGAGGCCATGGGCCGCTGGAGCGAGCGCCGGGGCGAGATCGAGCTGCGCCTTATCGGGCCCCTGCAGAGCAACAAGGCTCGCGACGCCGTGGCCTTCTTCGACGTGATCGAGAGCCTGGACCGCGAGAAGCTGGCGCGCGTGCTGGCCGACGAGGTCCAGGCCCAGGGCAGGGCGCCTCGGCTGTTCGTCCAGGTCAACACCGGCGAGGAGCCGCAGAAGGCCGGCGTGACGCCCGGCGGGGCCGACGCCTTCATCGCCCTGTGCCGGGGCCTGGAGCTGCCCGTGGAGGGCCTGATGTGCATTCCGCCGGCCGACCTGGACCCCGCCCCGCATTTCCGCCTGCTGGGCCAGATCGCGGCCCGCAACGGGCTGGAAAAGCTTTCGATGGGCATGAGCGACGATTTCGAGACCGCCATCGCCTGCGGCGCGACCTCGGTGCGCGTGGGTTCGGCGCTGTTTGGAAGCCGGACCTAGGTCGCGGCGATCTCGACCGCGTCGCCGGGCTTTGCGATCGCCAGCAGGGCCTCGACATCCTCCCGCGCCAGGGCCACGCAGCCCTCGGTGCCGGGATAGCCGTCGCGCGCCAGGTGCAGGAAGATCGCCGAGCCCAAGCCGGGGACCGGCGGGTCGTCGTTGTGGCCCAGCACCACCACTAGGTCGTAGACGGCGTCGTCGCGCCACAGCCGCTCGGCGCTGGCCGGGTAGGGCAGTTTGACCGGCTGGTTGTAGGCCGGGTCGCCCGGTGCGTCGCACCAGCCGTCGTCCGGCGCGATCGGCCTGGTCTTGAGCGCGGTCGCCGGGCCGTCAGGATAGACGTCGGGGCGGAAAAGCACGTAGCGGATCGGCCAGACGCCCGTCGGGCTGCGATTGTCGCCCTCGCGCTTGTCGGCTCCGGCGATCGTGCCGGCCTTGCCGAGCGCGGCCCGCGTGGACTTGTCGTCCCACTCGATCCGGCCGTCCCAGGGGTTTGAACCATCGGGGCGGGCGCGAAAGATCGTCAAGACGAGGTCTCCAAGGGCGTTGCGTGGCGCCGGGAGCGAGAACCGCCCTTGGCGCCGGGGGCCGCAGCGGTGCATGTTCCCGCTCATGGCGCAACGCAAAACCCTTCTCCTGGTCGACGACGACGATGATCTGCGCGGAGCTCTGGCCGAGCAGCTCGCCCTCCACGAGGAGTTCGCGGTCGCCGAGGCTCCGACGGCCGGCGAGGGCGTGCGGATGGCCAAGGAGCTCAAGCCCGACCTGGTCCTGCTGGACGTCGACCTGCCCGACATGGACGGCCGCGAGGCCTGCCGCCTGATGCGCAAGAACGGCGTCACCGCGCCGGTGATCATGCTGACGGCGGCGGCCAGCGACAGCGACACCATCCTGGGCCTGGAATCAGGCGCCAACGACTATGTGACCAAGCCCTTCCGCTTCGGCGTGCTGCTGGCCCGCATCCGCGCCCAGCTGCGCAGCTACGAGGCCTCGGAAGACGCCCTGTTCCGCATCGGCCCCTACGAGTTCCGGCCGTCGGCCAAGCTGCTGGTCGACGAGAAGCAGAAGAAGGTCCGGCTGACCGAGAAGGAAACCAACATCCTCAAGTACCTCTATCGCGCCGGCTCCAAGCCGGTGTCGCGCGAGGAGCTGCTGACCGAGGTCTGGGGCTACAACGCCGGGGTCACCACCCACACGCTGGAGACCCACGTCTATCGCCTGCGCCAGAAGATCGAGCCCGACCCGGCCGTGGCGCGGATCCTGATCACCGAGATGGGCGGGTATCGGCTGCAGCCGTAGCGTTAAAGTTCAAGGCATGCGCATACTCGCCCTAAGGGACACTACCTGGGGGCGGAGATGACGTTACGCGATTGGATCGAAATAGTACTGGCGATAACCATCCCCGCCACGGTGGTAGGGATGATATTGAACAGAATACTCACAAATAAGGGCCTCGGTGTTCGGGCCATACAGTTCCTAGCAGTGTCACTAGGCATTCCGATAATAGCCATATTGGCGCTGGAAAAGGCCCTGGAAGGTGCCGTTGTTGGAACGCTCCTCGGCGGAATATTCGGCTATCTTTTGTCGAATATATCTAACTACGACAAGCCTCAGGCGGACACATGAAAAAGCCCCGGCCGCTGCTGCGACCGGGGCTTTTGTCTTCAGCGCTCTAGGCGTGATCAGGCGTTGCCGACCACCACGCCCTCGGCCTGAGCCTTGCGTGCCGCGTAGACGCCGGCGAAGTCGATCGGATCGATCAGGAAGGGCGGGAAGCCGCCTTCGGTGGTGACGTCCGAGATCAGGCGGCGGGCGTAGGGGAACAGGAAGCGCGGGCACTCGATCAGCAGCACCGGCTCCAGCTGGTCTTCCGGCACGCCGGCGATGTGGAACAGGCCGCCGTACATCACCTCGACGTGGAACACGGGCTGTTCGTCGCGGGTGGCGCGGGCCGACAGCTTCAGGTCCACTTCGAACAGGCCGTCGGGACGGCCGCGGGCGTTCATCTCGACGCCCATGTCGATGGCCGGCGGAGCGCCGCCGGCGCGCAGGGAGTCGGGGGCGTGCGGGCTCTCGAAAGAGAAGTCGCGCACGAACTGGGCGATGATGCGGATGCCCGTTTCGGTGGCCGCGGAGTCGTCCGAAGCGGCGGGCGGAGCGGCGGTCGTGTCGGTCATGTGCGATAAATCCGTATTCGGCGTCGAAATTGGCCGCTAGGAGAGAGCCGGGCTGCTAACACGCGGGCGGCTGGCGCGCAACGCCAGGCGCCTGACGCGCGAGCCCGTTATCGCCTATATAGGCAATGGGCGGCGCCTTGGCCGAGTGAGCGGAAAATATCGTGTTTGAATGGATTATCCTGGCGGCCCTGGCCGCGGTCATCCTCTACCAGCTCTACGCCACCCTGGGTCGCCGGGTCGGACGTCAGCCGGAGGACGCCCCCGCGGTGGTTCCCGCCAACGCCCCGACGCGTGACCTGAAGGCGCCCGAAGCGCCGCCGGAAGCCCTGTCGGGCCTGGCCGCTCTGCGCGCGCGTCAGGCGGACTTCGACATCGGCCACTTCCTGAGCGGCGCCCGCCAGGCCTACGAGATGATCGTCAAGGCCTTCGCCGCCGGCGAGCGCGAGACGCTGAAGCCGCTGCTGGCGCCGGACGTCATGGCCAATTTCGAGGCCGCCATCGCGGCCCGCGAGGCCCAGAACCGCACCGAGAAGGCCGAATTCCTGGTCACGCCGCGCACCGACCTGGATTCGATCACGGTCGAGGGCGACGTCGCCAAGGCGGTGGTCCGCATCCTGGCCGAGATCCGCACGCGCTCGACCAGCGCCGAGGGCGATGCGGTCGACGACCGCCGCACCGCCGACCTGTGGACCTTCCAGCGCGACCTGAAGAGCAAGAACCCGAACTGGACCCTGGTCCGCGTCGACGTCGCGGAGGCGTGATGCGCCAAGGTTTCGTCGCCGCCGCCTTCGCCCTTCTGGCGCTGGCGGCCTGTACGACCGCGCCGGTTACGCCGACGGGACCGGTGACGCCGGGTCCCGGTCCGACCAACCCGCCCGTTACGCCCACGGGCCCCGGCGCCTTGTCGTTCAACGACCTGGCCGGCTGGTCGCAGGAAGATCACCTCGGCGCCTTGGACGCCTTCCGCCAAGGCTGCGGCGTGGCCAAGGATCTGGCCATGGTCGAGATCTGCCGCAAGGCTCGCGCCGAGCGTCCAGGCGGTGATGACGACGCCCGCCGGTTCCTCGAAGCCAATTTCCGACCCGAGGCCGTCCCTGGCCAGGGCCTGCTGACCGCCTATTTCGCTCCGGAGTACGAGGCGCGGATGTCGCGCTCGGCCGAGTTCAGCGCGCCGATGCGCGGCAAGCCGGCCGATCTGGTCACCCTGGACCTGGCCCAGTTCGATCCGGGCCTGACGGGCAAGAAGGTCGCCGGCGAGATCGAAGGCGGCCAGGTGCTGCCCTATCCCGACCGCGCGGCCATCGAGGCCACGCCCGAGACCCGCCCCCTGGCCTGGATGCGGCCGGAGGACCTGTTCTTCCTGCAGATCCAGGGCTCGGGCATCCTGGTGATGCCGGATGGCCGGCGGGTGCGCGCGGCGTTCGCGGCCCATAACGGCCGCCCGTTCGTCGGCATCGCCACGCCGATGCGCGACAAGGGCCTGCTGCCCGACAACAACACCTCGGGCGACGCCATCCGCACTTGGCTGGCCGACCATCGCGGTCCCGAGGCCGATGCGATCATGCAGCTGAACCCGCGCTACGTGTTCTTCCAGACCCTGCCCGACGACGGCAAGCAGGCGGTGGGCGCGGCGGGGATCCCGTTGCCGGCCGGCCGGGCCATCGCCGTGGACGCCAGCAAGCACGCCCTGGGCGAGCTCTACTGGCTGGACGCCAGCGCGCCGAAGCTGACGGGCGCCTTCCCGACCTATCGCCGCCTGGCGGTGGCGCTGGACGTCGGCGGGGCGATCAAGGGCGACGTGCGGGCCGACCTCTACACCGGCACGGGCGCGGCGGCCGGGGCCGAGGCGGGGCGCGTGCGCCACGCGCTGCGCCTCTACCGTCTGGTTCCCCGAGGCTAGAGGTCGTGAAGCGCCCCCCGCGCCAGGAAGAGCTGCGCCTGTGGGGCATGGTCACGGCCACGGTGAAGGCCAAGTCGACCCAGAAGGCGGCCGGCTGGGCGCCCAAGGCCGAGAAGTCGCCGATCCAACCCACCACGCTGCAGCCGATGGCTCCGCTGCTGGTCGATCCCAAGACGATCAAGCCGGCCGGCGCCAAGCGCGTGCCCGGCCCGCTGGAGGGCATAGAGCCCAACCGCAAGCGCAAGATCGCCCGCGAGCACACGCCGCTGGACGCCCGGCTGGACCTGCACGGCCTGGACCAGGACCGCGCCCGGCCGGTGCTGGAGGCCTTCCTGCGCCGCGCCTGGGAGGACGGCCACCGCGCCGCCCTGGTGGTCACCGGCAAGGGCAAGCTGGGGGTCGGGGTGCTGAAGGCCCGCACGCCCGAATGGCTGGCCGGCCCGGCGCTGCGGGACATCGTGGCGGGGGTGTCGCCGGCCGAGAAGCGGCACGGCGGCGACGGGGCGCTGTACGTGGCGCTGAAGCGTCGGCCGCCGAAAGTTTGATTTAGGTCCTCCCCCTGTGGGGGAGGCGGCCCGAATGGGCCGAAGGGGGGGAGTAGTCCCACCTCGGCGATATCCCCCCACCGATCGCTTCGCGATCGCCTCCCCCATAGGGGGAGGGCCTAAGAGGGGCGCGAAGCCTTCTCGGCGATCCCCGAGGTCCCCTCGCGGGCCTCAAGCTTCTCCGCCACCGCGTCCAGCGAGACGCCCGAAGCCGCCATCAGGGCCAGCCAGTGGTACAGCAAGTCGGCGCTTTCGCTGGCCAGGGCGTCAGGCCCCTGGGCCACCGCGGCGATCACCGTCTCGACGGCTTCCTCGCCCAGCTTCTTGGCGGCAAGGGCGGGGTCGTTCAGCAGCTTGGCGGTGTAGGACGTGGCCGGATCGCCGCCCTTGCGGGCTTCGATCGTCGCGGCCAGGCGCTCCAGAACCTCGAACAGCTTGCTCACGCAGCCCCCTTCAGATCGTCCAGGCGCACGGGGATGCCGGCGTCGGCCATGGCCCGCTTGGCCTCGCCGATGCTGATCTCGCCGAAGTGGAAGATCGAGGCGGCCAGAACGGCGGCGGCATGGCCGTCGCGGGCGGCCTCGACCAGGTGGTCGGTCTTGCCCGCGCCGCCCGAGGCGATCACCGGCACGGTCACGGCGCCGGTCACGGCCTTCAGCAGCGGGATGTCGTAGCCGATCTTGGCCCCGTCGCGGTCCATCGAGGTCAGCAGGATCTCGCCCGCGCCGCGCTCGACCACCTTGGCGGCCCACTCGACCACGTCGATGCCGGTGTCCTTGCGGCCGCCATAGGTCCAGACGTTCCAGCCCGAACCGTCCTCGCGCGCCTTGGCGTCGATGGCCACCACCACGCACTGGGCCCCGAACGCGTCGGCGCCGGCGGCCACCAGGTCGGGGTTCTCGACGGCGGCGGTGTTGACCGAGACCTTGTCGGCGCCGGCCAGGAGCAGGCGGCGCATGTCGCTCACCTGGCGCACGCCGCCGCCGACCGAGACCGGCATGAAGCAGACCTCGGCGGTGCGGGCGATCACGTCGAGGATCAGGCCGCGGCCTTCGCTGGAGGCGGTGATGTCCAGGAACATCAGTTCGTCGGCGCCGGCCGCGTCATAGGCGCGGGCCTGCTCCACCGGGTCGCCGGCGTCGCGCAGGGCCACGAAGTTGACCCCCTTGACCACCCGGCCGTCCTTGACGTCCAGGCAAGGAATGATCCGGGTCTTCAGCATCAGGCGGCCGCTATGGTCAGGGCTTCGGCCGGGCGGATGGTGCCGGCGTAGAGCGAGCGGCCCAGGATGGCGCCGGCGATCTCGACGCCCTCGCGGGCCTTCAGCCGCTCGATGTCGGCCACCGAGGCCACGCCGCCCGAGGCGATGACCGGGATCGAGACCGCGTCGGCCAGCTCGCCCACGCCCTCGACATTGACGCCGGTCAGGGCGCCGTCGCGGCTGATGTCGGTGACGATCAGGGCGGCCACGCCCACATCCTCGAAGCGCTTGCCCAGGGTGATGGCGTCCAGGTCCGACAGGCCGGTCCAGCCGTCGACCGCCACCTTGCCGTCGCGCACGTCGACGGCCACGGCGATCTGCTCGGGCCACAGGCGGGCGGCCTTGCGGACCAGTTCGGGGTCATGGACGGCGATGGTGCCCAGGATCACGCGCGACACGCCGGCCTCGATCCAGCTCTCGATGCCCGCCAGGGTGCGGATGCCGCCGCCCAGCTGCACCGGGATCGAGATCGACTCCAGGATCGACTGCACGGCGGCGGTGTTGACCGACTTGCCCTCGATGGCGCCGTTCAGGTCGACCACGTGCAGCCAGGAGAAGCCGTCCTTGACGAACCGCTCGGCCTGGTCGGCCGGGCTGGTGTTGAAGACCGTGGCCTTTTCCATGTCGCCGTGCAGCAGGCGCACGCACTGGCCGTCCTTCAGGTCGATGGCGGGATAGAGGATCATGGGCGCCATTCCAGGAAGTTGGCGAGCAGGGCGAGCCCCGCGGCTTGGGATTTTTCGGGGTGGAACTGTACGCCCGCCACGTTGCCCTTGGCCACAGCGGCCGTGAAAGGACCGCCGTGATCGGTCGTGGCCAGCACGTCGGCCGGATCGGTCGGCGTCAGGGCGAAGGAGTTGGCGTAGTACATGTGGGCGCCGGTCTCGACGCCCTTGAACAGGGCGTGGTCGCGGGCGAAGGCGATCGCGTTCCAGCCCATGTGCGGAATGGTCAGGGCGGGATCGCGGGGCTCCAGCTTCTTCACCTGGCCGCCGATCCAGTCGAGGCCCGGGGTGACGCCGAACTCCAGGCCCTCGGTGGCCAGGAGCTGGTGGCCCACGCAGATGCCCAGGAACGGCGCGCCCTTGGCGTGCACGGCCTCGTTCATGGCCTCGTATACGCCCGAGGCGTCCAGGCCGGCGCGGCACGAGGCGAAAGCCCCCACGCCGGGCAGGACGACGCGATGGGCGGCGGCCACGATCCCGGGGTCGGCGGTGACAACGATGTCAGCGTCGATCGCGTGGCGGCGGGCCGCCTCGCGCAGGGCTTTTTCGGCCGAGCGCAGGTTGCCCGACCCGTAATCGATCAGGGCGACGGTCTGCATGAAATCAGATTCCCTACAGCACGCCCTTGGTGGAGGGGGCATGGCCGCCGGTCTTGGGGTCGATCTCGACCGCCTGACGCAGCGCCCGGGCCAGGGCCTTGAACCCGCTCTCGGCGACGTGGTGGGTGTTGTCGCCGTAGAGGGTCTCCAGATGGACGCAGGCCCCGCAGTTCATGGCGAACGCGTGGTGGAACTCCTTGAAGAGCTCAGTGTCCATCTCGCCGACCTTGGGCCGCTTGAAGTCAACCTTCCAGATCAGATAGGGCCGATTGGACAGGTCGATGGCGCAGCGCGTCAACGTCTCGTCCATCGGGATGTAGGCGTGGCCGAAGCGCCGGATGCCCTTGAAGCCGTCCAGCGCCTTGTTGATCGCCAGGCCCAGCACGATGCCGGTGTCCTCGACCGTGTGGTGCATGTCGATGTGCAGGTCGCCCTTGGTCTCGACCTTCAGGTCGAAGCCGCCGTGGCGCGCGAAGCTCTCCAGCATATGGTCGTAGAAACCGATGCCGGTGGAGATCGTCGAGGCGCCGGTCCCGTCGAGATCGATCCAGACCCGGATCTGGGTCTCCTTCGTCTCGCGGACCACTTCAGCGGTGCGGGCCATGGGCTTCCTTAGAGTCCGTTCTGACCTTAGAGGCCGTTCTTCGCGGCCAGTTCCCGCAGGCTGACCTGCGGACGCGGACCGTAGTGGTCGATCACCTCGGCGGCCGCCAGGGAGCCCAGCTGGCCGCAGACCGGCAGCGGGCGGCCCTGGGACAGGCCGTAGAGGAAACCAGCGGCGTATTGGTCGCCCGCGCCGGTCGTGTCCACGACTTTTTCCACCGGATAGGCCGAGATTTCGTGAAGCTGCCCGTTGGAGGCCACGACCGAGCCCTTTTCGCTGCGGGTGATGGCGGCGATCTCGCAGCGGGCGGCCAAGGCCTGCACGGCGGCGTCGAAGTCGGTGGTCTCGAACAGCGAGCAGACTTCGTCGGCGTTGGCGAAGACGATGTCGCACTGGGTTTCGATGAAGCCCAGCAGGGCGCCGCGGTGGCGGTCGACCATGAAGCTGTCGCTCAGGGTCATGGAGATCTTGCGGCCCGCGCCGTGGCTCAGAGCGGCGGCCTTGGCGAAGGCGCGGCGGGCTTCGGGCGGGTCGAACAGGTAGCCCTCGAGATACGAGAACTGCGCGGCCTCGATGATCGCCGGGTCGACGTCGGCCGGGTTCAGCTCGACGCAGGCGCCCAGATAGGTCGACATGGTGCGCTGGGCGTCGGCGGTGACGTTGATCAGGCTCTGGGCCGTGGCGGGGCCTTCCGCCAGCGACGGGGTGGTGAAGTCGCAGCCGATGGCCTTCATGTCGTGGCGGAACACGTTGCCCAGCTGGTCGTCGGCGACCTTGCCGATGAAGGCGACCTTGCCGCCGAAGCTGGCGACGCCGGCGGCGGTGTTGGCGGCCGAACCGCCCGAGGCCTCGATGCCCGCGGCCATCACTTCGTACAGGCTGGCGGCGCGCGCCGGGTCGATCAGGGCCATCGAACCTTTCACCAGACCCTCCCGCTCCAGGAAGGCGTCGTCGCACTGGGCGATGACGTCGACGATGGCGTTGCCGATGGCGGCGACGTCGTAGAGGGCGGTCATGAAAGGCCTTTTTCGAAAGAGCGACGCGCGCGAAGTACCGGATCGAAGGCCGCAAGGCAACGCGAGCCTTGCCCGGAGGAGCACGGCGTTCTACCGCCAAGAGTATGACCGACGTCCTTATTCTCACCCCCGCGCCCGACGAACCCCGCTTCGCCAACAGCTGGTCGCGTCTGTTCGAGCGTCTGGCGACGCCGCTGCGGGCGCGAGGTTTGACCGTCGAGGCCGCCAGCTGGGTCGACGCCGACACGGCTGGCGCGCGCGTTGTGCTGCCGCTGCTCAGCTGGGGTTATCACCTGCGATCCGACGAATGGTTCGCCCGCCTCGACGCCTTGGAGACGGCCGGCGCGCGCCTGGCCAATCCCGTTTCGGTGCTGCGCTGGAACACGACCAAGACCTATCTGGCCGACCTTGCCGCCAAGGGCGCGCCGGTTGTGCCGACCCATGCGGTCGACCGGTTGACCCAGGAGGCCCTCGACCACGCGCGCGACGTGTTCGGCGTCGACACCCTGGTGACCAAGCCGCAGATCTCGGGCGGCTCGCAGGACACCGTCAAGCTGCGCCACGCCGACGGCCTGAAGGGCTGCACGGCGGGCCCGGCCCTGATCCAGCCTTTCCTGCCCGCCGTGGGCGAGGAGGGCGAGCTGTCGCTGTTCTATTTCGACGGCGCGTTCAGCCACGCGGTGACCAAGGTGGCCGTGGCCGGCGATTTCCGCGTCCAGCCGCAGTTCGGCGGCCAGGTCAGCGGCGTCGCGCCCGAGCCCGAGGCCCTGCACGCGGCCGAGATGGTGCTGAAGGCGGCCGGCGCGCCCCTGACCTACGCCCGGGTCGACCTGATCCGGGGCCTGGACGGGGCGCCGCAGCTGATGGAGCTGGAGGTCATCGAGCCGGACCTGTTCCTGGAGCACGTGCACGACGACGGGGCGGCGTTCGCCGATGCCGTCATGAGAGCGCTGTAGCTCTCCCACTTGCCCCCACCTGGCGGCTTCGCCGCCTGTCCGCCCCCGTAGGGGGCGGAGGCCGCCCTCTTCCCCCTGTGGGGGAAGACGATCGCGAAGCGATCCGTTGGGGGGCAAGTGTTCGCCGCCTAGGCGCCGAGAAAAAGCTCCCGAGACGGACACAGATCCGAAATCTTGCACACCTCGCACTTCGGCTTCCTCGCCACGCACACATACCGCCCGTGCAGGATCAGCCAGTGGTGGGCCCGGGTCTTGTAGCGGTCGGGCACGATCCGCATCAGGTCGTCCTCCACCGCGTCCGGGGTCTTGCCGGCCGACAGCTTCAGGCGGTGCGAGACGCGGAACACGTGGGTGTCGACGGCGATGGCCGGTTCGATGTCGAGCTCGTTGAGCACCACGCTGGCCGTCTTGCGGCCCACGCCGGGCAGGCTTTCCAGCGCCTGGCGGTTCAGCGGCACTTCGCCGCCGTAGCGGTCGACCAGGATGTGGGCGGCCGCGATGACGTTCTTGGCCTTGGTCCGGTAGAGGCCGATCGAGGCGATGTATCGCGTCAACTCCGCTTCCCCCAGCTCCAGCATCTTGGCGGCGCTGTCGGCGACCTGGAACAGCGGGCCGGTGGCCTTGTTGACCTGGACGTCGGTGGCCTGGGCCGACAGGGCCACGGCGGTCACCAGGGTGTAGGGGTTGGAATAGTGCAGCTCGGTCTTGGGATGATCCTCCAGGCTCTCGAACCGCGAGAACAGCACCTCGACCCGCTCGCGCTCGGCCGGCGAGACGCGCTTTGCGACGGGGCGTTTCTTCGTGAGGGATTTGGCCATGGGCGGCGACCATGCCGTGATGCGCGCCCCTCGCCAAGCCGTCGCGCCGAGCCTAAATCAGCCGTCATGGCTCAGCCGCTGTATATGGACGCCGTGATCAAGCCGAACCGCTCGATGAGCCGGCGGGGGCTCTATGTCGTCCTGGGCGTGATGATCGCCTTCAACCTGATGGTGGCGGTGTTCCTGCTGGTGGTCGGCGCGCCGCCGGTGCTGCCGTTCCTGGGGCTGGACGTCCTGGCCGTCGGCCTGGCCCTGCGCGCCAGCTTCCGGGCCGCCGAGCGGTCCGAGCGGGTGCGGGTCACCGCCGAGGCCGTCACGGTCAGCCGCGAGGACGAGAAGGGCGCGCGGGTGATCTGGACCTCGCCGACCGCCTTCACCCGCGTGGGAGTCGACCAGCCGGGCGAGCACGAGACCCGGGTGCGGCTGATGATGTCGCGCAAGCGCCTGACCCTGGGCCGGGCGCTCAGCCCGCCCGAGCGGGTGGACTTCGCCCGGGCGCTGGAGCGGGCGATCCTGAAGGCTCGGGCCGAGCGGCACGGCTGAGGGGCCGAAAACCTCGTCCTTCGACAGGCTCAGGATGAGGTTTTCTACTGAACGGGTCTCTCAGTCGTCCTCATCCTGAGCTTGTCGAAGGACGAGGACGGCGTCCGGGCGGAAGCCGCAAGAACCGGGCGGACGGCGTTCTCCCGACGCAGTATCTTCTGTCCATGGCCCTCGATATCTCCCCTTCGCAAGCCTTCGCCCATCTGTCCGAGCGGTCGGCCGACTACGACCGCATGGCCAAGGCCCTGGCCTGGCTGGCCGACCGCTGGCAGGAGCGCCCGTCGCTGGACGAAGCCGCCCAGGCCGTCGGCCTGTCGCCGTTCCACTTCCAGCGGGTGTTCAGCCGCTGGGCCGGGGTCAGCCCCAAGACCTTCGTCGCCGCCATCGCCCACGCCGAGGCGCGCAAGTCGCTGGAGGAGGGGGCCAGCGTGCTCGACGCGGCCTATGACGCCGGGCTGTCGGGCCCGTCGCGCCTGCACGACCTGTTCATCGCCCAGGAGGCCGTCACCCCGGGCGACGTGCGCCGGCGCGGCGAGGGGATCAACCTGACCTGGGGCTGGGCGCCGACGCCCTACGGCAAGGGCCTGTTCGTCATGGCCCCGCGCGGCTTGGCGGGCCTGGCCTTTTCGGACGGCGACGACGAGGCGACTTTCGACGACATGCATCGAAGGTTTCCCGCGGCCGACTGGCGTCGCGATGACGAGGCGGCGGCCCAGACCGCGATCCACGCCTTCGCCGGCGGCGACCAGCCCTTGCCGGTGGTGCTGATCGGCTCGCCGTTCAACGTCCAGGTCTGGAAGGCCCTGCTGCGCATTCCACCAGGCCGGACCTCTAGTTATGGCGAGATCGCCGCCTGGGCCGGCAGCCCGCGCGCCTACCAGGCCACCGGTGGAGCGATCGGGGCCAATCCGATCTCGCTGCTGATCCCCTGCCACCGGGCCATCGCCAAGGACGGGCGGCTGACGGGCTATCACTGGGGCCTGGGCCGCAAGGCGGCGATGCTAGGCATGGAAGCGGTGGAGGCCGGCGGACGGCTTTCGGCCTGACGTTCCAGGGCCTAGTCTCCGGACGATGACCATCACCCGGGAACACGCATGACCGCCTCGATCAAGGCTTCGGCGAAGGCCTACGAGGCCTGGCTGGGCGCGGCCCTGGGCGGCGACCTTGTCGAGGCCGACCTGGCCGAGAAGCACGACAAGATGCGCAAGGGCTCGTTCCCGTTCCTGCGGGCGACCTACTGGCGCTGGGCGGAGACGATCTTCGAGACCTGCCCGGACCTAGCCTCGGCCCCGCCGGTCCTGGCGATCGGCGACACCCACGTCGAGAACTTCGGCTGCTGGCGCGACGCCGAGGGGCGGCTGGTCTGGGGCGCCAACGATTTCGACGACGCGGCGGTCATGCCGTATCCGCTGGACCTGGTCCGCCTGGCCGCCAGCGCGCTGCTGGCCCGCAACGACGAGGACGCCGGGTCGCGCGAGATCTGCGAGGCGATCCTGGCGGGCTACGCCGCCGGCCTGGCCGACCCCCGGCCCTTCATCCTGGAGCGCGATCACAAGTGGCTGCGCAAGGCGGTGGTGCTGCCCGAGCCCGAGCGGGCGGCCTATTGGAACAGGTTCGCCGCGCCTCCGTCGCGTCCGATCCCGCCGCGCTACCGCCAGGCCCTGCGTGCGGCCTTGCCGGATCCGGCTTGCGAGTTCGAGACTTTCCCGCGCACGGCCGGGGTTGGCAGCCTGGGCCGGCCGCGGTTCGTCGCCCGTGCCGACTGGCGGGGCGGTCCGGTGCTGCGCGAGGTCAAGGCGGTGGTCGTCTCGGCCTGGACGCTGCGGCACGGCGGCGATCCGGCGATCCGCGCCGGCGAAGTGGCCGAGGGCGGGTTCCGGGCCGTCGATCCGCACTACCGCGTCGCGGACGGCCTGGTGGTCCGCCGCTTGTCGCCCAACAGCCGCAAGATCGAAGCCAAGGGCTCCGCCGAAGACCTGCTGTCGCCCGACATGCTGATCGCCATGGGCCGCGAGATCGCCGCCTGCCACGCGGGGGACGGCGAGCGCGCTCAGGCGCTAGGCGCGCACCTGCGAGGCCTGCCGCCCGACTGGCTGCGCGACCACGCCAGGGGGGCCGCGCGCCAGGTCGAGGCGGATCAGGCGGCGTTCGACTAGAGGATGAACCGGCTCAGATCGGCGTTCGCCGCCAGCGCGCCGATCCGCGACTGCACATAATCCGCGTCGATCGTGATCGTTTCGCCCGAACGATCCGCAGCCGAGAAGCTGATCTCCTCGACCACCTTCTCCAGGATGGTCTGCAGCCGGCGGGCGCCGATGTTCTCGACCGAGGCGTTGACCGCCACGGCCGCGTCGGCGACGGCGTCGATGGCCTCTTCCGAGAACACCAGGGTGACGCCCTCGGTCAGCAGCAACGCCTGGTGCTGGCGGATCAGATTGGCTTCCGGCTCGGTCAGGATGCGGCGCAGGTCGTCGCGCGACAGGCCCTTCAGCTCCACGCGGATCGGCAGGCGGCCCTGCAGCTCGGGCAGCAGGTCCGACGGCTTGGCCACGTGGAAGGCGCCCGAGGCGATGAACAGGATGTGGTCGGTCTTCACCGGCCCGTACTTGGTCGAGACCGTCGTGCCCTCGATCAGCGGCAGCAGATCGCGTTGCACGCCCTCGCGGGAGACGTCGGCGCCGCCGCGCTGGCTTGAGGACGCGACCTTGTCGATCTCGTCCAGGAAGACGATGCCGTGGTTCTCGGCCAGCTCCAGGGCTTCCTGGGTCAGGGCCTCCTGGTCCAGCAGCTTGTCGCTTTCCTCGGCGATCAGCGGGGCCCAGGCGCCGGTGACGGTGGTCTTGTGGGTCTTGGTGCGGCCGCCGCCGCCGAACGACTTCATCATTTCCGAAAGATTCAGCACCGAGGCGCCCGGCTGGCCGGGGATCTCGAACATGCCGCCGCCGCCCGTATCGGCCAGCTGCAGCTCCACTTCCTTGTCGTCCAGCTCGCCGGCCCGCAGCTTCTTGCGGAAGCTGTCGCGGGCGGCGGTCGCGCCGGGACCGGTCAGGGCGTCGAGGATGCGCTCCTCGGCCGCCGCCTCGGCCTTGGCCCGCACGCCGGAGCGGCGCTTGTCGCGGACCATGGACAGGGCGCTCTCCACCAGGTCGCGGACGATCTGGTCGACGTCGCGGCCGACATAGCCGACCTCGGTGAACTTGGTGGCCTCGACCTTGAGGAACGGCGCCTGGGCCAGCTTGGCCAGCCGGCGGGCGATCTCGGTCTTGCCCACGCCCGTGGGGCCGATCAGCAGGATGTTCTTGGGGGTGACCTCGTCACGCAGGTCGGCCGGCACGCGACGGCGACGCCAGCGGTTGCGCAGGGCCACGGCGACGGCCTTTTTCGCGTCGGTATGGCCGACGATGTAGCGGTCGAGTTCGGAGACGATTTCGCGGGGGGAGAATTCGGTCATGTGTCGGTGTTCAAGGTCTCGAAGATCAGGCGCCACCCTTCGGGGCGCTTTTGCCAGACATGCATATAGTGCGTGTCGATCGGGGTTTCAGAAGGGCCGGTCCAACTGGCCGTCCCGTGGGTCCAGACGAAGTCGCCGGCCGCCGAGGCGCCGCCGCCGTCCATCCTGATCGTCATCCGTGCTGGGCGCAGGCCGATCCGAGCGGCGAGGTCGGCGGGCGCGAGAGCTTCGGTTCCGCCCGGGCCGGTCAGCCAGGCGTCGGACGACAGGGCGGCGCGATAGGCCTTGGGAGCGTCGACGCTCGCGGCCTTGGCCAGATCTGTCTCGGCCGAACGGACGGCGGTCAAGGCTTCGGCGGGCGATCTGGAGCCCTTCGTGGCCGTCGGACCCTGGATCGCCGGGGTCGAGGCGTCGGGCGCGCTCGCGGCGTCGGCCTCGGCCCCGCCGTCGTAGATCCACTTCCACTGGCCGTCGGGGCCCCTGCGCCAGATCGTGGCGTAGTAGCCGCCGCGCTTGCCGTTCACCGCCGAGGGTCCGGCCGACAGGCCCAGATCCCCCGAGCGGGCGATCACCACCTTCTGCGGCCACCATTCCAGCTTGGGCGTCTTGCTGGACGGACGCTTCTCGTAGAGCGCCTTGGCGCTGGCCGGGCCTGGTCGGAACATGATGGCGTCGTCGGCCATGTGCCTGAGGAACGAGTCCCGGATTCCCAGGGCCAGGCCGTCGGCCGCGAAGGCGCGCTCGGCCTTCTCGATCTCGGCGGGCGAAGGTTCGGCGGCCAGGGCCGGGGCGGCGGCCAGCAGCAGCGAGGCGATCAGAACGGTCTTGAGCATCGGGGTCCCTCCCGCCCGCAGCTAAGCGCCGCGCGCGGTCGGTGGCTCGTGAATTCCGCGTAACGCCGCGAAATCAGAGGGTTTCAACCGTCAGGTTGCCGTTGGTGTAGACGCAGATCTCGGCGGCGATGGCCATGGCGCGGCGCGCGATCTCCTCCGCCGTCAGGTCCTGGTCGATCAGGGCCTTGGCCGCGGCCAGGGCGTAGTTGCCGCCCGAGCCGATGGCCGCGACGGAGCCGCCGCCCTGGCTTTCGCCCGGCTCCAGCACGTCGCCGACGCCCGTGACCGTGTAGATCGAGGTCGCGTCGGCCACCAGCAGCATGGCCTCCAGACGGCGTAGGTAGCGGTCGGTGCGCCAGTCCTTGGCCAGGTCGACGCAGGCCCGGGCCAGCTGGTCGGGATACTGCTCGAGCTTGGCTTCCAGCCGCTCGATCAGGGTGAAGGCGTCGGCCGTGGCCCCGGCGAAGCCGGCCACCACCTTGCCGCCGGCCAGGCGGCGCACCTTGCGGGCGTTGCCCTTGACGACGGTTGGGCCCATGGAGACCTGTCCGTCGCCGGCGATCACGGTCTGACCGTTCTTGCGCACCGCTAGAATGGTGGTGCCATGCCAGTCGGGGAAGGAATTGCTGTTTTGCATGTCTCGCATCTGGCGAGGCTCAGCACGGATATCAAGCGCCATGAGCTTTTCGCCGGCCGAAGTCGAACGCTACGCCCGCCACCTGGTGCTGCGCGAGATCGGCGGACCGGGTCAGCAGAAGCTGAAGGCGGCGCGGGTGCTGGTGGTCGGGGCCGGGGGCCTGGGCGCCCCGGCCGCCCTCTATCTGGCCGCCGCCGGGGTGGGGACCCTGGGCCTGGTCGACGCAGACACCGTCGCGTTGTCCAATCTGCAGCGCCAGGTGCTGTTCGCCACCGCCGACACGGGCCGGCCGAAGGTCGAGGCGGCCGCCGAACACCTGACCGCCCTGAATCCGCATCTGAGCGTCGAGACCCATCAGGTATGGCTGGGTGAGGCCAACGCCCGCGACCTGATTTCCCGGTATGACCTGGTGCTGGACGGCACGGACGACTTCGCCACCCGCTTCGCCGTCAGCGACGCCTGCCTGGCCGAGGGCAAGACCCTGGTCAGCGGCGCCCTGGGCCGCTGGACGGGCCAGGTCGGGGTGTTCCAGGGCCGACCCTGCTACCGCTGCCTGGTGCCCGAGACCCCGCCCGACGCGGAGACCTGCGCGATGGTCGGCGTGGTCGGGGCCCTGGCCGGGGTGGTCGGCTCGATGATGGCCCTGGAGGCCGTGAAGGTGATCACCGGCGCAGGCCAGAGCCTGGCCGGCCGCCTGCTGATCTACGACGCCCTGGCCGCCGAGACCCGCACGGTCCGGATCGGCGCCGACCCGGCCTGTCCCAGCTGCGGCGGCTAGGCCTGGTCGAACGCCTTGGCGATGTGCTCGATCGCCTGGTTGAGGATATTGCGGGTGGTGAACCGGTCCCACCCACGGTGGCCGACCCAGGCCAGCTGGACGTATTTGACCGAGGCGCCGGCGGTCTTCAGCGCCCTGTTCATGGTCTTGGACTGTTCGACCGGCACGATCGAATCCAGGTTTCCGTGGATCAGCAGCACCGGCGCCTTGATCTCGCGGGCGCGGAGGGCGGGCGAGCTGGCGGCCAGCAGGGCCTTGTCGGCCACGGGATCGCCGATCGTCTTGACCCAGTACTGGTAGGTCGGCGAATCCGCGCCGTCCTCGTCGCGGGCGTTGGCCAGGAAATCGTCGAGGTGGCTGACCCCGGCGATCGAGACCACGGCGCGATAGGCGTCCGGGGTCTTCACCGCGCCCATCAGGGCCGCGTAGCCGCCGTAGCTGGCCCCGCAGATGGCCACGCGGCGGGTGTCGAGCTTGCCCGTGGCCAGCGCCGCCGCCAGGGCGTCCTCGACGTCGTTCTGCATCTCGACGCCCCAGCGCTTGCGGCCCGCGTCGGCGAAGGCGCGGCCATAGCCGCCCGAACCCCGGAAATTGACCTGCAGGACGGCCCAGCCCTTGGCCGCGAAGGCCTGGACGAAGTTGTCGAAGCTGTAGTCGTCCCGCATCTCCGGCCCGCCGTGCGGGACGACGACCAGGGGACGCGGCCCGGTCGCCTCGCCGATGGGCAGGGTCAGGTAGGCCGTCAGGTCCAGGCCGTCTCGGCTCTTCAGCTTCAGCACGCTCATCGGCGCCAGGCGTCCGTTCAGCCAGGGCTTGGTCTGGCCCAGCAGGCTCAACGACCCCGCCGCGTCGTAGAACCACAGCGAGCCGGGATCCGTCGGGTTGGTGGTGCTCAGCACGAAGCGCTTGTGGTCGAGGCTGACGTCGACGAAGCCGACATTGACGTCGTTGCGGAACACCGCCGACAGCTGGTCGAACTGGGTCTTCAGACCAGGTTCGAAGAACAGGTAGTCGTTGCGGTCCTCGGTGAACGAGGCGGCGATCAGGCGGCTGCGTTCGTCGATGAACACGCCGGTGATGTCGCGGCCCGGCTTGGCCACCACCGCGTCGCCGAGCTCCAGCTTGTTGAGGTCGAACCGCCGCAGCACCTTGCCGTCGTCGCCGTCGCGTTCCGAGGCGACCAGCAGGACGCCGACGTCCGGCGTCGAACCGACGACCTCCAGATCGGAAAACTTGCGCATCTCGTCACGGCGCAACTTGCGATACAGGGTCCAGTCCGGCGCCCCCGGGGCGCGGGTGAACATCGACACCACCGTGCCCCGACGGTTGGAATCAAAGCGCACGACGGGCACGCCGTTCTGGGTGAACCAGCCATAGGTCGCCTGCGACCCGCGCTCGAAGAAGGTCGCCGCCCCGGTCCGCACGTCGACCTTGTAGAGGACGTAGCAGAGCTTCTGGCTGTCCCAGGCCTGCATCAGGACCTGGTTGGGATCGTCGGACAGGGTGTCGACGACCGTGGCCAGGTCGAACTCGCGCAGGAGCCGCTCCTCCTGGCCGAAAAGCAGGGCGGACTCCGAACCGTCCAGGTTCATCGACAGGATGCGGCTCTTGGGCACGTCGAAATAGAGGTCGCCGTAGCGGACGCGGGTGGGCCTGCCGTCCAGCTCCTTGTGCACGTCGACCCAGATCAGCAGCCGCTCGTCGTTGGCCCATTCGATCCGCTGGACGTCGTAGTTCCCGATCAGCACCACCGTCGGCGCGACCTTGGGCTGGTCGGCGTGCTGCAGCAGGACGTAGGCCTTGAGCTGCTCGCGCTCGTGCTCCACCCGCAGCACCGCCAGCTGGGTCCCGTTCGGCGAGAGCGCCGCGCCCAGCAGGGTGGATGGCGCCAGAAGCTCGTCGAGGGTCGGAGGGATCTGGGCGGCCGGAACCGCCACGGCCGCGCCCAGCACCGCCGGCGCGACGGCGCCGCCGGCCAACACCCCACGCCGAGAAATCATGTAAGCCCCCGAATGCAACCCCGGCGACAGGAGCGTGTTTGGCTTACACGGTCAAGCTTGTCGGATCAGAGCATCGACGGGATGACGCGGTCCGGCGGGCGGTGGCCGTCCATGAAGGTCTTCACGTTGACGATGACCTTCTCGCCCATGTCGACGCGGCCCTCGACGGTGGCCGAGCCCATGTGGGGCAGCAGCACGACATTGGGCAGCTTCAGGAGCTTGGGGTTGATGGCCGGCTCGTGCTCGTAGACGTCCAGGCCCGCCCCGGCGATCTCGCCGCGCGCCAGCATGTTGGCCAGGGCCCCTTCGTCGATCACCTCGCCGCGGGCTGTGTTGACGACGATCGCGTGGGGCCGCAGCAGCTTGAGCCGGCGGGCCGACAGCAGATGGTAGGTCGCCGGGGTGTGCGGGCAGTTGACCGAGATGAAGTCCATCCGGGCCAGCATCTGGTCCAGGCTTTCCCAATAGGTGCAGCCCAGTTCCTCGGCGATGCGCGGGCTGACGGGCTTGCGGTTGTGATAGTGCACCTGCATGCCGAAGGCCTTGGCGCGGCGGGCCACGGCCTGGCCGATGCGGCCCATGCCGATGATGCCCAGGCGCTTGCCCCACAGGCGGCGGCCCAGCATCCAGGTCGGCGACCAGCCGTGGAAGCCGCCGGCCTTGACCACCTCCGCGCCCTCGACGATCCGGCGCGAGGCGGCCATGATCAGGGTCATGGTCAGGTCGGCGGTGTCCTCGGTCAGCACGCCGGGGGTGTTGGTGACGATGATGCCCCGGGCGTTGGCCGTGGCGACGTCGATATTGTCCACGCCCGCCCCGAAATTGGCGATCAGCTTGAGCCGGTCGCCGGATCGCGACAGAAGGCGGCTGTCGATGCGGTCGGTGATGGTGGGCACCAGCACGTCGGCCTGGTTCATGGCCTCGACCAGTTCATCGGCCGTCAAGGGTTTGTCGGTGACGTTCAGCTGGGTGTCGAACAGCTCGCACATCCGCGTCTCCACCGGATCGGGGAGTTTGCGGGTGACGATGACTTTGAGCTTGCGAGCTGACATGAGCGGTTCGAAAAGCCTTCCCCAATTGGGCGTTTCCCAAATGGGGCGCCGGGCGGGTGTTTGAAATCAGTAGCAAAGGGGCCGGGTGCGGCCAAGCAACATGCCGACGAATTGCAAACATCGTTCGCTCGGCGCCTTGACGCTCGTCGCGGCCGGACTGGCCGTGCTCGGAGCGGGCGCCGCCTGGGCGCAAGGCCCCAAGGTCACGCCGTCGGGCATGGAGGTGCCGCGCTACGTGTCGCTGAAGTACGGCGAGGTGAACGCGCGCGTCGGGCCGGACGAGGCGCACCGCCTGCTGTGGATCTACAAGGCCAAGGGCATGCCGGTGCAGGTGGTGGCCGAAACCCGCGAGTGGCGCAGGATCTGCGATCCCGAGGGCAACCTGGCCTGGGTGCACAAGCGCACCACCGACGGCCGCCGCACCGCCATGCGCGTCCAGCCCACGCCCCTGGCGCTGCGGGCCCAGCCCAAGGCCGACGCGCGGATCAGCGCTTATCTGGCCGGCCGCTCGACCGCCGGTCTCGACCGTTGCGAAAAGGGCTGGTGCAAGCTGAAGGCCGACGGCGAGTCGGGCTGGGCGCCGCAAAGTGAAATCTGGGGAGCCGCGCCTCAGGTGCAGTGCAAGGAATAGGACGTTTTCGCCCCGTTTCAGCCCTTGGGCAGCGATTGGCGATCACACGCGTTACCGAAAGTAACATTGAGGCGCGGCCCGCCGCCGTGCTAGGGCGAGGCCATGCAACAAAGTTCCTACACCTTCGACGAGCTCCTGGCCTGCGGCCGAGGCGAACTGTTCGGCCCCGGCAACGCCCAGCTGCCGGCGCCGCCGATGCTGATGTTCGATCGCATCGTCCGCATCGAGTCCGAAGGCGGCAAGTACGGCAAGGGTTACGTCGAGGCCGAGTTCGACATCAATCCGGACCTGTGGTTCTTCGCCTGCCACTTCATCGGCGACCCGGTCATGCCCGGTTGCCTGGGCCTGGACGCCCTGTGGCAGTTGGTCGGCTTCTTCCTGGGCTGGTCCGGCGGTCCCGGCCGCGGCCGCGCCCTGGGCGTGGGCGAGGTGAAGTTCACCGGCCAGGTCACGCCGGACATCAAGAAGGTCGTCTACAAGATCGACCTGAAGCGCGTCATCATGCGCAAGCTGGTGATGGGCATCGCGGACGGCGTATTGGAAGCCGACGGCAAGGTCATCTACGAAACCAAGGACCTGAAGGTCGGCCTGTTCACCGCCGAGCAGATGGCGTCTTGATCCAGTCGCAGGGTCGGCCGCTCTAGAGTCGACCCCTTCTGGATCGGGGGAAGAAAAGAGGATTATTCATGCGTCGCGTCGTCGTCACCGGACTGGGGATCGTCTCGTCCATCGGCAACAACGCCAATGAGGTGCTCGCCTCACTGCGTGAAGCCAAGTCCGGCGTGGTTTTCGCGCCGGAGTACGCCGAGTTGGGCTTCCGCTGCCAGGTTCACGCCAGCGTCAAGCTGGACAGCTGGGAAGCCCTGGTCGATCGCCGCGCCGCGCGCTTCCTGGCGCCCGGCACGGCCTATGCGCACATCGCCATGGAACAGGCGATCGCCGACGCCGGCCTGGAGGAGACCGAGGTCTCCAACGAGCGCACGGGGCTGATCGTCGGTTCGGGCGGTCCGTCCACGCGGGTGATCGTCGAGGCGGCGGCCACCACCAAGGAAAAGGGCCCCAAGCGGATCGGTCCGTTCGCGGTGCCCAAGGCCATGAGCTCGGGCCCGTCGGCCGTGCTGTCGACCTGGTTCAAGATCCGCGGCATCAACTATTCGATCAGCTCGGCCTGCGCGACCAGCGCCCACTGCATCGGCGCGGGCGCCGAGCAAATCCAGATGGGCAAGCAGGACATCGTCTTCGCCGGCGGCTGCGAGGAACTGGACTGGACCCTGTCCAACCTGTTCGACGCCATGGGCGCGATGAGCAGCAACTTCAACGACCGTCCGGCCGTGGCCAGCCGCGCCTACGACAAGGACCGCGACGGCTTCGTGATCGCCGGCGGCGCCGGCATCGTGGTGCTGGAAGAATACGAACACGCCAAGGCGCGCGGGGCCAAGATCTACGGCGAAGTGGTCGGCTACGCGGCCAATTCGGACGGTTTCGACATGGTCGCCCCGTCCGGCGAGGGCGCTGCGCGCTGCATGAAGATCGCCATGGCCGAGGCCGGCGGCCGGACCATCGACTACCTGAACCCGCACGGCACCTCCACGCCGGTCGGCGACAGCAAGGAGATGGGCGCGGTCCGCGACGTGTTCGGCGACAAGGCCCCGCTGATCTCCTCAACCAAGTCGCTGACCGGGCACAGCCTGGGCGCGGCCGGGGCGCAGGAGGCGATCTACTCGATCCTGATGCTCGACAACGGCTTCGCCGCCAAGAGCGCCAACATCGAAAACCTCGATCCCGAGTTCGCCGACCTGCCGATCCTGCTGGAGCGTTCGGACAAGCCGCTGACCACGGTGATGTCCAACAGCTTCGGCTTCGGCGGCACCAACGGCACGCTGATCTTCAGCAAGGCCGACTGATCCGGCGGGGCGGGCGGTTCAGGCCATGACCGCGCGCCAAGCCTTCGACCTCTACCAGACCGGCCGTGCCGCCGAGGCGGCGGCGCTGTGCGAGCGCCTGGTCCGCGACGATCCCGGCGCGACGGCCGCCTGGCACATGCTGGGGGTGTCGCGGCTGGCGCTGGGACGAACGGCGGAGGCCCTGGACGCCCTCGACCGCGCCCTGGCGCTGGATCCCGCCCGGGCCGGCGTGCTGACGGCGCGCGCCGCCGCCCTGGTCTCGCTTGAGCGGTTCGAGGAGGGCCTGTCCGCCAGCGCCGCCGCCCTGGCGGCCGATCCCGCCAATCCGATGGTCCTGAACGCCCAGGGCGTGGCCCTGCGCCGCCTCGGCCGGCCGGAAGAGGCCCTGACGGCCTACGACCGCGCCCTGGCGCTGTCGCCGGGCTTCGTGGACGCCCTGTGCAATCGCGGCGGGGCGCTGTCGGACCTCGGCCGGTTCGACCAGGCCCTGGCGGCCCACGACCAGGCCTGCGCCGCCGCGCCCAATCATTCCCAACCCCTGGCCAACCGCGCCGCCTTGCTGATGCTGCTCGGGCGACCCGCCGAGGCGGCTCTGGACCTGGAGCGGGTGGTCGCCCTGGACCCCCGCCATCCCCGCGCCGTCGGCGACCTGTTGCATGCGCGCCGCCTGGTCTGCGACTGGCGGGACGACGCGGCCCTGTTGGCGGCCATCCGAGCCGAGCTGGAGGCGGGGCGGGCGGCCGTCGGCCCGTTCGCGGCCCTGTCGGCGTTCGACGACCCGGCCCTGCATCGTGTCGTCGCCGGCCTGGCCGCGCCGACCGCCGCGCCGACCCCCGTCTGGCCGCCGCGCCCGCCGGGCGACCGGATCCGCGTCGCCTATCTGTCGGCCGACCTGCACGACCACGCCACCGCCCGGCTCATGGCCGGCCTGCTGGAGGCCCACGATCGCGAGCGGTTCGAGATTATCGCCCTGTCCTACGGTCCCGACCTGGGCGGCGCCCTGCGCGAGCGGATCGACGCGACGTTCGAGCGCCGGATCGATGTGCGCCGGATGTCCGACGCCGCCGTGGCGTCTCTGGCCCGCGAGTTGGGCGTCGACATCGTGGTGGACCTGAAGGGCTACACCCAGGACGGCCGGCCGGGGATCCTGGCCCATCGCGCCGCGCCGGTTCAGGTCAGCTGGCTGGGCTATCCCGGAACCTTGGCGGCCCCCTATGTCGACTACGCGGTCGCCGACGCGGTGGTGCTGCCGCCGGGGGCGGAAGGCGATTGGAGCGAGGCGGTGGTCCGCCTGCCGCTCTACCAGCCCAATGACGCCCTGGCCGCGCCCGAAGCGACCGCCAGCCGCGCCGACGCCGGACTGCCGGACGACGCCCTCGTGTTCGCCTGCCTGAACAATCCGGCCAAGATCACGCCCGAGACCTTCGTGGCGTGGATGGCCATCCTGGAGGGCGCGCCCGGCGCGGTGCTGTGGCTCTACGAAGGCTCGCCCGGCGTCGCCGCCAACCTGCGGGCTCGGGCGGAGGAGGCGGGGATCGATCCCGAGCGCCTGATCTTCGCCGCGCCCGCCCCGCACGCCGACCATCTGGCGCGCCAGGGCCTGGCCGACCTGGTGCTCGACACCTGGCCCTACGGCGCCCACACCACGGCCAGCGACGCCCTGCGGATGGGGGTTCCGCTGCTGACCCTTCCAGGCAAGAGCTTCGCCAGCCGGGTCGGCGCCAGCCTGCTGACCGCGCTGGGCCTGCCCGAACTGATCGCGCCGGACGTCCAGGCCTATGTCGCCGCCGCCGTGCGCCTGGCCTCGGATCGAGCGGCGCTCCAAGCGCTGAAAACCCGCCTGGACAAGTCTTTGCGGACCTCGTCGGTGTTCGACCCCGTCGCCTTCGCCCGGCATCTGGAAGCGGCGTTCCAGGCCCTCCACACCCGCGCTCGGGCCGACCTGTCGCCCGCAGGCCTCGACATTGATCCCGTCTGAAGGGTTCCGCGAACAACGAGCGCCTGCTAGCTAGCGCTCAAGGATTCCAGGAGAGCCAAGCCATGGCCGACGATTACGCATTCCCCAAGGGCGAGCTGATGCGAGGCAAGAAGGGCCTCGTCATGGGCGTCGCGAACCATAATTCGATCGCCTGGGGCATCGCTTCGCAGCTCGCCGCCCAGGGCGCCGAGATGATCTTCACCTACCAGGGCGAAGCGCTCGAGCGCCGCGTGCGGCCGCTGGCCGAGAGCATCGGCGTCACCACCCTGGTCCCGGCCGACGTCACCGACGACGCCTCGATGGACGCGGCTTTCGTCGCGATCGAGGAGAAGTTCGGGACGATCGACTTCGTGGTCCACTCGGTGGCCTTCGCCAACAAGGACGAGCTGAAGGGCTCGTTCGTCGACAACACCACCCGTGACGGCTTCCTGCTGGCCATGAACATCTCGGCCTTCAGCTTCGTGGACGTCGCCAAGCGCGCCGCGAAGATCATGCCGAACGGTGGTTCGCTGATCACCATGACCTATCTGGGATCGGAGCGGACCATTCCGAACTACAACACCATGGGCGTGGCCAAGGCCGCCCTGGAAGCGGCGACCCGCTACATCGCCCGCGACCTGGGCCCCAAGGGCATCCGCTGCAACGCCATCTCGGCCGGCGCCATGCGCACCCTGGCCCTGGCCGGCATCGCCGGCGGCCGCGGCATGATCGCCCAGGGCCGGGCGTTCAGCGCCATGAAGGAAGACACCTCGATGGAAGGCGTCGCCGGCGCGGCCCTGTGGCTGGTTTCGGACCTGGGCCGCTCGACCACCGGCGAGGTCGTCCACGTCGACGCGGGCTTCCACATGATGGGCATGCCCGACGAAGCCGAAGCCTAGGGCTCGGCGACATCGCGAAAGAGACAGGGCCCTCGCCTCGCGGCGGGGGCCTTTTTCTATGGGGCGTAGGCGCGCATGAAGCGCTCGGCGGCTTCGCGCGCGAGGCGGCGGTACTCTTCCGGCGTCTTGTCGGACGGCAGGCGCAGCAGCGAGCGCATCTGGCTCTGGCCCATGACCATGCCGGAGAACAGTTCCGCGGCCTGGTCGAAGTCCTCGACCTTCATGCGGCCCAGCTCGGTCTCGGCCTTCAGGAAGGCGGCCAGCTGACGACGGGCGCTCAGGGGGCCGGCCTCGTAGACCTCCTGGGCGACATCGGGCATCTCGCCCGCGCCCAGCATGATCACCCGCATCATCGAGTAGCTCTTGTTGGTGATCAGGGTCTCCAGCAGCGAGAGCGCGTAGGCCTCCAGGGTCTGCGTCGGATTGTCGACGGCCCCGGGATCGCGCAGCGGAGCGGTGATGGATTCCACGCGCCGCTGCATCAGGGCCCGCATCAGCTCGGCCTTGGAGCCGTAGTGGTTGTAGACGGTCTGCTTGGAGACGCCCGCCCGCTTGGCGATGGCCTCCATCGGCGCGCCCAGGCCGCGCTGGCCGATCACCTCGACGGCGGCGTCGAGGATGGCTTCGGTCTTGGCGACATCGATCTGGCCAGCGACTCTAGGCATGTCAGTGCGCGTCCGAAGGGGGAGGAGGAGCATTCCTGGCCGGCTTGGCCAGCAGCGAGACGGCGGCGGCGATGAAGCAGCCGTAGGCCAGCAAGGTGAAGCTGTCGCCGAAGGCCAGCACCGTGGCCTGCTGGCTCAACATGCCGCTGATCGCCTTGCGCGCCGCGCCGTCCGGATCGGCCACGCCCAGCTGCTGCATGCGCGCGGCGAGGCCGGTCATCATGCTGGCGATCCGGGCGTCGCCCTGACCCATCTCGTCCGACAGGCCCATGTAGTACAGCGCCGTCTGGTTGGTGATCGCCGTGGCCAGCAGGGCCAGGCCGATCGCGCCGCCGGTGTTGCGGGCCAGGTTCACCAGGCCCGAGGCGTTCTTGACCATGTGCTGGGGCAGGGTGCTCATCGTCACCTGCTGGGTGGCGATCATGGCGATCATCACCCCCACGCCCCGGCAAGCCTGGACCCCGGCGAACTCCCAGAAGCCCCAGTCCTTGGTCACGCCGTGGGCCATGTACATGCCCCAGCCCGCCAGCAGGAAGCCGATGAACATCGGGATGCGCGGGTCCATCTGGCGCACCAGGCGGCCGGCGATCGGTCCGGTGGCGAACATCGACAGGCCCGAGACCACCATGGTGGTGCCGACTTCCGAGGCCGAATAGTGCCGAACGCGGCCCAGGAACTGCGGCAGCAGGAAGGTGCCGCCGAACAGGCTGGCTCCCGACACGGCCGTCATCATCACGCCGATGCTGAAGTTGCGGTTGGCGAAGGCCCGCAGCTCGACGATCGGGTTGCGATAGCTCAGCGAGCGCCAGACGAAGACCACGCCGGTGACGACGGCCGTCACGGTCAGGGCCAGGATGCCGCTGTCCTCGAACCAGCCGTCCTTGGAGCCTTCCTCCAGCACGAACTGCATGCTCATCAGGAAGATCGCCATGACCGCCAGGCCGAACCAGTCGAAGCCCTTAGCCAGGCTGGGGTCGCCCTTGTCGAACTGGCCCCAGCGGGCCACGCCGAACAGCACCACGATGCCGGTCGGCACGTTGATGAAGAACAGCCAGCGCCAGCTGAGCCACTCGGTCAGGTGGCCGCCCAGGGTGGGGCCGACCGTCGGGGCCAGGGTGACGATCAGGCCCATGATCACGCTGGCCGTCACGCGCCGCTCGGGCGGGAAGGCGGTGAAGGCCACGGCGAACACCGTCGGGATCATCGCCCCGCCAATGAAGCCCTGCAGGGCCCGGGTGATGATCATCATGTCGATCGACGAGCTGAGGCCCGTCAGCACGCTCATGACGATGAAGCCGGTGCACGACATCAGGTAGACGCGCTGCGTCCCCCACAGCCGCGACAGATATCCCGACAGCGGGATCATCACGACCTCGGGGATCAGGTAGGCGGTCTGGATCCAGCTGACCTGGTCGGCGCTGGCGCCCACCCCGGCCTGGATCTGCGGCAGCGAGGCCGCCACGATCTGGATGTCGAGGATGGCCATGAACTGGCCGATGACCATGGCCCCGAAGCCGAGCATCAGCCGGCCCCAGTCGATCTCCTGGGCCGGCGCGGCCGGCTTGGGCGCGGCCTGGGCGGGGAGGGCGGCGTCGGTCATGACCGGGCTCCTGGCCTGACGCGCCTAGCGCGCCACGCCGCGCTGGGCCAGTTGCGGCGCGTTCGGCTGGCCGGCCTCGGCGAACGAGGGGCCCGAGCGGTCGCGCACGTCGACCTTGACGTCGACCGACAGGCCGGGGCGCAGGGCCGAGCCCAGTTCCGACTTCTCGACGACGATCTTCACCGGCAGGCGCTGGGTGATCTTGGTGAAGTTGCCCACGGCGTTCTCGACCGGGATCAGGGCGAACTCCTGGCCGGTGGCCGGGGCGAAGCTGTCCAGCTTGCCGTGGATCACGCTCTTGCCGAAGGCGTCGGCCTTGATCTCGACCGGCTGGCCCACGCGCAGGCGGGCGACCTGGGTCTCCTTGAAATTGGCGACGATGTAGCCCTGGCCGACCGGCACGATCGACATCAGGGCCACGCCCGGCGAGACCAGCTGGCCGGGGCGTACGGCGCGGGCCCCGACCACGCCGGAGGCGGGCGCGCGGATCACGGTGCGATCCAGGTCGATGCGGGCCTGCTCGACGGCGGCGCGGGCGGCGGCGGCCTGGGCCACGGTCTGGGCGCGGGCCGAGCCCAGCGACTCCGCCGTGCGGCGTTCGGCTTCCAGGGCGGCTTGAGCGCTCTGCACGGCGGCGGCCGACTGGGCGGCGCTGGCTTGAGTGGTCTGGACCTTCTGGGTGGACACCCAGCCCTGCTTGGCCAGGGCGTCGTAACGCACCAGGTCGGCCTTGGCGCGGCCCTGGTCGGCCTGGGCGCTGGCGACGCCGGCGGCGCGCTGGGCGATCATCGCCTGTTCGAGGGCGGCCTTGTCGTCGACGCCCTTGATGGCGGCTTCCAGGGCCTGGGCGTTGGCGATGGCCTGGTCCAGCTTGGCCTGCAGGGGCGCGGGGTCGATGCGCGCGACCACCTGGCCGGCCTCGACCCGCTGGTTGTCGGCCACCAGCACCTCGGCGACATAGCCCGAGACCTGCGGGCTGACCTGCACGGTGTCGGCCTGGACGAAGGCGTTGTCGGTGGTCTCGTAGCGCTGCTTGTCGACGAACCACAGTCCGCCCCCGACGACCAGCGCCACGACGGCCACGCCGCCGACGATCAGGGGAACAAGCTTCTTGTTGGACGCGGCGGCCATGGACGTGACGATCCTGAAAACAACCCGATGGACCGGGGCGATATATCGGACCTACGTCCCGGGCAAGGGATAAATGGACGCACCCGTCCAAAAATCAACCGGGTCCGGAGCGAAAGCTCAAGCCTGCGTCGTCACGTCGCGCGAACGGTGTGATCCGGCGCGTTCGCATAGTGCCGGAGCGTGTCTTCAGCGCACTTTCTCGCTGCGGGCGAATCACCCATTAATCTTCGAGCGTCGGCAACCGGGGGAGCTGTGCGCGCGTATTTCCAAGGACGGAGCTGTTCGTTCCGTGCTGTCGCCCAGGAAGCGCCCATGAACGCCCCGATGAACGCCCGAAGCGGCCCGCTCTCGATGTTCCGCCCCGTCCTGTGGCTGGCGGCCGCCGCCTTCGCGGCGGGGTTCGGCGGCTATCTGGCGATGTCGCCCGCCCTGCACGGGGGTTGAGGACGCGGCGGCTGGTCGCCGCCGCTCCGGAGTTTAGCGCCCGCCGGTCGAGCCGAAGCCGCCCGCGCCGCGCGCCGTCTCGTCCAGGCTGGTCGTCAGGCCCCACGAGGCCTGGACCACGGGCGCGATCACCAGCTGGGCGATGCGGTCGCCCCGGCGGATGGTGAAGTCCTCTTCCCCCAGATTGATCAGGATCACCTTCACCTCGCCGCGATAGTCGCTGTCGATGGTGCCGGGGGTGTTCAGGCAGGTGACGCCGGCCTTGGCGGCCAGGCCCGAGCGCGGCCGCACCTGGGCCTCGAAGCCCAGCGGCACGGCGAAGGCCAGGCCCGTGGGGACCATGAAGCGCGCGCCCGGCTTCAGCACCAGCGGCGCGTCCTCGTCCACCGCGGCCCGCAGGTCCATGCCGGCCGCGCCGTTGGTCTCATAGGCGGGCAGGGGCAGGCCCTCGGCGTGGGCCAGTTGGACGACGGGGATGTGCGGGGTGGTCATGAAAGGCTCGTTTCCAGGGATTGGGCTATGCGTTGGGCGAGGTCGTGGGCCACGGAGTCCTTGGCGGCCCGCGTCCAGCGTTCGGTCTTGTCCTTGGAGATCAGCAGGACGGCGTTCTCGTCGCCGCCCATCACGCCGGGCTCGGTGACGTCGTTGGCGATGATCCAGTCGCAGCCCTTGCGCGCCAGCTTGGCGCGGGCGTGCATCTCGACATCGTTGGTCTCGGCCGCGAAGCCGATCACCAGCTTCGGGCGCTTCGGTCCGGAGGCCGAAAGCGTCGCCAGGATGTCGGGGTTCTCGACGAAGGTCAGGGCGGGCGGGCCGCCCTTGTCCTTCTTCAGCTTGACGCCGAACACCTCGTCGATCCGCCAGTCGGCCACGGCGGCCACGAACACCCCGACGTCGGCGGGCAGGGCGGCCTGGCAGGCGGCCAGCATGTCGCGCGCGGTCTCGACGTCGACGCGGTCGACGCCCAGCGGGGTGGGCAGGGCGACCGGCCCGCTGACCAGCGTCACCCGCGCGCCCAGCTTGGCCAGGGCGCCGGCGATGGCGTAGCCCTGCCGGCCGCTGGAGCGGTTGGTGATGCCGCGCACCGGGTCGATCGGCTCGAAGGTCGGGCCGGCGGTGACCAGGGCGTGCTTGCCGACCAGCGGCCGGGCGGCGGGCCCGGCGAGCGCGGCCATGATCGCCTCGAAGATCACCGGCGGCTCGGCCAGACGGCCGGGGCCGAACTCGCCGCAGGCCATGGCGCCTTCGTCGGGGCCGACGAACGTCACGCCGTCGGCCTTCAGGGTCGCCAGGTTGCGCTGGGTCGCCGGGTGCAGCCACATCCGCACGTTCATGGCCGGGGCCATCAGCACCGGCTTGTCGGTGGCCAGCAGGGTCGTGGAGGCCAGGTCTCCGGCCAGGCCGTTGGCGGCCTTGGCGATCAGGTCGGCGGTCGCTGGGGCCACCACCACTAAGTCGGCCGAGCGCGACAGCTCGATATGGCCCATCTCGGCCTCGTCGGTCAGCGAGAACAGCTCGCTATAGACCTTGTCCTCGGCGAGGGCGGAAAGGGAGAGGGGGGTGACGAACTCGGCGCCCGACTTGGTCAGGATCGGCCGCACGCCGACCCCGGCCTTGCGCAGCAGCCGGGTCAGCTCCAGCGCCTTGTAGGCGGCGATGCCGCCGCCGACGATCAGAAGAACTCGCTTCTCGGTCATGTCATCGGCCTCCGGCGGGTCTCGCCTCCAAGGGGGCGCCCTCAGGCGCATAGAGCGACGCGGCGTCCAGCGTAAGCCCCCTCGCGCAAAAACCTTAACAGGGACTCGACATCCGTTCTTTCTTCGTTCTTAATCGTAAAAGTAGAGAAAACACCTGGAGATCGATCATGACGGTACGGTGCGCGTCCTGGCTTTCCGCGTTCGCGATTGTCGGCGTGGCCTTGAGCGTCGGGGCCTGCGACGGCGGCGCTTCAGCGGTGAAGGCGCCCAAGGCCGGCGACGTCGCTTCGGCGGCCGAACCGGCGTCCGATCGCGACGCGCCGTCGTATGACAGCGCGCCCACCCGGCCCGATCCCCGCGACGCGCCGGTGCGCAAGGTGGCGGGCAAGCCGATGTGGGCGGCCAACCGCACGCGCACGGCCGAGGAGAACGCCCAGCGGGGCTTCGAGCGCTACGGCGCCGAGTTCGCCGCCGCCGATGTCGACGACTATGTCCGCAAGACCCACGCTTTCGTCGGCCACCCGCCGGCCGGCGCCGAAACCCTGAAGCGCGCCAATGGCGACACCCTGATCTACGACCCCAAGGACAACGTCTTCGCGGTGGTCACCAAGGCGGGGGCGCCGCGCACCATGTTCAAGCCCGACGACGGCGCGGTCTATTGGGCGACGCAGAAGGCGGGTCAGGGCCGGCGAACCACCGCGTCCCGCGATCGGACCTCCGTCGCCGGCGACAGCTAAGCCGCCGTTCCAGCGCGCCCAGGGGGAGGCGCCGAAGGGAAGGCGAGCGGCCCCACCGCGCCTTCCCTTCGTTTCCCGGCTCGCCTGGCGGGCGACCGGGACCCAGGGGCGGCGGCCACGCCGCCCCTGGGCTTGATTGAAGTCCAGAGCGCGATCCAAACCCTCTCCCGGAGGGGAGAGGGGGGCCGTTGCGAAGCAATGGGAGGGTGAGGGGTGAAGGCGCCTTACGGCGTGCCGGCAGAGCGGTCTCCGCGAGCGGCTGGCGACATTGGGGCGGTGAGGGCGCGACAGGCGCGCGGGTCTCCCCCTCTAAACCAGCCAAGCCCCCGCGGCGAACGCCAGGCCCGCCACCGCGGCGCCGGCCAGGAACCACAGCAGCGGCCGGGCAGGGCGCTGCTCGACCACGACGGCCGGAACGGTCGGCGTCTCGGCCAGGCGGGCCAGGGCGCGGATCGCCCGCACGGCCTCGTCGGCGAAGTCGCGGACCTTGGCGGTCGGCGACAGCTCGCGGGCGATCCAGCGGCGCACCACCGGGTCGGCGGCGGCCCACAGGTCGTGGGTCGGGTCGATGCGGCGGGCCACGCCCTCGACCGTGACCATGGTCTTCTGCAGCAGCACCAGTTCCGGGCGCAGGGCCATGTCGAACAAGGCGGTGATCTCGAACAGCTGGGCCAAGAGCTTGCCCATCGAGACGCCTTGGGCGTCGCGGCCGAACACCGGCTCGCCCACCGCCCGCAGGGCCTGGGCGAAGGCGTCGCGATCCTGGTGGGCGGGCACGTAGCCGGCGTCGAAATGCACCGCCGCCACGCGCGGATAGTCGCGATTGAGGAAGCCGTACAGGATCTCGGCCAGGTACTTGCGCTCGGCTTGGCCCAGGCGGCCCAGGATGCCGTAGTCGACCGCCACGATCGAGGCCGGGGCGCTGACGAACAGGTTGCCTTCGTGCAGGTCGGCGTGGAACAGGCCGTGGTCCAGGGCCTGGGCCAGGAAGCCACGCGTCACGGCCTCGGCCAGGGCCTTGCGGTTCAGGCCCGGCTGCTCCAGGGCGGCGGGGTCCGACAGGGCCAGGCCCGTGGCCCAGGTCAGGGTCAGGAACCGCTTGCCGACCCCGTCCCACACCACCTGAGGCGCGCGCATGTAGGGGTCCAGCTTCATGGCCTCGCCCAACTCGGCGCAGCCGGCGGCCTCGAAGCGCAGGTCCAGCTCCAGGTCCAGGGCCCGGATCACCACCTCGACGAACTCGCGCGGCCGCAGGCGGCGGGCGGCGGGAACCAGACGCTGGGCCAGGTCGGCGGCCAGGCGCAGGGCGGCGCTGTCCCGGACGACTTGGCGCTCGATGCCCGGCCGCAGGACCTTCACCGCCACCCGGGTCCCGTCCAGCAAGGTCGCCGAATGGGCCTGGGCCAGCGAGGCGGCGGCGATCGAGGTCTCGAAACTGGCGTAGAGCGTGTCGAGCGGCCGGCCCAGGCCGCGCTCGATCTCGGCCTTGGCGATCTCCAGCGGGAAGGCGGGCAGGCGATCCTTCAGGTGCGACAGGTCCTCGGCGAACTGGCTTCCGAAGATGTCGGCCCGGGTCGACAGGAACTGGCCCATCTTGATCGCGGCGGGACCCTCATGCTCCAGCACCCGCGCCAGACGCTCGCCGGGCCGGCCCTTGCGCGCGGCGCCGCCGGCGAACAGCCGCAGGGCGCGACCCGCCCAGAGCGCCGACGGCGGAAGGACCGGCTCCAGCTCGCGCGGAACCAGGGCGTCGGCCCGGACCAAGGCCCAGCCGGTGGCGATCAGGCGCAGGCACGCGGCGACCCGGCTCATGCGGCGAGGGTCTCGATCGGCGAACGACGGGCAGGCTTGAGAACGTTCATGTCCCGGCCTGAAAGCCCGCTCCGCGCGCTCCGGTCAAGGCTGCTTTCGTCGCCGACCCGCCGCGAGCCGCGAAAAGCGGCATGCGGAAACCTTCCCAGCAGAACGGAAATCCGCCTCCGAGCGGTTGCGGTGGTTCCGCGATCGTCGATGCTCACCGGCCAGGGGGCGCGGAAAGTCGGCCCCGTTGACGCTAAACCGCAAGATCGGTCGAGCACGATCAGGCGAGCGACTAGCTGGCGGCGCCACGGAGACGGTGACGATGAAGGCGGCGCTTAGAAACTATCACGCCCGGATGCAGCGGGTGCTGGACCATGTCGACCAGCATCTCGACGGTGATCTGGACCTGGAAACGGTCAGCCGCGTGGCGGCCTTCTCCAAGTTCCATTTCCACCGGCAGTTCATGGCGACCTTCGGGTTGTCCGTGCATCGCTATGTCCAGCTTGCCCGGTTGAAGCGCGCGTCGCACCGGCTTGCCTCGCGGGACGCTCAGAGCGTCACGGAAATCGCGATGGAGGCCGGCTACGACGCACCCGACGCCTTCGCCCGCGCCTTTCGGCAAAGGTTCGGCCAATCGCCTTCATCGTTCCGCAAATCGCCCGACTGGGCGCCGTGGCTTGCGGCCTTCGGGCCTTTGGACAACGCCAGGAGCAAGCTCATGCCGATTACCTACGACCATAACGACGTGATGATCCGCGACGTCGCTCCAACGCCGGTGGCGATCCTCGAGCATCGTGGCGACCGGGCGACGCTCGGCGCCACCATCGAGCGGTTCATCGCCTGGCGCAAGGACGCCGGCCTGTCGCCCGAGACCAGCTCGACCTTCAACATCTTCCGGTCCGAGCGGAGTCCCGAAAACCCCGCCGACTACAGCATGGACCTGTGCATCGGGACCGACCGGCCGATCGCGCCTGACGACGAGGTGATGAAGGCCGGCGTGATCCCCGGCGGGCGCTGCGCGGTGCTGCGCGTCGTGCACGACACCCATAATCTGGAGCCGGCCGCGCTCTACCTTTATCGCGACTGGCTTCCGGCCAGCGGCGAGGAAGCCCGAGACTTCCCGGTCTATTGCCAACGACACTTTTCGTTCCCGCCGAACGCGTCGGTGCACGAAGTGGTCGTCGAACTCTTCCTGCCGCTCAAATAGCGCTTCCGGACGGCGGCCTGTCCTTCCGTGGCGAAGCTGACAGGCCGCCACCCGTTGCGGACATTCCCGTCCTGAGGGCATCATCGGCGAATGCGGGCGCCGGAAGCTTTTCAAACCGATCGATTGCATCTCCGTCCGGTCGTGCGGTCGGACGCCGCGGAAATCTTCCGAACCTACGCCGGCGAGCCTTCGCCGACGCGCTTCATGCCTTTCGAACGCCACCGCGACATCGCGGACAGCGTCGCCTTCGCGGAGCGCTGTGAAAGTTGCTGGCAGTCAGGCTCGGCCTTCCCGTGGGCTGTCACCGAGACGTCTTCTGGCCAGTTTCTGGGTGTTCGACTGTCGCCACCCAAGGCAGATTTCGGCTACATCCTTGGAGAGCCGTTCTGGGGTCGCGGCTTCGCCACCGAGGCCGCGTCGGCCGTGGTGGCGTGGGCGATCGCCCAGCCCTCGATCTTTCGCGTGTGGGCGACATGCCACCCGAACAACACGGCGTCCGCCGCGGTCCTGCGCAAGGCCGGACTTCGCCACGAAGCTGCGCTGGCCAACTGGGAGACGCGCCCTCAGCTCGACGAGATCGCCGGGCCGAGCGACTGCTACGCCCTGACGAAGTCCGCGAGCTAGGCGTCCAGGCTTTACCTCGCAAACCACCGGCTGGCGTCGGATCGACCCGAACCTTACAGCGCCCAGCCCTGGTGCATCGCCGCGACGCCGCCGGTGAAGTTGGTGATCGTCACCCGCTTGAAGCCGGCGTTCTCCATCATCCCCGCGAAGGTCTTCTGGTCGGGGAAGCGGCGGATGCTCTCGACCAGGTACTGGTAGGCGTCGCGATCCTTGGCCAGCCACTCGCCGAACTGCGGGATCAGCTTGAAGGAATAGGCGTCGTAGGCCTTGGACAGGGCCTCGGTCACCGGCTTGGAGAACTCCAGGCAGATGAAGCGGCCGCCCGGCTTCAGCACCCGGCGCGCCTCGCGCAGGGCCGCGTCGATGTCGGTGACGTTGCGGATGCCGAACGAGATCACATAGGCGTCGGCATAGGCGTCGGGCAGCGGCAGGCGCTGGGCGTCGCCGACCGTCCAGGTGATCTCCGGCGCGCCGCCCTTCTCGATCCCCGCGCCGATCATTTCGGCGTTGTAGTCGATGATGTTGATCACGGCGTCGGGACCGCCGCGCCGCTCCTGGGCCGCCCGGGTCATCTTGGCGAAACGGCGGGCCATGTCGCCGGTGCCGCCGGCGCAGTCGATGATGATCTCGCCCGGCTGCGGGTTCAGGCGCGCGGCGACCGCGTCCTTCCAGAGCCGGTGCACGCCGCCGCTCATCACGTCGTTCATCAGGTCGTAGTTCTTGGCGACCCGGTCGAACACGCCGCGCACCAGGCCGGCCTTGGCCGAGGCGTCGACGTCCTTGAATCCGAAGGTGGCGGAGGCCTTGGTCATGTCATTGCTCGAATTTGGCGCTCGAAATCATCCGGGGCCAGCCCGTGGCGCCCGATAGGGTATGGGGCTCTTATAACTGCCCGTGCTTGTCCGTCACCGGTTTTGCGTGTCCCGCTCTAGGAACGGCGCGCGGTATGCCCGATATCTGGCGACCCGCCATTCTCCGAGGTCCGCCTTGCCCGAACTGCCTGAAGTCGAGACCGTGCGCCGCGGCCTGGAGCCGGTGCTGAGCGGCGCGCGCCTGGCCCGCGTGCGCGCCAACCGTCCCGACCTGCGCTTCCCCCTGCCCGACGGCTTCGTCCAGCGGCTGACGGGCGCGAAGATCCTGCGGCTGGACCGCCGGGCCAAGTACCTGCTGGCCCCGCTCGACCGCGGCGACACCCTGGTGATGCACCTGGGCATGACCGGGCGTTTCGAGATCGCCGCTCCCCCCTCCGAACAGGGCGCGCGCTCGACGCGCCCGGGCGACTTCGCCCGCGAGGTCACGCCCGACGACAAGCACGCCCACGTGGTCTTCGAGACCGAACCCGGCGCCGTCGTCACCTATTACGACCCGCGCCGGTTCGGCTTCATGGACCTGATCGCCACCGACCGCCTCGACCGCCACCCCTGGTTCGCGACCATGGGGCCGGAGCCGCTCAGCGACGCCTTCGACGCCGAGACCCTGGTCGCGGGGTTCAACGGCCGCAAGCAGGGGCCCAAGACCCTGCTGCTGGACCAGAAGACCGTCGCGGGCCTGGGCAACATCTATGTGTGCGAGGCCCTGCACCGGGCGCACATCTCGCCGTTCAAGCCGGCGGGGATGATCGCCGGCAAGCGGCTGGGGCCCCTGACCACGGCGATCAAGGAGGTGCTGGCCGAGGCCGTCGAGGTGGGCGGTTCGTCCCTGAAGGACTTCGCCGCGGCCGACGGGGCCCTGGGCTATTTCCAGCACCGCTTCCGGGTCTACGACCGCGAAGGCCAGCCCTGCCCCACTCCCGGCTGCAAGGGCGTGATCGCCCGCGAGGTCCAGGCCGGCCGCTCGACCTTCTTCTGCCCGGTCTGCCAGGTCTAGGCGGGACCGCCTCCAGGGAGACGGTCCCGCCCCTAGGTCCTCAAGCCTGGAGCTGGCCCGCCGCGAGCAGTTCGCGGGTGCGCTTCAGCGTCGACAGCAGCGCGGCCCGGTAGCCCGTGTCGCCGTCGAACTGCGCCTGTTCGGCCTGCTCCTCCGGACCGTTCGGCGTTTTGTCGCGCAGGCCGAGATAGCAGTAGAAGCGCAGCTGCAGCGCCCCGGCCTCGTCCTCGAAGAGTTCGTTGACGATGGCGCCTTCGCGCGGTCCCGCGGCCTGGAAGAAGGTGACCTTGCTCCGCGGTTCCAGGGTGACGATCTCCCGCAGGTCGACGCCGCCGATCGTGGCGTCACGGACGAAATGGCTCGCGCTTTCCTCGACGACGTCGCAGCGGGTGCAGAGGCCCGGCGGCAGGAACAGGCGGGCGTCGCGGGCCTTGAGCTCCAGGCCCGCCCACGCCTGCGCGCGGGTCAGCCTGGTCTCGCCTTCCGGGTTCACCGGAACGGTGGCGGTCGAATAGATCATGGTCGTCATCCTTTAGGGGGCGCGCCGGGCGGTCAGGCCGGCTTGGCGGCGGTCGCGGCGACCTGGGCCGCGAACTCGCGATAGGTGTGCAGCGGGCGGCCCAGGATCTCGGTCAGACGCTCGACGTCGCCGGCCTCGGGGATCATGCCGTCGCCGACGAAGCGCTCGGCCATCAGGCGCATCTCATAGGCCATCCACTTGGGCATGAAGTTGGCCAGGTTGTGCTCGAACCCCGTGGGATCGTCGCCGTCATAGGCGACCGGACGGCCCAGGACGTCGGACCAGATCGTCGCCACGTCCGACCCGGTCAGGGTGTCGGGGCCCACCAGGTTGAGGGTCTCGGTCGGCAGCTTGCCGGGCGCTTGGTCGCGACGGATCAGCTCGATCGCGGCGACCTCGGCGATGTCGCGGGCGTCGACCATGGCCAGGCCCTTGCCGCCGATCGGCATCGGATAGAGGCCGTGGTTCAGGACCACGTCCTTGATCGTCAGTTCGTTGTCGATGAAGTAGGCCGGGCGCAGGATCGTGGCGGAAAAGCCCATCTGCTGGATCATCCGCTCGGCGCCCGACTTCACCGCGAAGTGCGGCACGTTCACGAAGCGGTCGGCGTGGATCACCGACAGGTAGACGACGCGCTCGACGCCGGACTCGCGGGCGATGTTCAGGGCGATCAGCGCCTGGGTGAATTCGTCCGCCGCGACCGCGTTCAGCAGGAACAGCGTGCGGACGCCGCTGAAGGCGGCGCGCACCGCGTCGATGTCGAGCAGGTCGCCTTGCACGACCTGCACGCCGGCCGGGAAGCTGGCCTTCGAGGGATCGCGGACGAGCACGCGGACGTCCGCGCCGCGCTGGACGAGTTGCTGGACGACGTGGCCGCCGACACGGCCGGTGGCGCCGGTAACGAGGATGGTCATGGGAAAATCTCCGGGGTTCAAGTGACACCCGGCAAATTAGTGATCCACAGTTGGCCCAATAGCCGTTAGATTTGGACACTCCGTCCCACAGGTGGAACACATGGACTGGCTGGCTCTCGCCGATTTCAACCTGGTCGCCCGGCATGGCGGGGTCGGCCGCGCCGCTCGCGCCGCCGGACGCCCCAAGGCGACCTTGTCGCGCCGGGTCGCGGAGCTCGAGGCCAGCCTCGGCCTGCGCCTGTTCGAGCGTGGCGGCCGGACGCTGAAGCTCACCCAGGAGGGACGGACGCTCCATGAGCGAACCGCCGCCCTGCTCACGGAACTCGACGAGACCGCGGCCGGGATCGCGTCCGGCGGCAACACCCCGCGCGGCTTGCTCCGGGTCAGCGCGCCGTTGCTGTTCTCGCAGATGGCGATGGGACGGCTGGCCGCCGAATTCGCCCTCAAATATCCGGAGGTCCGCCTGGAGGTGTCGACGGAGGACCGGGCCGTCGACATGGTCGAGGAAGGCTACGACCTGGTGATCCGCGTGAATCCGCATCCCGACGAGACCCTGGTCGGACGGGCCTTCATGCGCGACCGCCTGGTGGTGGTGGCCAGCCCCGACCTTGTCCGGCCCGCGGACGGCTCGGCCGTCCCCGCCGTCGTCCGCGGGACAGGGTCTGGAACCGAGGCCTGGAGGGTGGCGAGCGCGACTGGACGTTCGACCCTGATGGTCGATCCCGTCCTGGGCCTGTCGTCGATGATCATGGTCCGCGATGCGGTCCGGACCGGCGTCGGCGTCGCGCGGCTTCCGGTGTCGCTGGTCAGCCACGACCTGGCGGCGGGTCGCCTGGCCCATTGGGGCGACGTCGACGGGCCGGAAATCCACCTGTGGACGCTCTACCCGTCGCGCCGCCTGCTCAGCGCGCGGGTCTCGGCCTTTCTCGAGCACCTCAAGGCCGCCTTCCCCACCGGCGAACCGCACGAGTTGGCCGCGTTCATCGCGATGTAAGGAACGGCCGAGGCGACGCCCGCTCCCCGGGGGGCTCCCCAACCTCGCCTGGCCCTCTATAACGGCGGCGCTCAACAGGAGACCCGCCGATGGCCGCGTACCAGACCCTGATCGTCGAGACCCCCGAGGCCGCGCCCGGCGTGACCCTGATCCGGCTGAACCGGCCCGAGGCGCTGAACGCGCTGAACACCGCCTTGCTGACCGAGCTGGGTCAGGCCCTGGCGGCGGCCCAGGCCGATGACGCGATCGGCTGCATCGTGATCACCGGCTCGGCCAAGGCCTTCGCGGCCGGGGCCGACATCAAGGAGATGTCGGACAAGTCCTACGCCCAGATGTTCAAGGACGACTTCTTCGCCGCCGGAGCCCGGGCCATCGAGGGGACCCGCAAGCCGATCATCGCCGCGGTGGCCGGCTACGCCCTGGGCGGCGGCTGCGAGCTGGCGATGATGTGCGACTTCATCCTGGCCGCCGACACCGCCAAGTTCGGTCAGCCCGAGATCAATCTCGGCGTCGCCCCCGGCATCGGCGGCACCCAGCGTCTGACGCGCCTGGTGGGCAAGTCCAAGGCCATGGACATGATCCTGACCGGCCGGATGATGGGCGCCGAGGAAGCCGAGCGCGCGGGCCTGGCGTCGCGGATCTTCCCGGCCGACACCCTGGTCGACGAGGCCCTGGCGGTGGCGGCCAAGATCGCCGCCCAGTCGCCGCTGGCCACGGCGATGAACAAGGAGCTGGTCAACGCCGCCTACGAGACCACGCTCAGCACGGGCGTGCAGCTGGAACGGCGCTTGTTCCACTCGCTGTTCGCCTTCGACGACCAGAAGGAAGGCATGGCGGCCTTCGTCGAGAAGCGCAAACCGGCGTTCAAGGGGTCGTGAACGGCCGTTTGCCAAGGACGCGGGATGGCGGGAGAGATTCTGGCGCCTCGGTGGATTGACCCCGGGCGGTCGTTCCCGTATATCCGCGCGCTCTTGATTTCTCCTGCTTCGCGGCCGCCCGCGCGGCTGTCCGTTTGAAGGTCCGAACTAATGGCCAATAATCCCGGCGCCAAGAAAGCGATCCGCAAGATCGCTCGCCGCACCGAAGTGAACACCGCTCGCCGCTCGCGCGTGCGCACCTTCCTGCGCAAGTTTGAAGACGCCCTGGCCGCCGGCGACGCCGCCGTCGCCAAGGCCGCTTTCATCGAAGCGCAATCGGAACTGATGCGCGCCGTCTCCAAGGGCGTCGTCCACCCCAACACCGGCTCGCGCAAGGTTTCGCGCCTGGCGGCTCGCTTGAAGAAGCTTGATCAGGCTGCTGCCTAAATCAAGATTCTCGCCGAACGCCGTTCGGCTAGCGAAATCAAAGACTTAGAAAAGCCGGTCGAGGAAACTCGGCCGGCTTTTTCTATTGCCTTTTTTCAAACTCAAGATTGTCCTCAGGACATTCTGGTGGGTGAACGTGGGGCTCCGAAATAGCATTCCCTTGGCGGGCGAGGACGTCTGTCGAGTCAACAGAAATATCCGCCGACGGACGCAAGTTTTCCGTTTGACCGGCGGGGGCCGCTGGCTAGTTTAAGCGTCTCAACGCTCTTCCAGTCCATGGAGATCACTGGCGGCGGTCGAACCCTTGCGTTCGCCGATCAACCCCCTGTGTCTGCTGGACAGAGAAGGCTTGAGGCACGGTCGTGCGCCATGGGGGGCGGCGATCGGGGATGACACGACATATCGAGGCGGTGACCGATGACGACCAAAGGCGGGGTAGTGACCCAAGAGTTTTCGGCTGCGTTCTCGACGGTTGCCTGCGAGCCTGCGGGCGTCGTCTGGGGCAAGGTCTGCACGGTGCTGAAACGCGAGCTGGGCGACGCCGCTTTCGGATCGTGGATCGCGCCCGCCGTGCTGCGTGAAGGCCAGGCCGGCGATGTGGTGGTGGTGACGCCGACCGGCATCGCGCGCGACTGGATTCGTCGCAGCGCCTGGCGTCGCGTCAGCGAGCTGTGGACGGCCAACGATCCGACCTCGCGCCGACTGGATCTCAAGTCGCGTCTGGAATTCGAAGCCGCCAATGGCGTTTCGGGCGGCGTGACCGCCGGCCATGACGCCAAGGCCGAGCCGATCGAGATCGTGCTGCCGGTGTCCAGCGACGTCCCGGCCCTAGCCCCGACCAACGGCGCCAAGCCCTCGCCCGTCCAGGGTCTGCAGGAACGCTTCACGTTCGACACCTTCGTGCCGGGTCCGGCCAACGAATTCGCCCACGCCGTGGCGCGCCGCGTGGCGAGCTGGGCCGACGGACACTTCAACCCGGTGCTGTTCCACGGCCCCTACGGCTTCGGCAAGACCCACCTGCTGAACGCCCTGGCCTGGGAGGCCATGCGCCAGGCCCCGACCAAGCGGGTGGTCTATCTGACCGCCGAGCGTTTCCTGTCGACCTTCGTGCGGGCGGTCATGGATCGCCAGACCGCGGCCTTCAAGGAAGAGCTGCGCGGCGCCGACCTGCTGATCATCGACGACGTGCACTTCATCGCCGGCAAGCAGTCGAGCCAGGAAGAACTGTTCCACACCCTGACCGCCCTCGTCGAGGACGGCCGCCGGGTGGTGTTCTCCTCGGACCGCGCCCCCGCGGCGATGACCGAGATGGACGCCCGCCTGCGCTCGCACCTGTCGGCGGGCCTGGTCTGCGGCCTGGAGCCGGCCGACCGCGCCCTGCGCCTGGGCATCCTGGACCGCAAGCTGCAGGCCCTGTCGCGCCAGCACGGCTTCGAGCCGACCCTGCGCACCGAGGTCCTGCACTTCCTGGCCGACCGCTTCACCGACAGCGTCCGCGAGCTGGAAGGCGCGCTGAACACCCTGTCGGCCCGGGCCGGCGAAGGCGTCTCGCGCCTGACCCTGGACGAGGTGCAGGCGATCCTGCGTCCGCACCTGCGGGCCGGCGAGAAGCGCATCACCATCGACGACATCCAGAAGGCGACGTCCGAGCACTACGGCATGAAACAGGCCGACCTGCTGAGCGAGCGCCGCAACCGCGCCATCGCCCGTCCGCGCCAGGCGGCCATGTGGCTGGCCAAGCAACTGACCACCCGCTCGCTGCCCGACATCGGCCGGCGCTTCGGCGGCCGCGACCACACCACCGTCCTGCACGCCGTGCGCCGCATCGAGGCCCTGCGCGCCGAGGATCCGGTCCTGAGCCAGGACCTGGAGACGATCACCCGCAAGCTGCGCGGGTAGGGGTTTCGGGGTTTTGAGATGATGAAGGGCCGTCCCGGTGGGGCGGCCCTTTTTCGTTAGGTCCTCCCCCTGTCGGGGAGGTGTCGGCGGAGCCGACGGAGGGGGGAGTGGTCCGCCCGCTCAATATCCCCCCACCGATCGCTTCGCGATCGCCTCCCCCACAGGGGGAGGGCCTTAGGCGGCGCGGGCTCGCCTAAGGGTGATGTTGATCCGCCCTCCCCCCGGCACGAGCCCCGACGACCCCGCCAGTATCCGGTCCACCCCGTGGAACGCCAGCCGCGCCGGTCCCGACAGCCGGCAGACGTCGCCCGACGACAGCTTCAGCGACTTCGTCGGGTCCTTGCGCGAGGTTCCGCCGATCCGGAACACCGCGGTGTCGCCCAGCGAGATCGACAGCACCGGAAAGCGCGGATCGGCCTCGTCGCGGTCCTGGTGCAGGCCCATGCGGGCGTCGCCGCGATAGAGGTTGATCAGGGCCGAGTCCGGCGGGGTCTCCGGATCGCCCAGTTCCGCCCAGAGATCGAGCAGGGCCTGGGGCATCTCCGGCCAGGGTTCGCCGGTCCCGGGATGGCGGTCGGCGTAGCGATAGCCGGTCTTGTCGCTGGTCCAGCCCAACGGGCCGAAGCTGGTCATGGCCACGCTCATCGCCTTGCCATAGGCGGTCTCGTAATTCGCGGGGGGCGCGGTCTCTAAGGCGGCCAGGGTCAGGCGCGTCAAATCGTTCTGGGCCTTGGGGTCCAGCAATCCGGGCCATAGGTCGAAACCTGGCAGAACACTGATCGGTTTAATCATTACGGAGATTTAATGCGCCAGACGCGTTGCGACAGTGTTGGTTTGCGCCCGCCGGACCTTCCGGCGAACAAATCTTGCAAATCCAGGGCCGTTCATGCGTCGACTTCTCTCTTCCGCGGCTGCCGCCGTGCTCGTTTTTGCCGCCGGTTCCGCCCTGGCCGCGCCAGCCGCCCCCGCCAAGTCCGCGATCACCGCCGCCACCGTCACGACCCAGCTGCCGCGCGGCGTGGTCCCGACCCACTATGATCTGGCCTTCACGCCCGACGCCGACAAGCTGACCTTCACCGCCTCGGTGAAGATCGCCATCGACGTCGCCGCCCCGACCAACACCATCACCCTGCAGGCCGCCGACCTGGCGTTCGCCAAGGCCGAGATGGTCGGCCCAGGCGGCGCCAAGGAGGGCGCGGCCAAGATCACGGTCGACGCCGAGGCCCAGACCGCCACCTTCACTTTCGACAAGCCGGTCGCCAAGGGCGCGCACGTCCTGGCCCTCGATTACAGCGGCAAGATCTACAAGCAGGCCGCCGGCCTGTTCGCGCTCGACTACGACACCGACCAGGGCAAGAAGCGCGCGCTCTACACCCAGTTCGAGAACAGCGACGCCCGCCGCTTCATCCCCTCGTGGGACGAGCCGTTCTTCAAGGCCACCTACGACGTCCAGGTGACCGTCCCGACCGGCCAGATGGCCATCGGCAACATGCCGATCGCCAAGACCGAGGACCTCGGCGGCGGCAAGTCCAAGGTGACCTTCGCCACCTCGCCCAAGATGTCGACCTACCTGCTGTTCTTCGGCCTGGGCGATTTCGACCGCGCCACCGCCAAGGTCGGCGACGTCGAGATGGGCGTGATCACCAAGAAGGGCGACCTGGCCAAGGCCGACTTCGCCCTGAAGTCCTCGGGCCCGATCCTGGAGTGGTACAACGACTATTTCGGCGCCCCCTACCCGCTGCCGAAGCTGGACCACATCGCCGCTCCCGGCCAGAGCCAGTTCTTCAGCGCCATGGAGAACTGGGGCGCGATCTTCTACTTCGAATACGCCCTGCTGGACGACCCGGCGATCTCCACCCAGAACGACCGCGAGAACATCTACACCACCGTGGCCCACGAAATGGCCCACCAGTGGTTCGGCGACCTGGTCACCATGTCGTGGTGGGACGACCTGTGGCTCAACGAAGGCTTCGCCTCGTGGATGGAGGGCCGGGCCACCGAGCACTTCCACCCCGAGTGGAACAGCCAGCTGAGCGCCGTCGGCAATCGCGAATACGCCATGGGCCTGGACTCGCTGGCCACGACCCACCCGGTGGTCCAGCACGTCGAGACCGTCGACCAGGCCAGCCAGGCCTTCGACGCCATCACGTACCAGAAGGGCGAGGCGGTCATCCGCATGCTCGAGGCCTATGTCGGTCATGAGGCCTGGCGCACCGGCGTGCGGTCCTACATCAAGGCCAACGCCCACGGCAGCACCCAGACCGACGACCTGTGGCGCGAGGTCGAGAAGGCCGCCGGCAAGCCGATCACCGCCATCGCCCACGACTTCACCCTGCAGCCGGGCATCCCGCTGATCACGGTCGACACCGGCGCCTGCACGCCAAGCACGAATGGGGCCGGCAAGACCCCCGTCACCCTGACCCAGGGCGAGTTCAGCCGCGACAAGCCGACCAAGACCCCCCTGGCCTGGCGCGTGCCGGTCTCGGCCCAGGTCGCCGGCTCCAGCAGCGTCGCCAAGACCCTGGTGGTCGGCGGCAAGGGTTCGCTCAGCGTCGACGGCTGCGGCCCGGTGGTCGTCAACGCCGGCCAGGCCGGCTATTTCCGCACCCTCTACACGCCCAAGGCCTTCGCCGGCGTGTCGGCCGGCTTCGCCAAGCTGCCGGCCATCGACCAGCTGGGCGTGATCTCCGACGCCTGGGCCCTGGGCCTGAACGGCCAGCAGGCCGTCACCGACGCCCTGGACCTGGTCATGGCCACCCCGGCCGACGCCGATCCGCAGGTCTGGGGCAAGGTCGCCACCGTCCTGACCACCGTCGACGGCATGTACGACGGCGCGCCGGCCGAGCAGGCCGCGTTCCGCAAGCTGGCCGTCGCCCGCCTGTCGCCGGTGTTCCAGCAAGTGGGCTGGACCGCCAAGGCCGGCGAGACGGGCCCCGTCGCCACCCTGCGCGCCAGCCTGATCGGCGCGCTCAGCACCCTGGGTGATCCCGCGGTGATCGCCGAGGCCAAGCGCCGCTACGCCGCCGACAAGACCGATCCGACCGCCGTGCCCGGCCCGCTGCGCAAGGCGATCCTGGCCTCGGTCGGCCGCCATGCCGACGCGGCCGCCTGGGACGCCCTGCGCGCCCAGGCCAAGGCCGAGAAGACCCCGCTGATCCACGACCAGCTGTACACCCAGCTGGCCTCGGCCGAGGATCCGGCCCTGGCCGCCAAGGCCCTGGACCTGGCCCTGACCGACGAGCCGGGCGAAACCCTGTCGGCCAACATGATCTCGACGGTGGCCAAGCTGCACCCCGACCTGGCCTTCGACTTCGCCGTCGCCCACAAGGACGCGGTGAACGGCAAGGTCGACGCGGCCTCGAGCACCAAGTTCATCCCGGGTCTGGCCAAGGCCTCGGCCGATCCGGCGATGATCGGCAAGGTGACGGCCTACGCCGCCGCCAGCCTGCCGGCCGGTTCGCGCGGCGAGGCCGACAAATCGGTGGCCTCGATCACCGACCGCATCAAGTCCCGCAAGGCCGCGCTGCCGCAGATCTCGGCCTGGGTCGCTAAAAAGGGCTAGGGCGGACACGTTCGCAAAACCGCTCGCAAAACCCGCTCTCTGAGTGGATTCAGCGAACGCGAGTTGAGGCTTTCGGGCCGCTCTCGCCGCCTATCTGACGGAAGGGCCGCGCTTTTTCGAGCGCGGCCTATTTCGTCGCAGGTCACGATTCCCCTTCATTCCATGCGGGATTGGGCTTGCAGGCTGGCGCCCATCCCCCATATCGGGCATCGAAGCGGGGTTGACGGGCTCGTCAACTTCGATTGAACGAACGCTTTCCCTCTGAACGTCGTTTGGAGGGTGAGGATTTGGATCAACCGTTTAGAACGCGACCAGACGGGGACGGCTCGAGAAAAACCGGGGCGCTTGCCTTAAGGCCCTTGTCACCGCCGTCCGCCAATCAGGAGCTGCAGGTCTCAACATGAGCAAGATTATCGGTATCGACCTTGGCACCACGAACTCGTGCGTGGCCATCATGGACGGTAAGACCCCGAAGGTGATCGAGAACGCCGAAGGCGCTCGCACCACCCCCTCGGTCGTCGCCTTCCTCGAGGACGGCGAGCGCCTTGTCGGCCAACCCGCCAAGCGCCAGGCCGTCACCAACCCGACCAACACCCTTTTCGCGATCAAGCGCCTGATCGGCCGCAACTTCGCCGATCCCGTCGTGGCCAAGGACAAGGCCATGGTCCCCTACGAGATCGTCAAGGGTTCGACCGGCGACGCCTGGGTCAAGGCCCACGGCAAGGACTACAGCCCGCAGGAAGTCTCCGCCTTCATCCTTCAGAAGATGAAGGAAGCCGCCGAGAGCCATCTGGGCGAGCCGGTGACCAAGGCGGTCATCACCGTTCCGGCCTACTTCAACGACGCCCAGCGTCAGGCGACCAAGGACGCCGGCAAGATCGCCGGCCTGGAAGTCCTGCGCATCATCAACGAGCCGACCGCGGCCGCCCTGGCCTACGGCCTGGAGATGAACGAAGGCAAGAAGATCGCCGTCTACGACCTGGGCGGCGGCACGTTCGACGTCTCGGTCCTGGAAATCGGCGACGGCGTCTTCGAAGTGAAGTCGACCAACGGCGACACCTTCCTGGGCGGCGAGGACTTCGACCTTCGGATCGTCGACTACCTGGCCGACGAGTTCAAGAAGGAGCAGGGCGTCGACCTGCGCAAGGACAAGCTGGCCCTCCAGCGTCTGCGCGAAGAGGCCGAAAAGGCCAAGAAGGAGCTGTCCTCGACGGCTCAGTACGAAGTGAACCTGCCCTTCATCTCGATGAACGCGTCGGGCCCGCTGCACCTGAACATCAAGCTGTCGCGCTCCAAGCTCGAAGCCCTGGTGGAAGACCTGATCACCCGGACCATCGGTCCGTGCGAACAGGCCCTCAAGGACGCCGGCCTGAAGAAGAGCGACATCGACGAGGTGATCCTGGTCGGCGGCATGAGCCGCATGCCCAAGGTCCAGCAAGCCGTGCAGGACTTCTTCGGCCGCGAACCCCACAAGGGCGTGAACCCCGATGAAGTCGTCGCCCTGGGCGCCGCCGTTCAGGCCGGCGTCCTGCAAGGCGACGTCAAGGACGTGCTGCTGCTGGACGTGACCCCGCTGACCCTGGGCATCGAAACCCTGGGCGGCGTGTTCACCCCGCTGATCGAGCGCAACACCACCATCCCGACCAAGCGCTCGCAGACCTTCTCGACCGCCGACGACAACCAGTCGGCCGTGACGATCCGCGCCTTCCAGGGCGAACGCCCGATGGCCGTCGACAACAAGTTCCTGGGTCAGTTCGACCTGCAGGGCATTCCGCCGGCGCCGCGCGGCGTGCCGCAGATCGAGGTCACCTTCGACATCGACGCCAACGGCATCGTCAACGTCCACGCCAAGGACAAGGCGACCAACAAGGAGCACTCGATCCGCATCCAGGCCAACGGCGGCCTCTCCGACGCGGACATCGAGCGCATGGTCAAGGAAGCCGAGGCCAACAAGGCTTCGGACGAGAAGAAGAAGGCGCTGGTCGAGGCCAAGAACCAGGGCGAGGCCATCGTGCACTCGACCGAGAAGGCCCTGGCCGAGCACGGCGACAAGGTCGGCGCTCCCGAGAAGGAAGCGATCGAGACCGGCCTGACCGACCTGAAGTCGGCGCTGGAAGGCGAGGACGTCGAGGCCATCCAGGCCAAGACCCAGGCCCTGATCCAGGCGTCGATGAAGCTCGGCGAAGCGATGTACAGCGCCCAGCAAGGCGCTGAAGGCGGCGACGAAGCCGCCGCCGATGACGGCGTCGTCGACGCCGAATTCGAAGAAGTCGACGACTCCAAGCCGTCGGCGTGACCATGGGTCGCGGGGCGAAACCCTTAACGGCTGTTTCGCCCACGCCGCCTTTCGGGAACAAGGCTCCTGCCCGCCGCTTGCGGCTGGGCGGGAGCGCTCCCACCTCCTTATCCAACATGGCTAGTGATCGACCCTGACGATGCGCGACTATTACGAAGTCCTGGGCGTCGCCCGAGGCTGCGATGACGCCGCCCTCAAGGCCGCGTTCCGCAAGATGGCGATGGAGCACCATCCCGACCGCAATGGCGGTTGCGAGAACGCCTCCTCGCGCTTCAAGGAAATCAACGAAGCCTATTCGGTGCTGTCCGACGCCCAGAAGCGCGCCGCCTACGACCGCTTCGGCCATGCCGGGGTGAACGGTCAGCAGGGCGGACCGGGCGGTTTCGGCGGGGCCGACGCCGGCGACATCTTCAACGACGTCTTTGGCGACGTGTTCGGCGAGATGTTCGGCGGCGGCCGTCGCCAGTCGAACGGTCCCCAGCGCGGCCAGGACCTGCGCTACGACCTGGAGATCACCCTCGAGCAGGCCTATGCCGGCGCCGAGGTCGAGATCAAGGTTCCCGCCGCCATCACCTGCGAGGTCTGCGACGGCTCGGGCGCCAAGCCCGGCACCAGCCCGACGGTCTGCGGCACCTGCGGCGGCGCCGGCCGCGTGCGGGCCACCCAAGGTTTCTTCGCGGTCGAGCGCGCCTGCCCCCGCTGCAGCGGCACGGGCCGCCTGGTGCTCGACCCCTGCACCACCTGCCATGGCCACGGCCAGGTGCGCCGCGAGCGCATCCTGTCGGTGCGCATCCCGGCCGGCGTCGATGACGGCGCCCGCATCCGCCTGGCCGGCGAAGGCGACGCCGGAGCCCGCGGCGGCCCGCGCGGCGACCTCTACCTGTTCCTGTCGGTGATCCCGCACGAGCTGTTCGAGCGCGACGGCCTGGACCTGCTGTGCACCGTGCCGGTGCCGATGACCGTGGCCGCCCTGGGCGGAGAGATCGAGGCCCCCTGCCTGCTGGGCGGCGAGAACTGCGACGGCTCCAACCGCCAGACCGTCAAGGTCCCGGAAGGCTCGCAGACCGGCAAGACCGTCCGCCTGAAAGGCCGCGGCATGCCGTCCCTGCGCAGCCGCCAGCGCGGCGACCTGGTGGTCGAGCTGTTCGTGGAAACCCCGACCCACCTCTCCGCACGGCAAAAAGAGCTCCTCCAGGAGCTGGCCGGCCTGTGCAGCGAGAAGCAGAACCCCAAGTCGGCCAACTTCGTCGGCAAGGCCAAGCGCTTCTGGGAAGAAGTCACCGGCAGCTAGGCGGCGACGCTCGCGAGACATGGCAAGGGCCCGGAGCGGCGTCGCTCCGGGCCCTTGTTCGTTTCCGGCGTCTAGCGGCGTTCGCTGTTGGGTCCCGAAAGATCCCTGCCGTCGGCGCGCCGCGACCAGCGGCGAAGGGCGACGCCGACCAGAACGACCAGGATCACCACGCCGGCGATCGCCATGAGCGGACCCGACTGCGCCTTGGCGTGATCGGCGACCCAATCCCATCCGCGCGAGACGACCACGCCCAGCGGCGAAGGCGTCGCGGGGCGCGGCGGCGCCGCATCGGAATCCGGCGCCGACGACCTGGAGCCGGGCGTCAGAAAACTGATCGGAATGGTGACTTCCGAGGGGTTCCTGGCGTCGCTGGGCGGCCGCGTCATCTGGAATTGCGGCGCCAGGGCCAGGGCGGCGGCGCCGAAGCCGTAGTCGGCCGGCGCCTCGCTGGCCACCTCGCAGCGCATCAGCCCGCCGTCCGGCGCCACCAGGCAATGGAGCACGGCCTTGCCGCCGACCTCTTCCCGCTGCGCCCGATTGGGATAGGCCCACGCCATGTCCTCGCTGGACGGCTTGCGCAGCCAGTCGGGCTTGTAGCGCGGGGCCGGTTCGACGTCCGCGTCCGCTTTCTGCAACGTCTGCGCCGCCATTCAATCCCCCGATCAAGCTTGAGTGGAACTAAGCGGCTCTTTGGCGTCGTGGCAATGTCGCTTTCTCTTAACGCGGCGCCCGACGCACTGTAGTTTCCGGCCGGATGAACGCCCCCGCCTCCCCCACCGTCCAGACCTATGACGCCACCGGCGCGACCCCGGTGATGCAGCAGTTCTTCGAGATGAAGACGCGGCAGCCCGACGCCCTGATCTTCTTCCGGATGGGCGACTTCTACGAGCTGTTCTTCGACGACGCCTACAAGGCCGCCGCCGCCCTGGGCATCTCGCAGACCTTCCGGGGCACCCACAACGGCCAGCCGATCCCGATGGCCGGCGTGCCGCAGCACGCGGCCGAGGCCTATCTGTCCAAGCTGATCCGCATGGGCTTCAAGGTCGCCGTCTGCGAGCAGATGGAAGATCCGGCCGAGGCCAAGAAGCGCGGCTCCAAGTCGGTGGTCCGTCGCGACATCGTCCGCGTCGTCACGCCCGGCACTCTCACCGAGGACGGCCTGCTGGACGCCCGGGGCGCCAACCGCCTGGCCGCCGTGGCCATGCGGGCCGGCCAGGCGGCCGTGGCGGCCGTCGAGCTGTCCACCGGCGAGGTGGAGTGCTTCCTGGTCGCCAAGGACGCCGTGGCGGCGATTCTGGCGGCCCTGGCCCCGTCCGAGACCCTGGTCGCCGACCGCCTGCTGTCCGACGAGCACCTCTCCCAGACCCTGAAGATCTGCGGCGGGCTGATCCAGCCCATGCCGTCGGCCCTGTCCGAGCCCCAGGCGTCCGAGACCCGGGTGAAGCGGCTCTACGGCGTCGACACCCTGGACGGGTTCGGCGGTCTCTCGTCGGCCGAGATCGGGGCCCTGGGCCTGATCGCCGCCCACCTGGAAATGACCCAGGCCGGCAAGCTGCCGGCCCTGCGCGCGCCGCGCCGCGCCGCCGAGGCCGACGTGATGGCCATCGACCCTGCCACTCGCTCCAGCCTGGAGATCGACCGCACCCAAGGGGGCGACCGCAACGGCTCGCTGCTGGCCGTCATCGACCGCACGGTCACCGCCGGCGGCGCCCGGATGCTGGCCTCGCGCCTGGCCCGGCCGCTGCTGGACCCCCACGCCATCGACGCCCGCCTGGACGCGGTGGAATGGTTCGTCGACCACCGGACCCTGCGCGAACGCCTGCGCGAGGTGCTCAAAGGCGCCGGCGACATGGCCCGCGCTCTGTCGCGCCTCGCCCTGGGCCGGGGCGGTCCGCGCGACCTGGGCTGCATCAAGGACGGCCTGAAGACCGGCGAGAAGCTGGCCGGCATGGTCGGCGGTTCGGGCGACCCGCTGTCGCCGCCGCCCGCCGAGCTGGAAAGCGCCCTGAAGGCCCTGACGCCGTCGCTGCAGGAGGGTCTGTCGCGCCTGCTGGCCCAGCTGGAAGTCGGCCTGGGTCCCGACCTGCCGGCCCTGGCCCGCGACGGCGGCTACGTGGCCGCCGGGGTGCGTCCCGAGCTGGACCAGGCCCGCGCCCTGCGCGACGACAGCCGCCGGGTGGTCATCGCCCTGGAAACCCGTCTGTGCCAGGAAAGCGGCGTGCCGCTGAAGATCCGCCACAACGGCGTGCTCGGCTATTTCGTCGAGGCCACGGCCGGCAAGGCCGACCCGCTGTTCCAGCCGCCGCTGAACGCTGTCTTCATCCACCGCCAGACCCTGGCCAACCAGGTGCGGTTCACCACCGTCGAGCTGGCCGACCTGGACGCCCGCATCGCCCAGGCCGCCGAGCGGGCCCTGGCCATGGAGGTCGCGGCCTTCGAGGACTGGCGCGCCGAAGCGGTCGCCCTGGCCGAGCCGATCCAGCTGGCGGCCGAAGCCCTGGCCAAGCTGGACGTCGCCGCCGCCCTGGCCGAGTGGGCCGAGGACGCCGGGGCCGTGCGCCCCACCGTCGACAAGTCCCTGGCCTTCGACGCCCGCGCCGCCCGCCACCCGGTGGTCGAGGCCGCGGTCAAGCGGGCCGGCGACCCCTACACCCCCAACGACTGCCGCCTGGACGCGGCCGGCGAGGCCGGGGCGCGGCTGTCGATCGTCACCGGCCCGAACATGGCCGGCAAGTCGACCTTCCTGCGCCAGAACGCCCTGCTGGCGATCCTGGCCCAGTCGGGCTGCTACGTGCCGGCCAAGTCCCTGCGCCTGGGTGTCGTGGACCGCCTGTTCAGCCGCGTCGGGGCCGGCGACGACCTGGCTCGGGGCCGTTCGACCTTCATGATGGAGATGGTCGAGACCGCCGCCATCCTGACCCAGGCCAGCCCGCGCAGCCTGGTCATCCTGGACGAGATCGGCCGGGGCACGGCCACCTATGACGGCCTGGCCATCGCCTGGGCCTGCGCCGAGGCCCTGCACGACGTCAATCGCTGCCGCGCCCTGTTCGCCACCCACTATCACGAGCTGGCCACGCTGGAGACGCGCCTGGCCCACGTCTCGAATCTCAGCCTGCGCGCCAAGGAGTGGAACGGCGACCTGGTCTTCCTGCACGAGGCCGCCGCCGGACCGGCCGACCGCTCGTACGGGGTGCAGGTGGCCAAGCTGGCCGGCGTGCCGCCCCAGGTGGTGGCCCGCGCCAAGGAGGTGCTGGACCGCCTGGAGAGCAAGACCGAGTCGCCGGCCAAGCTGGACGAATTGCCGCTGTTCGCCGCCTCCGCGCCTGTCTCGGCGCCCGTCATGGCGGCGCCCAGCCGCACCGACGCGGCGCTGGACGAGCTGGATGTCGACGGCATGAGCCCCCGCGAGGCCCTGGACGCGCTCTATCGCCTTAAAGCTCTGCTCAAGACCTGAGATCCTATAGAGAGGGCGCGCGGGTCGCCTAACCGTTCGGCGAACACGCTTTGGAACACCATATAGCCGTCATGCCCCGCCGCCTTCGCCCCACGCCTCTTGAACACGTCGTCGACGGCCACGCCCTGCGCGCCCGGCTGTCGGCCGCCGCCCTCGACCTGATCGGCGACGAGGCCGGCCAGCGGGCTCGCGCCATCGAGATCCTGAAACAGGCGCTGTTTCGCGGCCGGATGATCGCCAAGGAGCGGCTGGAGAACGGGGCCGGCGGCCTGGAGACGGCCCGCCTGCTCAGCGGCGTCACCGACGAGGTGATCACCGCCCTCTACGACTTCACCACCGTCCACGTGTTCCGGGCCCGCAACCCGACCGAGGGCGAGCGCCTGTGCCTTCTGGCGGTGGGCGGCTACGGTCGGCGCACCCTGGCGCCGTTCTCCGACATCGATCTGCTGTTCCTGCGGCCCTACAAGCAGACGCCGCACGCCGAGAGCGTGATCGAGTTCATGCTGTATGCGCTGTGGGACCTGGGCTTCAAGGTCGGCCACGCCTCGCGGACCATCGAGGAGTGCGTGCGGCTCTCGAAGGAAGACTACACGATCCGCACCTCGATCCTGGAGGCCCGCCGGCTGACCGGCGACGAGCGCCTGGGCGAGGAGCTGAAGAAGCGGTTCCGCGACGATGTCATGAAGGGCACCGGCGCGGCCTTCGTCGCCGCCAAGCTCAAGGAACGCGACGACCGCCAGGCCCGGGCCGGCGCCAGCCGCTACATGGTCGAACCCAACGTCAAGGAAGGGAAGGGCGGTCTTCGCGACCTGCACACCCTGATGTGGATCGCCGAGTACCTGCATCCGGTCGACCGGCCGGAAGACGTGTTCAAGCTGGAGGTGTTCGACCGCCGCGAGGCCAAGGGCTTCATCCGCGCCTTCGACTTCCTGCACGCCGTGCGCGCCCACCTGCACTTCGCCACCGGCCGTCCGGAAGAGCGCCTGACCTTCGACCTGCAGCCCGAGATCGCCCGCCGCATGGGTTACGGCGACCGCGGCGACGCCCCGGCGGTGGAGCGCTTCATGCGCCGCTACTTCCTGGTGGCCAAGGAGGTCGGGGCCCTGACCCGCGCCTTCTCGGCCAAGCTGGAGGCCGAGCACTTCAAGCACGAGCCCAAGGGCATCTCCCGCTTCCTGCCGGGGGGCGGCCGACCCAAGCGCAAGGCGCTGGACGTGGCCGGCTTCTACGAGGACGGCGGCCGGCTGAACATCGACGGCCCGCAGGTGTTCGAGACCGATCCGGTCAACCTGATCCGGCTGTTCAGGACCGCCGACGAGCGGGACCTGGACCTGCATCCGGACGCCTTCACCGCGGTGACCCGCAACCTGCACCTGATCACGTCCAAGGTCCGCCGCGACCCGCAGGCGACCGGGGCGTTCCTGGACCTGCTGGCCCGGGGCAAGCGGTCCTACCGCACCCTGACCCTGATGAACGACGCCGGGGTGCTGGGACGGTTCATCCCGGAATTTGGCCGCATCGTCGCCCAGATGCAGTTCAACATGTACCACTCGTACACGGTGGACGAGCACACCCTGCGGGCGGTCGGCATCATCGGCGACATGGCCGCCGGACGGCTGGTCGACGATCACCCGCTGGCCGTGTCGATCATGCCGCTGATCGAGGACCGCGAAGCCCTGTTCCTGGCCATGCTGCTGCACGACACCGGCAAGGGCGGGGTGGGAGGCCAGGAAAAGGCCGGGGCCCGCAGCGCCCGCAGCGCCTGCGAACGGCTGGGCGTCGACCGGCTGAAGGTCGAGCTGGTGGCCTGGCTGGTCGAGAACCACCTGGTCATGAGCGACTTCGCCCAGAAGCGCGACGTGGCCGATCCCAGCACCGTCGCCGCCTTCGCCCGCATCGTCGAGAATCCCGAGCGCTTGCGCCTGCTGCTGGTGATCACCGTGGCCGACATCCGGGCCGTCGGTCCGGGCGTCTGGAACGGCTGGAAGGGCCAGCTGCTGCGCGAGCTCTACAACGCCACCGAGGCGGTGTTCCGGGGTGGGCGCGGCAGCGACGCCGCCGCCAGCGTCCAGCGCCATCAGGAAGCCGCCGCCGAGGCCGCGCGCGAGGCCCTGGTCCAGGCCGACCCCGCCGCCAAGGGCTGGGCCCAGGCCATGGAGGCCGCCTATTTCGGCGCCTTCTCGCAGGACGACCTCAAGGCCCACGCCGAACTGGCCCGCCGCGCGGCGATCCAGGGCGGGGCCGCCGCCGAGGGCCGGGTGCCGGTCGGCGCCAACGCCGCCGAGATCGTGATCGCCGCCAAGGACCGTCGCGGCCTGTTCGCCGACCTGGCTCTCGCCATCTCCTCCTTGGGAGGCAACGTGGTCGGGGCCCGCGTCTTCACCTCGCGCCAGGGCCAGGCCCTGGACGTCTTCCATGTGCAGGACGTGACCGGCGCGGCCCTGGGCTGCGAGAACCCGCGCGCCCTGCGCCGCCTGGCCGACGCCCTGGAGGCCGCCGGCCGCGGCGAGCCGATCGCCGTCGAGCCCCGGCGCGGCGCGGAGCTGTCGCGCACCGCCGCCTTCTCGATCGCGCCCACGGTGGTGATCGACAACGAGGCCTCCAACGAGGCCACGGTGGTCGAGGCCTCGGGCCGCGACCGTCCGGGCCTGCTGCAGGCCCTGGCCCGCACCCTGGCCGACAACGGCCTGTCCATCCAGTCGGCCCACATCGACGGCTACGGCGAGCGGGCGGTCGACGCCTTCTATGTCCAGACGTCCGAGGGCGGGAAGGTGGCCGACGCCAAGAAGGTCACGGCGCTGAAGGCCGACCTGCTGGCGGCGCTGGAGCAGAACGAGGCGGGGGCGCCGAACACGCGTCCGGGCCTGAAGCGGGCGCGGGCCAGCGTGGCGCGGTAGGGGGCTTGGGGCCGGGCGCCGAAGTCGGCTTTCGACCCATCTACGCCGTTTCGATAGGTCTGCTATTGGGGAATGTCGTTGCCTGAAACGGGCGTTACTACGGCTTCGCCCCCCGAGGGATACGGCCGGGCGCTCCCAATGAGAATTGGGGGCGCCTTGATCGCACCTTCGACCCTAGTCGGTCTTTTCCCAGCTTGCAGGCGGGTGCCATGTGGCTGCACCTTTAGGCCGTGCGTCCCAAGCACGGACCTGCCTCAAAGCTGCGTCCAATGCCTGTGGAAGATCATGAGCGTCAACTGTCCAAGACGCGTGCAACTCTGCGTCATCAATCGTCTCGATCGACCAAGCGTTCACGAGAACCTTTGCTGCTTCAGGAGGTTCGATGGACACCTGAAAGCATTCTTGTGGGCCGCCTGAGACATAGCAAAAGCGACGTTCTCGGCCGCCAAACTCTGTGCTGAGCACTAGGCTATGCCGCTCGGACCATTCTTGGATCACGGCGTCGATCGTTGCGTAGGCCACTCATACCTCCAGTTGCGATATGGTGAAGGTATCACCCCGCTGTCCGACAACCACCCATGTCAGACGTTCGGAACGTCCACTCGTAGGTGAGCCCCATCCGCCCCGGATGGGGCCACGCCTTAAAGCCTTGGTGGATGACGTCAGGGGTGATGGCGGAAAGGGCGCCTTCTTGAGCCCTCTCTCCATGAGGGAGGGTTCAAGAGGCGTCTACGCTCTGCGGATAGCGAACAAACCACCACGATTTCAACGCCCTGAACTTTCTCGACCCGTTTTGGTCCTCACCCTCCCGGACCGCCCGTATCCTGATCTCACCTGAAAGCACGGGAAGGGCGCACGTACGGCGACCGATGCGGCTTTCGGGGGTGGTCGAGCGGGAAGCGTTCGTCGATGGTCTTGAGTGACGCTTCGGGCGTCCTGGGCAGGTTCCCTGAAACACGGGACGAAGCCCTGGCGGCGAGGGATCGGCGAGTGCGGCAGGCACGGGCTGAAATCGCCCGTGCGGTCCGGAGCAAGCCAATGCTCCGCCCGTCGGGGGCCTCCATCGGAGCGGGTTAAAAATCCGCGATCCGAAGGCTTCCGGATAACGGCCGCGCGAAGCGCCTGAACTTCGTCGAAACGGTACTCAAACTGCAAATCATCCGGGCGAGGCCCGGGCGCTTCGCACCCTTCCCATTCAGCTCAGCGGGTTTCCTGCGTGAGGCGGCGAAGCGTGCCGCCAAGGTCCTCCCCCTGTGGGGGAGGTGTCGGCGC
>NZ_JBFUAW010000005.1:0-169815 GCF_056406095.1 Caulobacter sp. P1_D6 | reverse complement strand
CACGCGCTTTGTCCCCGTTCGACGCCGACGGCGGGCGGGGCCTGCAACGCCAGGCTCCCCGGACACGCTGAAGTAACCCCCTCCAGCCCAGTCCCGCTCGATCGCCCCCCGCCGCCGCATCGGTCGCTGGCCATGCGCCCTTTCCATGCGACGAGGTGGGTCAAGGATACGGGCGGTTTGCAGGGGGAGGATAAGTTCGGGTCGAGAAAGTTCAGGTCTTTGAGATCGTTGAGGTTTGCCCGCTGAACGCCGAGCACAAGCGGCCAAAAACCCTCTCCACAGGGAGAGGGGTCAAGACCGCGCGGGCTCCGGCGCGTCGTGGGCGAGGCCTTGCGCGCCGGGCCCCGCCACGGCGATAAATCGATCCGGACGTCGCGCCGCGTGCGCGGCCGGCGCGATGAGGCAAGCGTGACAATCACCTTCGACAAGCTGGTCGCCAACTTCTACCCGGTGGACGACCTGGGCGACGGCCTGGTCCGATGCGGCGACGAACTGCCCAAGAAGACGATCCACACCTACTTCCTGTTGCCCGCCGCGGACGGCTTCACGCCCTTTGTCGTGTCGGACGACCTCATCGACGACGCCTTCGCCGCGATGGTCCTGAAGACCGTCGGCGACCAGGCGGTCGAGCGTCTCGCCAAGTCCACGCTGCCGGCGAACGCCTACGGCTTCACCCATGTCCTAGCCGCGCCGCAGGCTTATCACGCCCAGCTCAAGGGGCGGCTGGACGCCGAGCGACCGCGCGCCACGCTCTGCGTCCCGATTTTCGAGAGCGAGTTCTCGGGATCGGAGACGCCGGAAGCGTTCGGCCTGCTGTTCGGCCGTGTCGTGCCGACGTCGGACTGGCGCCGGGCGCCGCACCCCAAGATCGCGCTGCGCTTCGACAACACCAAGACCAAGGCTGGGACGGGAGATGGCTACGTCCTGGCCGGCTTCGACCTGGTGCTCCGAGAGATCGACAACCTGCTCGGCGTCGCCGACGGCTTCATCGAGATCCTGAACCACCGCGACGAGGTCGTCGAACTTCTGTTCTCGCACGCGGACACCTTCACCCTGATCGAGAACCGCGACGATGCGGCGGGCGTCCAGATCGGCCGGGAGGCGCTTCCAGAACACCTCCGCGCCTTCCTGACGCGATGAGCCACGCCCCATCCGCCGGGAAAACGGTGGAGTCCCCCGCCCTAGCGCCGCTATAAAAGCCGAAACAGGCGTTTTCGCCCTTGCCTTGCGCCCGGTCCGACGGGCAGCTTCACCACATCCATAGGTCGTAACTCGTGCAAGATCTCGCCCAAGCCGTCTACCTGTCCCTCGGCCTCACCATCCTCGGCGGCTATCTGCTGGGGTCGATCCCGTTCGGCCTGATCGCCACGCGGCTGGGCGGGGCCGGCGACATCCGGCAGATCGGCTCGGGCAACATCGGCGCGACCAACGTGCTGCGTTCGGGCCGCAAGGACTTGGCGGCCATCACCCTGGTCGGCGACGCCGGCAAGGGCGTGGCGGCGGTGCTGCTGGCCCGCTGGCTGAGCCACGACAACGCCTTCATCGTCGCCCTGGCCGGCGGCGCGGCCTTCACCGGCCACCTGTTCCCCGTCTGGCTGAAGTTCAAGGGCGGCAAGGGCGTGGCCACCTTCTACGGCGTGCTGCTGGCCGCCTGCTGGCCGGTGGGCCTGCTGGCCGCCGTCACCTGGCTGGCCGTGGCCGCCCTGTTCCGCATCAGCTCGCTGGCCGCCCTGGTCGCCGCCGCCCTGGCCGCGCCGTTCGCCCTGGCCACCGACCAGGAGGTCGCCTTCCTGGGACTTTGCCTGTTCATGGCCGTGCTGATCTTCATCCGCCACAAGGACAACATCAGCCGCCTGCTGAAGGGCCAGGAGCCCCGCATCGGCAAGAAGAAGACGGCTGAAGCGCCGCCTGCCGCCGGCTGATGACGCGGGGCCTCTCGGACAGCGAGCGCCTGGCCTGGCTGAGGCTGGCGCGCACCGAGACGGTCGGCCCCGTCGCTTTCGACCATCTGCTTTCGCGGTTCGGCTCGGCCGAGCGCGCCCTGATCGCCCTGCCCGACCTGGCCCGTCGCGCCGGCCGCGCCTCGCCCCTGCGCCCGCCGCCCGAGGACGAGATCCTTCGCGAACTGGACAGCGGCGAACGCCTCGGCGCGCGGCTGATCTGCGCCTGCGAGCCGGACTTTCCCCCGCGCCTGGCCGCCCTGGACCCGCCGCCGCCGGTGCTGTGGGCCCTGGGCCACGCCGAGCTGCTGTCCCAGCCCAGCCTGGCCATCGTCGGCGCCCGCATCGCCTCGGCCGGCGGTCAGCGCTTCGCCCGCCAGCTGGCGACCGAGCTGGGCCGGCACGGCTATGTGGTGGTGTCGGGCCTGGCGCGCGGCGTCGACGGCGCGGCCCACGAAGGCGCCCTGGCCACGGGCACGGTGGCGGTGCTGGGCGGCGGCGTCAGCGACATCTACCCGCCCGAACACGCCGACCTGCACGCCCGCATCGCCGGCCAAGGCGGCTGCGTGGTCAGCGAGAGCGCCCCCGACCGCCGGGCCATCGCCAAGGACTTCCCGCGCCGAAACCGGATCATCTCGGGCCTGTCGCTGGGGGTGATCGTGGTCGAGGCCGAGCTGAAGTCCGGCTCGCTGATCACCGCCCGCCTGGCCGCCGAGCAGGGCCGCGACGTCTTCGCCGTGCCCGGCTCGCCGCTGGACCCGCGCGCCAAGGGCCCCAACGACCTGATCCGCCAGGGCGCGATCCTGTGCGAGGGCGTCGAGGACGTGCTGCGCTCGCTGTCGGGCCAAGCCCATCTGCGCGAGCGCGAGCAGCCCTACGCGGCCGAGGACGAGGACGTGGACATCGACCACGACGCCCTGCGAGAGGAGGTCGCCCGCCTGCTCTCCCCCACCCCGGTCTCCCGCGACGAACTGGTCCGCGCCACCCGCGCCCCGACCTCGGCGGTGATGGCGGCGCTGGTCGAGCTGGCCCTGGCCGAACGGGCCGAGCTGCTGCCGGGCGGGATGGTGGCCATCACTTGAAAACCTATCACGATAGGTTATTCTAGGGATGATCACCGTCCATCGCGCGGCCGGCTTCAGCGTCGTGATCTTCACCAACGATCACGAACCCGCCCATGTTCACGTGTTCAAGGACGGCGAGGCCAAGATCAATCTGGCCAGTCCTGGCGACGCGCCCGAACTGGTCTGGGCGGAGTACATGACCCGCGCCGACATCCGGCGCGCGATGGCCATCGTGACGGAACAACGCGATCGCCTGTTGGCGAGATGGAACGAGATCCATGGCTGAAATCACCGACGCCGAGATCGACAGAGCTGGCCGGCTGGGGACCGCGTTGTCCAAGAGCGAACCCAGGGCCGCCTCTGCTCGCTACGATCGGGCGACAGGGCGTATCCAGGTGGAACTGAAGAACGGGTCTGCGTTCGCCTTTCCCGCGCGCCAGGGCCAAGGCTTGGAGAACGCCACCGAAGAGGAGCTGGCGCAGGTCGTCGTCCGTGGTTCCGGCTACGGTCTGCATTGGGAGGCGCTGGACGTCGATCTGTCGATCCCCGGCCTTGCCGCGGGCATCTTCGGAACCAGGGCGCATATGGCGCGGCTGGCTGGCCAGGCCACCTCCCCCGCCAAGTCCGCCGCCGCCCGCGCCAACGGGGCCAAGGGCGGACGCCCACGCAAGACGGCGGGCGTCTGAACGCAGGCTTGACCGCGTCTCCATTCAACTACAACGTTGAATTGATTTCGGGGGAAGCGGCATGCGGCGTCTTGGACTGGTCTCGGCCCTGGCGTTGATCGCGCTGACGTCCTACGCCGCCGCCCAACCGGCGAGCAGGCCCTCTCCCAAGTCTCTAGGCCCCGACTTCTACGCCGCCACGCATCAGGCGGTGGAGGTCGAGCCAGGCCGTCACCTCAACCTCGTCTGCCTGGGCCAGGGCGCCCCGACCGTGATCCTCGAAGCCGGCATGGGCGATGACAGCCTGGCCTGGCGCAGGGTCCACGCCAGCCTCGCGACGATCACCCGCACTTGCGCCTACGACCGCGCGGGCTACGGGCTCAGCGACGCGGCGCGGCGGGCCTCGGACGCCGACAACACCGCGGCCGACCTGGCCCTGCTGCTCGACAAGGCGCCGATCCAGGGACGGGTCGTGATCGTCGCCCATTCGCTGGGCGGCCTCTACGCCACCCATTTCACCAACCTGCATCCGGGCCGGGTGGCCGGTCTGGTGCTGCTGGACCCGTCCCAACCCGGCGACGGCCGGGCCTATGGTTCGCTCTGGGATGCGGGTCGCAAGGCCTACGAGAAATCGCTCGCCGACAGCGAGACCTGCCTGGCCACCGCGCGCAAGGCCGACCTGACGCCGGCCAACAATCCCGCCGACTGCCTGGAGGATCCGCCCGGCCGCGACCCCGTCTTCCACGACGAGCTGAACCGGCGCTGGGGCAAGGCCAACTATATCGCCGCCAACATCTCGGAAATGCGCAGCATGCTGGCCGACGCCAACGGCGACAGCGTCGACGCCCGCCAGGCCGGGCCCAGGCAACGCGACTTCGGCGCCCTGCCGCTGGTCGTGCTGGTGTCCGACCCCGCCAAGCCGCCCAGCCCGCCTCCCGGCTGGGACGAAGGCACGGCGATCAAGCACCGCCTGAACCGCGAACTGGCGGCGCGTTCGACCCAGGGCGAGTTCCGACTGGTCCCGGGCTCCAGACATTATATCCAGGACGACGCGTCCCAGGTGGTGGTCGAAGCCGTCCGATCGGTGGTCGAAGCGGCCCGCGAGACGTCGCCGAAGCCCTAGGCGCCTGGACCCGGCGCGGGGCGAAATATTCCTCTCTCTATAGAGAGAGCCGGGAACCAAATGCGCCGTCCGCCACGGCCGCCGTTGACAGACCCCTGGCGCCGCCCCCACTTTCCGGCCCTCGTCGCCCTGGTTCGCCTGGGGGACGCACCCAATTCCCAGGCATCAAGGTCCTAATGATCGTCGTCGTCGTCGAGAGCCCGGCCAAGGCCAAGACCATCAACAAGTACCTCGGGTCCGGCTATACGGTTCTCGCCTCGTACGGCCACATCCGCGATCTGCCCTCGAAGGACGGTTCCGTCGAACCCGACAACGACTTCGCCATGAGCTGGGAAGTCGACGCCAAGGCCGCCAAGCGGATCGGCGACATCGTCGACGCCATGAAGGGCGCCGACGGCGTGATCCTGGCCACCGACCCCGACCGCGAAGGGGAGGCCATCAGCTGGCACGTGCTGGAGGTGCTGCAGAAGAAGAAGGCGATCAAGGACAAGACCGTCCAGCGCGTCACCTTCAACGCCATCACCAAGGCCTCGGTGCTCGAGGCCATGGCCCATCCGCGCGACATCGACATGGAGCTGGTCGAGGCCTATCTGGCCCGCCGCGCCCTGGACTATCTGGTCGGCTTCACCCTCTCGCCCGTCCTGTGGCGCAAGCTGCCGGGCAGCCGCTCGGCCGGCCGCGTGCAGTCGGTCTGCCTGCGCCTGATCGTCGACCGCGAGCTGGAGATCGAGCGCTTCAAGACCCAGGAATACTGGACCGTCGAGGCCGACGTCACGGCCGGCGCCGAGCCGTTCCTGGCCCGCCTGGTCAAGCACGAGAACAAGAAGCTCACCAAGTTCGACCTGGGCAACGAGGGTTCGGCCCTGGCCGCGCGGGCCGCCGTCCAGAAGGCGACCTTCAAGGTCGCCGCCGTCGAGAAGAAGCCCGGCAAGCGCTCGCCCGCCCCGCCCTTCACCACCTCGACCCTGCAGCAGGAAGCCTCGCGCAAGCTGGGCTTTTCCGCCCAGCGCACCATGCAGGCCGCCCAGAAGCTGTACGAAGGCATCGACATCGGCGGCGAGACCGTCGGCCTGATCACCTACATGCGGACCGACGGCGTGTCGGTCGAGCCGGAAGGCATCGCCGAGGCGCGCAGCGTGATCGGCAACGTCTACGGCGCGCCCTACGTCCCCGAGACCCCGCGCTACTACAAGGCCAAGGCCAAGAACGCCCAGGAGGCCCACGAAGCCATCCGTCCGACCAGCCTGGGCCGCAATCCCGGCTCGCTGCGCCTGGAGCCGGACCTGGGCCGCCTGTACGAGCTGATCTGGAAGCGGATGATCGCCTCGCAGATGGAGAGCGCCCGCATCGAGCGCACCACCGTCGACCTGGAGAGCGCCGACGGCCAGACCGGCATGCGCGCCACGGGCCAGGTCGTGCTCTTCCCCGGCTATCTGGCCGTCTACGAGGAAGGCCGCGACGACGAGGGCGACGAGGACAGCGCCCGCCTGCCGATGATCGAGGAAGGCGCCGCCGCCAAGGTGCTGGACGCCCGCGCCGACCAGCACTTCACCGAACCGCCCCCGCGCTATTCGGAAGCCAGCCTCGTCAAGAAGATGGAAGAGCTGGGCATCGGCCGCCCGTCGACCTACGCCTCGGTCCTGACCGTGCTGCGCGACCGCGCCTACGTGAAGATGGAGAAGCAGCGCTTCATCCCCGAGGACAAGGGCCGCCTGGTCACCGCGTTCCTGGAGCAGTTCTTCCGCCGCTACGTGGAGTACGACTTCACCGCCGCCCTGGAAGAGCAGCTGGACCTGGTGTCGGACGGCAAGCTGGACTGGAAACAGTTCCTGCGCGACTTCTGGAAGGACTTCGCGGCCGCGGTCGGCGAGATCGCCGAGCTGCGCACCACCAACGTCCTGGACGCCCTCAACGAGTCGCTGGGCCCGCACATCTTCCCGGACAAGGGCGACGGCTCCAATCCGCGTCTGTGCCCAACCTGCGGCACGGGCATGCTGTCGCTGAAGGTCGGCAAGTTCGGCGCCTTCATCGGCTGTTCGAACTATCCCGAATGCCGCTTCACCCGCCAGCTGGCCACCAGCGAGGGCGAAGGCGAAGCCGAGGCCGCCGACAAGGAGCTGGGGATCAACCCGGCGACCGGCCGCGCGGTGTGGCTGAAGAACGGCCGCTTCGGTCCCTATGTCGAGGAACTGGCGGCGGCCGACAGCGGCGACAAGCCCAAACGCTCCAGCCTGCCCAAGGGCTGGGTGGCGGCGGCGGTCGATCTGGAAAAGGCCCTGCGCCTGCTGTCCCTGCCCCGCGAGGTCGGCGCCCACCCGGACGACGGCAAGACCATCACCGCGGGCCTGGGCCGCTTCGGGCCGTTCGTGCTGCACGACGGCACCTACGCCAACCTCGAGAATCCGGAAGACGTCTTCGACATCGGCCTGAACCGCGCGGTGGCCCTGCTGGCCGACAAGCGGGCCGGCGGCGGGCGTCCGCAGCGCGGCCAGGCGGCGGCGCTGGCGGAACTGGGCAACCACCCCGAAGACGGCAAGCCGATCCGCGTGCTGTCGGGGCGCTTCGGCCCCTACATCAAGCACGGCGACACCAACGCCAACGTGCCCAAGGGCGCCGATCCGGCGGCCCTGACCCTGGAAGAAGCGGTGGCCCTGATCGCCGACCGCGTCGCCAAGGGCGGCGGCGGCAAGAAGCCGGCGAAGAAGGCGGCTCCCAAGAAAGCCCCGGCCAAGGCGAAGGCCGCGGCCGACGGCGCGGCTCCGGCGAAGAAGGCTCCGGCCAAGAAGCCGGCCGCCAAGAAACCGGCGGCGAAAAAGCCCGCCGCCAAGAAGGCCAAAGCCGAGGCGTGACGCGCCTCGGCGGTGGAGTTAGGCTAGGGTCATGACGACGCTCGAACGCCCTCTTCCGCTGCCTGTCGTGGTCGTGATCCTGTCGGCGATCAGCGTCGGCGGCTTCGCGTTCGGGCTCAAGAACGCCTTGGTGAAGACCGACCGGCAGGCGGTCTCGACCGCGCCGCTGGCCGAGGTGTCGGGCGTGCCGGTGCGCGACGCCGCCCCGATGGTCGCCGAGGTCGCCCCGCCCCCGCCGGTCGAGGCCCCCAAGCCCAAGCCGGTCGAAGAGGTCGAGGCGCAGCCCGCCGAGGAGGCCCCGGTCGTCGAGGCCCCGCCCGTCCCGACCGAGCCCGAAAAGAAGCCCGAACCGCCGCCGCAACCCACGCCGCAGCGGATCGAGGACCTGTACTAGGGCGACCTAAGCCTTCGCGGCTCGCCAATGGGGGTAGGTGACATAGGCGGTCAGCGCCCCATCCTCGTGCGAGCGGATGGTCACGGCCTCCCCCTTGGGCATGTAGACGATCTCGCCGGGGCCGGCGGTGAGCGTCTCCGCGCCCGTCGAAACCGACACCCGCCCCTCCAGGACGATCATGACGTCGTCGACGGCCATTGTCTCGGCGAGGCTCTGGTTCGGCGCGTACCGCCCGTAGCCGACGGTGATCGGGCCGCCGTGCCGTTCGTCGACCAGATTGCTGACGAAGATGTCGGCCTGCTGCCCCGGGGAGCGCTCCATCGGCGCGTCTTCGAGCGTGAACCTGCGGACCTTCATGGTCTTGCTCCCTGCGGATGCGGAGGGCCGCCCGGAAATCCCGGGCGCCTGGACGAAGTACACGCGGTCGGCCGGGAAGTTCCCGCCACAACCGGCCGAACCTTCAGCCACGGCCAGCGATCAGGGGCGGATTGTCCATTTCCCTTTCCCTTCGCCCCCCTCGCCGCGTTAGACGAGGAGCATGGCTAAACCGCGCTCGCCCAAGTCGTCCAAGTTCCCCGCCGCCTCGAAAGGCGTGAAGGCGCCCAAGCCGCCCGCGGGGCTGCCGGATCGCGAGACGCTGATCGCCTTCCTTCGCGACGCCGGCGAGAGCGGCAAAGCCGACATCGCCCGCCATTTCGGCCTGAAGGGCGCGGACCGTCGGGCCCTGCGCGAGATGCTGCGCGCCCTGGAAGCCGATGGCAGCCTGGGCAAGCGCGGCCGCCGGGGCTTCGCCGAAGCCGGTTCCCTGCCCCCGGTCGGGGTGGTGGACGTGGTCGAGCGCGACGCCGACGGCGACCTCTATGTCCGCCTGACCAAGGGCGGCGAGGACCTGCCGCAGGTGCGCCTGGCCCCGGGCAAGGGCGACGCCGCGGCCGGCGGCGCGCCGGGCATGGGCGACCGCCTGCTGGTCCGCTTCGAGCAACTGGAGAGCGGCGAGACCGAGGCCCGCCTGATTAAGCGCCTGGGCCAGAGCGCCCACAAGGTGCTGGGCGTCATCCGCAAGCATCGCCGCGAGACCCGCGTCGAGCCGGTCGATCGCAAGTCCAAGGAAAGCCTGCTGCTCAACGAGCAGGAGGCCAAGGACCTGAAGGACGGCGACCTGGTCCTGGCCCAGGTCGGCACGGCCTCGGCCCGCTACGGCCCCAAGTTCGGCAAGGTGCTGGAGGTGGTCGGCAGCGAGGACGATCCGCGCGCCGCCTCGCTGATCGCCATCCACAGCCACGGCATCCCGACCGGCTTCTCCGAAGAGGCCGAGGCGGAAGCCGCCGCCGCCAAGCCGCCGACGCTGGAAGGGCGGGATGACCTGCGCGACCTGCCGTTCGTGACCATCGACCCGGTGGACGCCCGCGACCACGACGACGCCGTCTACGCCCATCCCGATCCGGAACCCGGCAATGTGGGCGGCTGGGTGGTCTGGGTGGCGATCGCCGACGTCGCCGCCTATGTGCGCCCCGGCTCGGCCCTGGACCGCGACGCCCGCGAGAAGGGCAACAGCGTCTACTTCCCCGACCGGGTGGAGCCGATGCTGCCCGAGACCCTGTCCAACGGCCTGTGCAGCCTGCGCGAAGGCGAGAACCGCGCCACCCTGGCCGTGCGGATGGTGTTCGACGCTCAGGGCCGCAAGAAGAGCCACAAGTTCGTGCGCGGCCTGATGCGCAGCGCCGCCAAGCTGTCGTACGAGCAAGCCCAGGCCGCCATCGACGGCGTGGCTCCGCCCGACGGCCAGGACGCCGACAAGGCCGGCCCGCTGCTGGACCCGATCCTGCGCCCGCTGTGGGCCGCCTTCCGCCTGATGGGCAAGGGCCGCGAGCAGCGCTCGCCCCTGGCCATCGAGAGCGACGAGCGCCGCATCATCATCCGCGAGGGCGAGATCCAGTCGATCACCCGCCGCGCCAGCCTCGAGGCCCACAAGCTGATCGAGGAGATGATGATCCAGGCCAACGTCTCGGCCGCCGAGAGCCTGGAAGCCAAGCGCACGCCGCTGATCTACCGGGTGCACGACACGCCCAGCCAGGAAAAGGTCATGAGCCTGACCGAGTTCCTGCAGACGCTGGAGGTGAAGTGGTCGAAGGGCGAGGCCCCGACCACGGCGCGCTTCAACAAGCTGCTGGACGACACCCGCGAGAGCCCGCACGCGGCGATCATCAACGAGGTGGTCCTGCGCACCCAGATGCAGGCCCACTATTCCAGCGACAACCTGGGCCACTTCGGCCTGAACCTGGCCCGCTACGCCCACTTCACCAGCCCGATCCGCCGCTACGCCGACCTGATCGTGCACCGGGCGCTGATCCGGGCGCTGAACCTGGGCGACGACGGCCTGACCGACCAGGACATCAGCCAGATCAAGGACACCGCCGAGGTCATCACCCACGCCGAGCGCCGGGCCATGGCCGCCGAGCGCGACGCCACCGACCGCTACATCGCCGCCTTCCTGGCCGACCGGGTGGGCGCGACCTTCACCGGGCGGATCACGGGGGTCACGCGCTTTGGCCTGTTCGTGAAGCTGGACGAGACGGGCGCCGACGGCCTGGTGCCGGTCTCGACCCTGGGCGAGGAATATTTCGTCCACGACGACCGCATGCACGCCCTGGTCGGCGAGCGCACGGGCAAGCGCTTCCCGCTGGGCCTGGCGGTCGAGGTGAAGCTGCGTGAGGCCACGCCGGTGACCGGCGGGCTGTTGTTCGAGATGCTGACGGATGCGCTGCCGGTGGATCCGAAAGCTCCACGGCCGCGGCTGGGCATCCGGGGCAAGCCCGCCATCAAGCCGCGCGGCGGGCTGCCGAAGGGCGTGCGGCGCGGGAAGCGGCGGTAGGCTTAGAAACCCTCTCCCGTGGGAGAGGGTGATCAGGGCAGAACCGTCTTCGCCGCCGCCTCAAGCCGATCCGCCATCATCCGCTGATCCGCGATCGACGGGTGCCAGTCGCAGGCGCCCAGGTCCATGCCGGTGATCCGCACCGGGGTCGCCAGGCCCGGCGTCTCGGCGTCGACCGCTTTGACCACTTCATCGACATCGGCCGCGAAGCTGTCGCCCGCGATCAGCAGGAAGCGGGCCTGGGGCTGGCGCTTGGCCAGGTCCCGAACGAAACCGGCATAGGCCCGGCGATAGTCGGCGTGCAGGGCCGCCTCGTCGGCCCAGGCCTCGCCCGGCGCCACAGGCGTGGAGAAGTCGTTGGTGCCCAGGCCGATGACGATCAGGTCGGGTCGCCAGGAGTCCGCCGGATCCACGCTGGGCGCGGCCTGGCCGGGGATCATGCGCGAATAGAGCACCGGCAAGGTCTGGCCCGGCGCGCCGCCGCCGTAGTTGCGCACCACGCCCCGCCCGGAGAAGGCGACGATCCGGTAGTCGGCGTCCAGCCGCCCCGCCAGGGTCGGTCCGAAGGTCAGGCTGGTGTCGGTCAGGTCGTGGATCTCGGCCTGGGTGCAGGTGCGCTTGGTCGCGCGCACGCCATAGCCGACCGTGTGGGAGTCGCCGATGAACTCGATCCTGCGCGGACGGCTGGGCGGCGGAAGGGCCTGGCCGCCCCTGCCGACGGTGAAGCCCAGGAACCGCGCCGAGCCGGTCTGGCTCTCGGTCAGCTTGTCCACCCGCACGACATGCTCGCCCGGGCCCAGGTCGTCGAAACTCATGTGCGTGACGCCGGGCAGGTCCAGCTGGGTGCGGATCTTGTCGTCGATGCTGACCGCCAGATGCTCAAGCTGCGGATCGACCGCCACCTCGACCGCCCGCCCGGTGAAGCGCCCCTCGAAATAGACGCCGGGCCAGCCGAACGCGTAGCCCCCGTCGGGCAGAGCCACCGTCCGGCCGCCGATATTGGGCGTCAGGGCGGTCTGGGCCGCCGCCGGGCTCGACAGGGTCAGGGCCGCGACGGCGGCTAGAAACAGGGATCGCAAACGGGCCTCCTTCGACGCGGCGGAGCGCTACTTCTTGGCCAGATAATCCAGCGCCAGCAGCACCTCGGCCTTCACGCCGGTCTCCAGCACCGCCTCATCGATGTCGAAATAGGGCGAGTGGTTGGCCGGGGCCGTGGCGGCGGGCACGCTGGCCGGACGGCCGCCCAGCTGGATGAACACCGCCGGGACCTTCTCGCCGTAGCGCGAGAAGTCCTCGGCCCCGGTGACCAAGGCCGCCTGGTCGTCGACCTTGCCGGGCGAGGCCTGCTCCAGCACGGGCTTGACCCAGGCCGACAGGGCCGCGTCGTTGCGGGTGACCGGATAGGGCTGGGTGAACACCGCCTGGGCCCTGGCGCCGTAGCGGTCGCCGATGGCGGCCACGGTCTTCTGGACCTTGTCGATGACGTCGGTCCGGCGCTCGGCGTTGAAGGTGCGCAGGGTGCCGGTCATGGTCAGGTCTTCGGGGATGATGTTGTTGCGCACCCCCATGTTGATGGTCGCCACGGTCAGGACGGTGGGCGAGGCGCCGACGTCGATCTGGCGGGCCGACAGCTGGTTGAAGGCCTGGACGATGTCTGCCGCGACGCTGGCCATGTCGACGCCCGCCCAGGGCCGCGCCCCGTGGGTCTGCTTGCCCTTGACCGTGATCGTCAGACGGTCGGAGCCCGCATAGAAGCCGCCGGCCCGGTAGTTCAGGGCGTGGGCGTCGCCGGGGCCGATGTGCAGGCCGAAGATGGCGTCGACCTTGGGGCGGTCCAGGGCGCCGTCGCGGATCATCAGGCCCGCCCCGCCCTCCTCGCCGGCCTGGGAGCCCTCCTCGGCCGGCTGGAACAGCACCACGACCGTGCCGGGGATGTCGGCCTTCATGCCGGCCAGCACCGTCGCCGCGCCCAGCAGCATGGCCACGTGGGTGTCGTGGCCGCAGGCGTGCATGACCGGCAGGGTCCGCCCCTCCCACTGGGCGGTGACCTTGGAGGCGAACGGCAGGCCGGTCTTCTCCTCGACCGGCAGGGCGTCCATGTCGGCGCGCAGGGCCACGACCTTGCCGGGCTTGCCGCCCTTCAGCACCCCGACCACGCCGGTGCGGCCGACGCCCTCGCGGACCTCGAAGCCCAGGGCGCGCAGCTCCTTGGCCACGAGGGCGGCCGTGCGGACCTCCTGGTTGCCCAGTTCGGGATGCTGGTGGATGTCGCGCCGCCAGGCCACGACCTTGGGCTGGACGGCCTTGGCGGCGGCCTGGACCTGGGCGGCGGAAGGCGCGGCGAAGGCCGGTGCGCTAGCCAATCCGATGGCCAGCGCCAACGCCGAAACCCTTGCGAACATGGCCATCCCTCAATCCCCGAAATCCCTGGGCGGAGCTTGGACTGGGTTGGGGACACGCCGCAAGGGCATGTCCCCGTCGCGAGCTAGGGACATGCCCTCGCGGCGTGTCCCCAAACACTGTTGCCCCTACGGACGGATGGCGCTGACGTGAGTCGGGTCTAAGCTCGCGTCCATGGACGAGCCGATCGACGCCAAATTCGACACCCGCAACGACGGCGACGTCCGCGATCTAGGCGCCGGCGCGCTGAAGCCCCGCCATGCCGCCACCCTGATCGTCGTGCGTGACGACGGTCCCAAGCCCCAATTGCTGATGGGTCGCCGCAACCGGGGCCTGGCCTTCATGGCCGACAAGTGGGTGTTTCCCGGCGGCCGGGTCGACCGCGGCGACTACCTCGCGCCCTCGGCCAGCGAACTGGCGCCCGAGACCGCCGTGCGCCTGGCCCTGGAGCCGCGCCACGCCAATCCCCCTCGCCTGGCCCGCGCCCTGGCCCTGGCGGCGGTGCGCGAGACCTTCGAGGAGACCGGCCTGCTGCTGGCCCGGAAAGCGCCCGAGCGGCCCGGCGCGGGCGCCTGGCGGCCGTTCCTGGCCCAGGGCGCCCTGCCCGATCTGGCGCCGCTGGCCTTTGTGGCCCGGGCGATCACTCCGCCCTACCGCACCCGCCGCTTCGACGCCCGGTTCTTCATGGCCCCCGCCTCGGCCCTGCTGAGCCTGGAGCGCCAGCCCGACTGCGGCGAGCTGGACGAGATCGGCTGGTTCGACTTCGACGCCGCCCGCGAACTGGACCTGCCCAACATCACCCGCTTCGTCGTCCACGAGGTGGCCCAGCGCCTGGCCGACCCCGGACGCCCCGCGCCGTTCATGCGCTTCCTGCGCGGGGCGCGGCAGTTGAGTTATCTGTAGAGCGCCGTGGGACCGCCCTCGTCCTTCGACAGGCTCAGGATGAGGGCTATTGTTACGCTGAGCCAGCATTCGAAATCCTCATCCTGAGCCTGTCGAAGGACGAGGATTTCGCCACACGAGGTCGCCATGCTCGCCCTGATCCTCGCCGCCCAACTCGCCGGCCCGCCCGCCACCATAGACCGGATGGCCTGGCTGAAGGGCTGCTGGATCCAGACCAAGCCCAACGGCGTGGTCGAGGAGCTGTGGATGGGTCCCGGCGGCGGCGTGATGCTGGGCATGGGCCGCACCGTGCGCGACGGCAAGCTGCGCGACCATGAGTTCGTCCGCATCGTCGAGGCCGACGGCTCCCTGGCCTATGTCGCCGAACCTTCGGGCCAGGCCAAGGCCAGGTTCCCGCTCAAGAGCCTGACCGCCGACGAGGCGGTGTTCGAGGATCCGGCCCACGACTTTCCCCAGCGGGTGATCTATCGCCGAGTCGGACCCGACGCCGTGACCGGCCGGATCGAGGGCCAAATCGGCGGCCAGGCCAGGAGCGTCGATTTCCCCTACAAACGATGCGAGACCGGCAATTGACTTTGCGCCGCCGGTGAGTATGTTCCGCGCCTCTTATTTCGACCGCGTAGGGACCTGCGCGACCATCGCAGGGATTCGACCATGGCCAAACCGGCTTCCATCAAGATCCGCCTGAACTCGACGGCGGACACCGGCTTCTTCTACGTGACCAAGAAGAACGCCCGCACCAAGACCGAAAAGATGGTGCTGAAGAAGTACGATCCGGTCATCCGCAAGCACGTCGAATTCAAGGAAGGCAAGATCAAGTAGGTCTTGCCGCCCTTATCGATATGACAAGACGCCCGGCTGCGAAGCCGGGCGTTTTTCGTTTGGGGCGTCTTGTTTTCGCCGCCGAGGAAAGGCCTAGCTGGGCCATGCGCCGACTCCCGCTTCCGTCCCTCTGGCTGGCCTTGATTCTGTTGCTGGGCCTCGGTTTGCCGCTGGCCCAGGTTCAAGCCGCCATGCCGGTCTACGGCTATGAGGTGGTGCGCACCTACCCCCACGATCCCAACGCCTTCACCGAGGGCCTCTTCCTGCGCGACGGCTTCCTGTACGAGAGCACGGGGCTGGAGGGCGCCTCGTCGATCCGCAAGATCGTTCTGGAGACCGGCGCCGTCGAGAACGAGCGCTCGATCTCCAGCCAGTATTTCGGCGAGGGCATCATCGACTGGAAGGACCGGCTGATCCAGCTGACCTGGAAGACCCAGATCGGCTTCGTCTACGGCGTCGACGACTTCGAGACGCGCGGCGAGTTCAGCTATGCCGGCGAAGGCTGGGCCCTGACCCGCGACGACAAGCGCCTGATCATGAGCGACGGAACGTCGCGCCTGCGGTTCCTGGACCCCGAGACCCTGAAGGAGATCGGCGGGATCACCGTCACCGACGAAGGCAAGCCGGTGGACCAGCTGAACGAGCTGGAATGGGTCAAGGGCGAGATCCTGGCCAATATCTGGCAGACCGACCGCATCGCCCGCATCGACCCGGCCACGGGCAAGGTGAAGGGCTGGATCGACCTGACGGGGCTGCTGCCCGAGGCCGACCGCGACCGCGCCGACGTGCTGAACGGCATCGCCTACGACGCCAAGGCGGATCGGCTGATCGTGACGGGCAAGCTGTGGCCGCGGCTTTATGAGATCAGGCTAGTGAAGCGCTGAGCCGGGGACATGCCCTTGGGCGTGTCCCCATCGCTAGTCGCGGTGTCTGAAATTGGGGACACGCCCAAGGGCATGTCCCCGGCCGTAGTTAGGCCGCCTTGCCCACCACGGCGTTGCGGCCGGACTTCTTGGCCTCGTACACCGCCTCGTCGGCCCGTTTCATCAGGGTCTCGGGGGTGTCGTTGGGGCCGCTGGTGGCCGAGACGCCGATCGAGATGGTCACGGTCAGCAGCTCGCTGCCCTGGGCCACGCGGAACGGCGAGCCGGAGACGTGCATGCGGATCCGCTCGGCGATGCGCAGGGCGTCGACCAGCTGGGTGTCGGGCATGATCACCGTGAACTCCTCGCCGCCGTAGCGGCAAGGCAGGTCGATGGCGCGGACGTTCGAGGCCAGGCGCAGGGCGAACTCGCGCAGCACCTCGTCGCCGACGTCGTGACCGAAGCCGTCGTTGATCTTCTTGAAGTGGTCGATGTCGATCAGCAGGGCCGCGACCGGATCGCCGCCTAGCGCCGCGCGCTTGACCAGCGAGTCCAGCTGGCCGGCCATGTAGCGGCGGTTGTGCAGGCCGGTGAGCTGGTCGGTGACCGCCAGCTCCAGGCTGTGGTCGAGGTTCTGGCGCAGGTAGTCGGTGTAGCGCTTGCGCTGGATCTGGGTCTTGACCCGGGCCGACAGCTCCTGCGGATCGATCGGCCGCGGCAGGATGTCGTTGATGCCGATCTCCAGCGCCTTGACCAGGCGCTGGCGCTCGTCGGGATCGACCATGGCCAGGATCGGCAGGTGGCGGGTGCGCTCGTCCGACCGCAGCGAGGCGGCGAAGCGCAGGCCGTCGAAGCTCTTGGCGGCGGCGTTGATGATCACCAGGTCGACCGGTCCACCGGCGCTGATCTGGGCCTTCACGGGATCGGATTCGATGACCGGGCGATGCTCGATCGCCAGTTCGGCGGCGACGCGCTGGGCCTGGCGTTCGTTGTCGTCGACCACCAGCACCCGGCCGCCCAGGCCGTCCAGGCGCGAGGCGGCGCCGGCGATCACGCCCATGCGGCGGCCGGAGGCCTCGCGTTGGCGCAGCTCGTCGATCACCAGCTTGAAGCGGGTCAGGCTGCGCACGCGGGCGAACAGCATGACGTCGTCGATCGGCTTGGTCAGGAAGTCCGAGGCGCCGGCCTCCAGGCCCTGGATGCGGTCGGCGCGGCCGTCCAGCGCCGTGACCAGCACGATGGGGATATGGCGGGTGGTCGGGTCTTCCTTGAGCTTCTTGCAGACGGTGAAGCCGTCCATGCCGGGCATCATCACGTCCAGCAGGATCACGTCGGGCAGCTCGCTCGCCGCCAGGGTCAGGGCGGTGGGGCCGTCATAGGCGACCGAAACTTGATAGTACTCAGCCGACAGCTTGGCCTCGAGCAGGCGGACATTGGCCTCGATGTCGTCGACGACCAGGATGCGCGCGCTCACGGGCCTACCTCTCCAGCAACCGGGTAATGGTGTCGAGGAAGTGGGACACCGAGATGGGCTTGGAGATATAGGCCTCGCAGCCGCCCTCGCGAATGCGCTCCTCGTCGCCCTTCATGGCGAATGCCGTAACGGCGACGACGGGGATATGTGACAGATCGTCATCCTCCTTGAGCCACTTGGTGACTTCGAGGCCGGAGATCTCGGGCAGTTGGATGTCCATCAGGATCAGGTCGGGGCGATGCTCACGGGCGATCGACAGAGCCTGCAAGCCCTCGCGGGTTTGCAGGATCTCGTAACCCTGGGCTTCGAGCAGGTCATGAAAGAGTTTCATGTTCAGCTCGTTATCCTCGACGATGAGGACCTTCTTCGTCATCCTGACCCCGACCATTCCGGTCCGTGGCGATGCGTGAGGGATTCGCGTCGCTTCTGGATTCCAGATCGCACGAATATCCTTAAGCCCGCGCTAATCGCGTTTACCTCGACCTATCGTAGATCATGGAACCCTGTTTCTCCGACCTCCAAGCCTGCACCGTGCGCCCAGATACGCCGCTGGTCATCGTCGATGTGGACGAGGTCCTCGCGCGCTTCATGCATGGCTTCGGAACGTTCATCGGACGCCACGGATTCGAGCTGCGATTCGATCGCTACGCCCTGTTCCAGAACATCTATCGCCCCGGCGAGACCGAACACCTGGACCTGATCGCCGGGCGGGCGCTGTTCAACGACTTCTTCCGCGACGGGGCCGACGACCTGCTGCCGGCCGAGGGCGCGGCCGACGCCCTGGCCGACCTCTCGACCCGCGCCGACGTGGTGATCCTGACCAACGCCCCCGAGCACGGCCGCCAGTCCCGGGCCCGTTGGTTGAAGACCCACGGCTTCGACTATCCGCTGGTGATCAACAGCGGCCCCAAGGGCCCGTCGGCGGCCGACCTGTCCCAGCGCACGGCCTCGCCGTCGGTGTTCATCGACGACCTGCTGCCGCAGCTTGAGTCGGTGGCGGAAAGCGCGCCGTGGGTGAACCGCTTCCAGATGGTGGCCGACGAACGCCTGCGCCCCCTCGCGCCGGGCGATCCCGAGCGGCATCCCAGGTTCGACCTATGGCCGGACCTGAAGACGGCCATCGAACGCAAGCTGTTCCCATGAAGGCCAGGGCTGTCGCCTATAGCCCAAAACGGTTGTCATCCCGGACGAGCGCGCAGCGCGGAGATCCGGGACCGACGCGTGAACGCGTGCGCTTCCGGCGGTCCCGGATCTGCGCTTCGCTTGTCCGGGATGACAGCCGTTTTGGAGGCGATCGTCCGGGCGTGAAGGCCCCCTTCCTATGAAGGCCCTCTGCCGCGACTGCCTGGCGACGGGCGAGGCCAAGGTCTCGCGCTGCCCGTCCTGTGGGTCGCCCCGGGTGATCTTCCACGAAGAGCTGGGCCAGCTCAGCATGGCCCACATGGACTGCGACGCCTTCTACGCCTCGGTCGAGAAGCGCGACGACCCGACCCTGCGCGACAAGCCGGTGATCGTCGGCGGCGGCAAGCGGGGGGTGGTGACGACGGCCTGCTACATCGCCCGCATGAGCGGGCCGCGCTCGGCCATGCCGATGTACAAGGCGCTGAAGCTGTGCCCCGAGGCCGTGGTCATCAAGCCCAACTTCGCCAAGTACAAGCACGAGAGCCGGCGGATCATGGCCAAGCTGGAGGCCCTGACGCCCCTGGTGCAGCCGCTGTCGCTGGACGAGGCCTGGATCGACCTGTCGGGCACCGAGCGCCTGCACGGCGCCCCGCCGGCGGTGATGCTGGCCCGCGTGCAGAAGGAGATCGAGGCCGAGGTCCAGATCACCGTCTCGATCGGCCTGGCGCCCAACAAGTTCCTGGCCAAGATCGCCTCCGAGCTGGACAAGCCGCGCGGCTTCTCGGTGATCGGGGCGACGGGGATCGCCGAGTTCCTGGCCCCCAGGCCGGTGTCGATCCTGCCCGGCGTCGGCCCGGCCACCGTCACGACCTTGGCCTCGGAGGGCCTGCGCACGGTCGGCGACATCGCCAACGCCGACCTCAAATGGCTGGTCAAGGTCCTGGGCTCCAGCGGCCTGCGGCTGCATCACCTGGCCAACGGCCGCGACACCCGGCTGGTCGATCCCGATCAGGAGCGCAAGACGATCAGCGCCGAGACCACGTTCAACGACGACCTCTACAAGCGCGAGGAGCTCGAGGACGAGCTGTGGCCGCTGTGCGAGAAGGTCGCCCGCCAGGCCCGGGCCGGCGGGGTGGCGGGCCGGGTGGCGACGCTGAAGCTGCGCACGCCCGACTTCAAGATCCATACCCGCCGCCGCACCCTGCCCGTCCCGATCCAGACCGCCCGCACCCTGTTCCAGGTGGCGCGCGAACTGCTGGCGGCCGAGCCCGGCGGTCTGCACTACCGCCTGATCGGCGCGGGCCTGACCGACTTCGTCCCCGCCGAGGGCGCGGCCGACGACTTCTTCGCCGGCGACGAGCGCAAGGCGCTGAAGAGCGAGACGGTGATCGACGGACTGCGGGGGAAGTATGGGGCGGGAGCTGTGGTGACCGGGCGGGCGCTGAAGGGGAAGTAGGTGAGGCGACCACTTGCCCCCACTAGCCCCTACATCAGCGAACCCTTGCCGCTGGTGACTTCCGTATAGCGGTGCACCCTCACCGCCTGCACCAGCCCGAACCCGATCATGACCGTCAGCATGACGGTGCCGCCGTACGACAGCATCGGCATGGGCACGCCCACCACCGGAGCCATGCCCATGACCATCGCGCCGTTGATCAGCACGTAGAGGGCGAAGGTGGCGGTGACCCCAGCCGCCGACAGGCGTCCGAAGTGGCTGTGGCTGATCGAGGCGATGCGCAGGGCCATGAAGATCGCCACGCCGTACAGGAACAGCACGCTGAAGCAGCCGATGAAGCCGAACTCCTCGGCCAGGGTGGCGAAGATGAAGTCGGTCTGCTTCTCGGGCAGGAAGTTCAGCTGGCTCTGCGACCCCAGGCCGAAGCCCTTGCCCATCAGCCCGCCCGAGCCCAGGGCGATCTTCGACTGCATGATGTGGTAGCCGTTGCCCGACGGGTCCTTCTCCGGGTCCATGAAGGTCAGGATCCGGTTGCGTTGGTAGTCGTGCAGCACGAAGAAGATGAACGGCGGCAGGGCGGCCAGGCCGGCCACGATCCCGCCGATGATCAGCCGCAGCGACAGGCCGGCCAGCACCATGATCGACAGGCCCGGCAGGGCGATCAGCACGGCGGTGCCCAGGTCGGGCTGGTGGGCGACCAGCAAGGTCGGCGCGCCGATCAGGGCCAGCGGGATCAGCAGCTTCCAGGACAGCCGGGCGCTGTCGGCCGACAGGCCGTGATAGTAGCGGGCCAGGGCCAGGACGACGCCGATCTTCATGATCTCGGACGGCTGGAAGCGCAGTGGCCCGATGGCCAGCCAGCGCTGGGCCCCCAGCGACACGTCGCCGACCGCCTCCACCGCCACCAGCAGCAGCAGGGCCACGCCATAGACGGGATAGGCCATGGTGAACCAGACCCGCAGGTCGATCATCGCCAGGGCGATCATCATCACGAAATAGATGCCGAAGCGCAGCAGGTGCTTGTCGGCCCACGGCTCCCACGAGGCGCCGGCGATCGAGAACAGCATCAGGGCCCCGGTGCCGGCGATCAGGCACAGGACCAGACACAAGGTCCAGTCGATCTCCATGAACTTGATGATCGGCCGGTCGCGTTCGCCAGGCCGGCTGAGGCCGCCGCTGAGGGTCATCGGGGAGCTCCAGGAGCGGGAGACGCGGGAACAATGGGAGTCGTGGCGGCGGGAGCCGGGGGCGGCGCGCCCACGGTCGGATCTTCGGGCGCGGCGCCCTCGACCGAACCATCAGGCGTGGTCTCGACCGGTTCTTCGGGCAAAGGCATGGGCCGTTCGATGCGGGCGCGGACCTCGGGGTCCTTCAGCAGCGCCACGCGCATCACCTCGCGGGCCCGCGGGGCGCCGGCGGTGGCGCCGCCCAGGCCCCCGTGCTCGATGATGACCGCCACGGCGTAGCGCGGATCGTCATAGGGCGCGAAAGCCACGAACAGGTTGTGGTCCTTCAGCCGCCAGGCGACGCTGGTGCTCTTGCGGTTGGCGACATTGTCGTAGCTGCGCACCTGGGCCGTGCCGGTCTTGCCGGCCATCTTGACGTCGCCCAGGCCCAGCTGGCTCTGGCGGTAGGCGGTGCCGCGCACGTCGTTGGCCACCGCCTCCATGCCGCCGCGCACATAGGTCAGGTGCTCTTGGCTGAACGGCAGGTCGGGCACGGCGGCGCCGCTGGGCTGCTCGACGCCGCCGACCGACTTGATCAGGCGCGGATTGAGCGCCTTCTTGCCGTTGGCCAGGCGGGCGGTCATCACCGCCAGCTGCAGGGCGTTGACGCTCAGGGCCCCCTGCCCGATCCCGTAGCTGGGGGTCTCGCCCGGAAACCAGATCTGGTTGGCGGGATTCTTCTTGAAGGCCCGCTTCTTCCACGCCCGGTCCGGCACCAGGCCCTTCTTCTGGCCGGGAATGCCGATGTCGAAGGTCTCGCCGAAGCCCATCGCCCGGGCCGCGGCGGCGATCGCGTCGGGACCGATCTTCAGCGATGTCTGGTAGAAGTAGATGTCGCAGGAATTCTTGATGGCCTCGTGCAGGTTCTGCGAGCCGTGGCCGCCCTTCTCCCAGCACCGCCAGGTCCGCCCGCCGTAATACCAGCTGCCGCCGCAGTTCACGCGGACCTCGGGATCGATCCCGGCGGTCAGGGCGGCCAGGCCGACGGTGGGCTTGAAGGTCGAACCGGGCGGGAAGTTGCCGCTCAGCGCCTTGTCCAGCAGCGGCTTGCGCTCGTACTCGGCCAGCGCCTTGTACTCCGGGCCCGACAGGCCCTTCACGAAGCGGTTGGCGTCGAAGCTGGGGGCCGAGACCATGGCCAGCAGGTCGCCGTTGCGGATGTCCATCACGACGATGGCGCCGCTTTCGTCGCCCATCACTTCCAGGGCGCGGTTCTGGATGTCGGCGTCCAGCGTCAGACGCACTTCCTTGCCCGGGGTCGGCGGGATGTCGCCCTCGGGGTCCAGGCGCACGGTGCGGCCCTGGGCGTCGACCTCGGCCTTGGTGGCGCCGGGACGGCCGCGCAGCTCGCGGTCCAGGGCCTTTTCCACACCCTGCTTGCCGATCCGGAAGCCGGGATGGTGCAGCAGGTCCTGGTCGGGCTCGTCCTTGGCCTTCTCCAGGTCGCGGTCGGAAACCTTGGCGACGTAGCCGATCACATGGGCGAACGCCCCGCCGAACGGATAGACCCGCACCTCGCCCATGTCCGCCGTGACGCCCGGCAGCTCGGGCGCGCGGATGTTGACCCGTGAGAACTCCTCCCAGGTCATGTCCTCCATCACCGCCACCGGCGCCTTGCGGGGCGCGCGGGCGATGTCCTTGATCAGACGGGCGCGGCGCGTGCCGTCGATCGGCACCAGCAGGGCCAAGTCGTCCAGGGCGGCCTCGACGTCGAAGTCCTTGGATTCCTTGGTGATCATCAGCCGAAAGTTCGGCCGATTGGAGGCCAGGGCCACGCCGTTGCGGTCCAGGATCAGGCCACGCGGCGGCGGCGTCAGGCGGTAGTTGAACTGGTTGCCGGCCGAAAGCTTCTGGTAGCGCCGGGCCTCGACCAGTTGCAGCTGGGCCAGGCGTCCGCCCAGGGCCAGCAGGCCGCCGCCGGCCAGACCGCCCATCAGGAACGCGCGGCGGTGGAACACCCCCTGCCGCTCGTTGACCTCGAAGAAGAAGATTGACGGTTCGCTCATGGCGTCACCGGAACCGAACGTCCGCGTCCTCGAACCGGTCGATCAGCCGGTGGGCGAACGGGAACAACAGGGCCGTGACCAGGAACTGCCAGAAGACGGCCAGCAGGCTGGGCATGGCGAGGCTGTCCAGCATGCTGAACAGGAAGCCGGCGGCCATGGCCACGGCGCTGACCCCGGCGAACCAGGCCCACATCATCGGCCGGCTCTGGCCGGTCATCATGTTGCGGCCGGCCAAGGCGGTGGCGTAGGCGACCAGCAGCGACAGGCCCCACAGGCCGGTCGGCCCGCCCCAGAACATGTCCAGGAACAGGCCCAGCAGCAGCAGGGCGAACGGCGCCAGGATCGACGGCCGGATCAGGGCCCAGGCGAAGGCCGGGACCATGGCGAACACCGGCTCGGGCAGCTGCAGGCCGTAGATGCGGATCGGCGCGGCGAAGGCGATAGTCGCCAGCACGCAGAACAGCGCGGGTACGCCCAGCCAGCGGCCGGGATGCAGAGGCCGCGCGCCGCCCATCCTAGATCCCCCCGCCGGTCGGCTGACCGGCCGTCGGCGCGGAAGTCGCGGGCCTGGGCGGAGTCGGAGCCGCGGGCTTGGGAGCCGGCGTCGTGGGCGGCGGCTTGGCGGCGGCCGGCGGTGGCGTGGCGCCCGTCTGGGCCGGCGGCTTGGGCGCGGTGGCGGCGGGACCCAGGATCGAGACGTCGGGGTCCTCGGTCGTCACCGGCGGCAGGCTGCGGGTCAGCAGGGCCTTCTGGTCGGCCAGCTGCGAGAAGTCCTTGAACAGCAGGATGCGGACATAGTCGATGGCGCTGTCGTCGGCGAACAGCACCACGCGCCAGCGACCGTCCAGGCCCTTGACCGCCGCGCCCACCGGCAGGCCGCGCGGCACCACGCCGCCGTCGCCCGAGGTGACAACCCGGTCGCCCTCCTTGATCGGATCGACGCCGCGCAGGTATTCCAGCTTCGGATTGGGGCCGCCGTCGCCGGTCAGGATGGCGCGGGCGTTGGTGCGATCGATCATCACCGGCGTGCGCGAGGCGATGTCGGTCAGCAGCAGCACCCGGCTGGCCCCGTGGGCCACGCCGACCACCCGGCCGACCAGGCCGCGCTCGTTCATGACCGGATTGCCGACCACCACGCCCTTTTCCGCGCCGGCGTCGGCCAGGCGGGTGTTGGCGAAGGGGCCGCGGGTGTCGCTGACGACGCGGGCGGCGACCATCGGGATCGGGGGATCGGTGCGCAGGCCCAGCAGCGTGCGGTAGCTCTGGTTCTTATCCACCTCGGCCAGGTACTGGTCGCGATAGCCGCGCATCTCCTTCAGCTCGGCCTTCAGCCGGCGGTTCTCGGACGCGGTGAAGAAATAGCTGCTGATGAAGTCGACGCCCAGGCCGGTCCACCGCCCCGGGGCGGCGATCACGCCGCTGACCGGCTTGGACACCGTGTCGACCGTCTGGCGGGTGACGCCGTAGGCCTGCTGCTGAAGGGTCTCGCGACGATCGGCCAGCAGGAACGCCACCGCGATCACGATCGCGACGATCAACGCCACGGCCGCGGTCCAGGTAAGCGGCACTTTCAGGTCGCCGAGCGGACCTTCGCGAAAGGGCACGTACTAGTTCTCCCGACGCCCCCCGCGGCGTCCGACTTAGATTGGCGCCTAGGCGAGAGTCGATTCAAGGACGCCCTTCATCCACTTGGGATGCTCGAGCACCTTGCCGCAGCCCAGGGCCACGCATGACAGCGGATCGTCGGCCACGGTGACCGGCAGGCCGGTGTGATCGCGGATCTCGGCGTCCAGGCCGCGCAGCAGCGCGCCGCCGCCGGTCAGCATGATGCCCTTGTCGGCGATGTCCGACGCCAGTTCCGGCGGGGTGGCTTCCAGGGCCACCTTCACGGCTTCGACGATCTGCCCGACCGGTTCGGCCAGGGCGTCGGCGGCCTGCTTTTCGCTGATGCGGACTTCGCGCGGCACGCCCTGCATCAGGTCGCGGCCCTTGACGTCGATCGACAGGCCTTCGCCGTCGGCCGGCGCGCGGGCGGTGCCGATTTCCTTCTTGATGCGCTCGGCGGTGGTTTCGCCGATCAGCAGATTATGGTGGCGACGCATGTAGCTAATGATCGCCTCGTCCATCTTGTCGCCGCCGACGCGGACCGAGCGCGAATAGACGATGCCCGACAGCGACAGCACGGCCACCTCGGTGGTGCCGCCGCCGATGTCGACGACCATCGAACCGGTCGGCTCGTGGATCGGCAGGCCGGCGCCGATCGCGGCGGCCATCGGCTCGTCGATCAGGCCCACGCGGCGGGCCGAGGCGTTCAGGCAGCTGTCGTTGATGGCGCGGCGTTCCACGGCGGTGGCGCCCGACGGCACGCAGACGATGACCTTGGGGTTCACGAAGCCCTTGCGGTTGTGAACCTTGCGGATGAAGTACTTGATCATCTCTTCGGCGACTTCGAAGTCGGCGATGACCCCGTCTCGCATCGGGCGGATGGCTTCCATGTGGCCCGGCGTGCGGCCCAGCATCTGCTTGGCTTCGATCCCCACCGCGTGGACGATCTTGCGGCCGCCGACATTGCGCAGCGCGACCACCGACGGCTCGTTCAAGACGATGCCCTTGCCCTTCATGTAGATGAGGGTGTTGGCGGTGCCCAGGTCGATGGCGATGTCGTTGGAGATGACGCCGAAAAGGGAAGAAAACATTGAAAGCCCTGACTGAGGGGATAAGGGGCGAAGGCGATTGGGTCTTCAGAAAGAGAAGATGGCGGGTATGCGAAACGGAGCCATTTGCGCCGCCGAAGCGGCGAAGGCGAAGGGTAAAGATGGCTCCTACTTCAATTCCAAAGGAGGACAACATGATTCCCGCGAAATGCGGGGTTATGTCCCATTAGACGAGCGCCTGCCGCACGACGGGAGCGCTGGCCCCTGCCGCGCCGTCGTCTGACTGCCACAAAGCTGCCGACGAAGCCCGTTTGCCCTGCGAAAGCGTTGATTTCAAGGTCTATTACAGACCCCGGATCACCTGTTTTCGCAGAACGGCGGCGCGGGGGGTTTCATCTTAGAAACATGGCGTTTTCTAGCCGAGCGCCGCCATGGCGACTCCGGCCGCCGCGATCAGGCCGAAGATCACTTGCACGGGGGTCAAGCGTTCCGCGAACAGACGGCGTCCGACCAGGGCGGCGATCGGCGCCTCGACCACTCCCACCGCCCTCACCTGCCCGGCCGGAGCCAGGGCCAGGGCGATGAACCAGCCGGCCGAGGCCGCCGCCCCCCAGAACCCAGCCCCCAGCGACGGCCGCCAGGCCCGCGCCACGGCGACCAGGGCGGCGCGATTGGTGATCGCCAGGAACAGGCCCAGGGCCAGGGTCTGGGCGATCTGGACGGTCATCAGCGTGACCACCGCGGCGAAGATCGGGTGGTTGGGCTCCAGCGCGTGGCCCGCTTGCCGGAAAGCGTTGAGGCAGAAGCCGAACGCCAGGCCCGACAGCAGGGCGTAGACCGCGCCGCTGACCGGCTGCTGGCCCGACGCTCCCGTGCGCGGCCAGGTGACCACCAGCAGCGCCACGCTGGTCACGGCCACGCCCGCCCACCCGACCGAGCTCAGCCGCTCGCCATAGACCAGCAGGCCCAGCAGGGCGGCCAGGGGGATCGAGCTCTGCTGGACCGCCGTGGCCACCGCGAAGCCCGCGCGGCGCATGGCCACCAGGAGAGCGGCCGTGGCGGCGATCTGGCTGGCCCCACCCAGCAAGGCCGCCGCCCAGAAGGCCGGCGTCGCGTGCGGCTGCTCGCCCCGCGTCAGGGCCAAGGCGACGCCGACGAACACCGCGGTGAACGGCAGGCCGAACAGGAACCGCACCAAGGTCGCGCCCCACGGACCGGTCCCGCCGCCGTTGCCGTCCATGATCGAGCGCTGGGCGGCGTTGCGGGCGACCTGGGCGAACGAGGCGGCGATGGTGATGGGAATCCAGATCATGACTGTACTCGTAGCGACGAACAGGCCCGCGCCCAATCCAGGGTCGCTCGCCAGGTCGGTATGGGGATTGGGGACGCGCCGTCGGAACGTCGACGCACGCCGGCGGCGCGGCGGCTCGTTCAGCGCGAGGATGAGCGGTGTGCGCGGGCGCCTAGTCTCGTTCGAAGGCGAAGGCCCGACCAAGCGACTGATCGACCCTCAGCACGAAGCCTTGCTTGAAGAACGACTCGATGATCCGCGTGATGGCCGCATCGCCGACGATGTGCGGATGCATCTCGCCGCAGACCACCCGAACGGAGGCCGGCAGCGGGTCGGCGAAGATCTCCACCTCCCCGCCCTCGATGTCGAACACCACGACCGACGGCTTGATGTCCCGAAGGAGCCGGTCGAAGGCGAGGGTCTCGACGACCGTGGCCTGCGCGCCCAGACCGCGATCCAGCGTCGACGAAGAATGGAAATTGTTGGCGAAGAAGAACTCGGCGGAGCCGTCCCTGGCGCCGACGGCGCCCTGGAGCACCTTGAGCTTGAGGCCGTTCTGCGCGGCGACGGCTTCTATCGACGGCAGCAGGCGCGGGTTGGCTTCGACTGTCGTCAATTGCTCGGGCGAGTTCAGTCGCTTGGCGATGAACGTCGAAACGACGCCCAGGCCGGCGCCGAGTTCGAGAACCACGTCCTCCGGCTTGATCAGCTTCGCCAGCGCCTGCAGCTCATGCCCCTCGTACGCGCCGCGATACATCGAGCGCCGCACGGACTCGAATTCGGGCGTCGCGGCCAACGGGATGGTCAGGCCCCGGTATTCGAAGACCTTCGGGTGTCGGATCCGAGCCGACGTGTAGTGAACCAGATTGGCGAAGAGTGTTCTGATCACAGCCGATCTCCTCGTTCAAGATTTGATAACATCGGAATGTGACGCGGGGAAGTTGTCTTACAGTCAAGCTTCGTCGATTGCGCGTAGCTTGACCGTAGTTCGACGCCGTGGGTTCGAGACCCAGCCGTCGAAGAACTTCCGCGGAGCGTCGTGAGATCCGCCACCTCCAGGCCGTTGATGGACGGAATCTTCCGTCCTCCCGGATAGCGGAACGCTTATGCGGCCCTTATGCGGCGAACCCGTTTCCGAATGGAGGCTTTAGGCCCGTCTGCCGCATAACCTGGCGGTCGGCTCGTCCGGTGACGGGTTCGACAAGTCAGAGGTTTCGACCATGTCGTCCCATCCATTCCGTCAGGCCGCGCAGTTCCTGCTCGGCGTTCCGACCGACGGGATCCAACACACGCTCGGGCGCATGCTCGCCCTCGCCGAAGCCACCCCGCTGTGTTTCGTGGCGGTGACCGGACCCGAGGCGGGCGAGGCGATGAGCGTGCTGTGGCGCAAGGGTTACGACCGGGTGGAAGCCGCCCGCCGGGCCACCTGCCGCGCGGCCGACGAGCAGAGCGACGTGCTGCTGATCGTGGGCTGTTCGACGGTGACCGACGCGCGCGCCGCCGCGGCCTCGACCATGACCATGCTCCGCCCGGGCGGGGCGCTGGTCATCGACGCCGGCGCGTTCCTGGATCAGGAACCGCGCCGGGTGCTGTGCGAGGATCTGCGGGCGATGGGCCTGGAGGTCGAACCCCAGGCCTGCCTGTCGGCGGAGCTGCTGGCGACGCGGCCGTTCAGCAAACGGTCAGCGGCCTAGAAGCCGCTGGCGATCGCCGTGTCCGGCCGGCTCTTTTCCTTGCGCGCCATGAGGTTGTTCAGGGCGTTCACATAGGCCTTGGCCGAGGCGGTCAGGGTGTCGGTGTCGGCGGCCTGGCCGGTGGCGATGCGGCCGTCCTCTTCGAGGCGGACCGAGACCTGGGCCTGGGCGTCGGTGCCTTCGGTCACCGCGTGCACCTGGAACAGGCGCAGGGCGGCGTTGTGCGGCACGATCTGCTGGATGGCGTTGAACACGGCGTCCACCGGACCGTCGCCCGAGGCTTCCGAGGTCTTCACTTCGCCGTCGACTTCCAGCGTCAGCTCGGCCGACTGGCCGTCGGTGCCGGCCACCACGCGCAGGCGCTGGACGCGGATGCGTTCCGAGCCGCGCGCCAGGGCGTCGTCGACCAGGGCGATGATGTCGTCGTCGTAGACGTGCTTCTTGCGGTCGGCCAGGTCCTTGAAGCGGCCGAAGGCCTCCTTCAGGGCGTTCTGGCCCAGCTCGTAGCCCAGGTCCTTCAGCTTGGCGCGGAAGGCGTGGCTGCCCGAGTGCTTGCCCATGACCAGGCTGGACGGCGCCTGGCCGACCGATTCCGGGGTCATGATCTCGTAGGTCTCGCGGTTCTTCAGCATCCCGTCCTGGTGGATGCCGCTTTCATGCGCGAAGGCGTTCTTGCCGACGATGGCCTTGTTGTACTGCACCGGGAAACCGGTGATGGCCGAGACGTAGCGGCTGGCGCGGGTGATGTGGGTGGTGTCGATCTTGGTCTCGAAGGGCAGCTTGTCGCCGCGCACCTTCAGGGCCATCACGATCTCTTCCAGCGCCGCGTTGCCGGCGCGCTCGCCCAGGCCGTTGATCGCGCACTCGATCTGGCGCGCTCCGCCCTGCACGCCGGCCAGGCTGTTGGCCACGGCCAGGCCCAAGTCGTTGTGGCAGTGGGTCGAGAAGATCACCTTGTCGGCGCCGTCGACGTTCTTGGTCATCCAATCAAACAGGTCGGCGTACTCGGACGGATAGGTGTAGCCCACCGTGTCGGGCAGGTTGATCGTCGTGGCCCCGGCCTTGATGGCGGTCTCGATGGCGCGGCGCAGGAACTGGCGGTCGCTGCGGGTGGCGTCTTCGGCCGACCATTCGATGTCGTCGCGCAGGTTGCGGGCGTGGGTCACCGAACGGGCGATCACGTCGATCACCGCGTCGGGCTCCATCTGCAGCTTGTGCTTCATGTGCAGGTCGCTGGTGGCGATCACCACGTGGATGCGGCCGCGCTGCGTGCCCTTCAGGGCTTCGGCGCAACGGTCGATGTCGACCTGGTGGGCGCGGCACAGGCCGGCGATGGTGCTGTTCTTGACGATCTTGGCGATCTCGCGGACCGCCTCGAAGTCGCCGTTCGAGGCGATCGGGAAGCCGGCCTCGATGACGTCGACCCCCATCTCCTCGAGGATCTTGGCCAGTTCCAGCTTCTCGTCATGCGACATCGAGGCGCCGGGCGATTGCTCGCCGTCGCGCATGGTGGTGTCGAAAATGACGACGTTGTCGCGCTTGTCGAAAGCGGCGGGAGATACGGGGGCGGTCATGGAGCTACTCGTCGGAAAGTGTCTGCGTGGGGGCGGCGGCGGGTTCAGTCATCCCCTGCGCGCCCGGCCACGACGAAGCGCGGCCCCTAGAGCGCCCAGGGGGTGGTAAGCCGAAGCAGAAGCAGTTGGCGCGCGACGTTCATGGTTGCTTTCTACACAGCAGCCCAAAAACCGGCAAGCATTTTGCTTTAATCGAGCAATTCGCCGCACACAGAGCAATTTTCGACCTCGGCGTGCGGAAAACGAGGTCGACCGTGTCGCGAGATCATGGGCTTGGCGCGTCAAACGCCCCGGAGACGACGCCGATCGGGCGTGAAACCGCCCTCTCCCAGCCCGCCTTCTCCTAGTCCGCGGCGGCTTCGCGCTTCTTGAGCCAGGCGCGGGCGACCAGGCCGGCGACGATCCAGACCGCCACCGCGACGACCAGCATGACGATGTGCCGTTGGCCGCCGCCCTTCAGCGCCTGGACGATGGAATTGCCGGCGAAGGCGGTCAGGGCGATCTTCGGGATGATGCCGATGGCGGTGCCGGCCGCGAAGTCGCGCAGCTTCATCGGCGTGACGCCCGCCGCCATGTTGACGACGATGAACGGCGCGGAGGGCACCAGCCGGACGATCAGGCTGGCCAGGAAGCCGTTCTTGCCGATCAGCTTCATGAACTTGGCCACGCCGTCGCCGGCCAGGTCCTGCAACAGCCGGCCGCCGAACGTCCGCCCCAGCCAGAACCCCACCAGGGACGACACCAGGGTGCCGATCCAGCTGTAGGCGAAGCCGGTCCAGGGGCCGAAGGCGACCACCGCCGCGGCGATCAGCACGAACTGCGGCACGCCGATGAAGGCCAGGGCCGCGAAGGCGCCGACCGCGACCGGCAGGGCCCAGGGCCCGTGCGCCGCGCTGAGCCACTGCTCGACCGTGACCTCGCCGTTCAGGCCCAGCAGCTGGGCCCCGAACAGGAAGACCACCCCCACCCCGCCGAACAGCACGAACGACACCGCGACCGTGCGCCAGGCCCGGGCGTCCATGTTGGTGAAGAAGTCGATGAGGCGACGAAGCATCCGTCTGCCTCGCCCATGCCCCAAGCGCGGTCAAGGGGGCGCGGTGAGCACGGCGCGAATGCAAATCGCGCGTCGGCCGCTCATTTTGTCGTCACGCTTCCCGTGGCGCGGGCCGCGCCATGGTTAAGTTTCTCCCAACGCGACATTCCCGTTGCGAAGCTGTCGTAAGGCGCGGCTAAGTTATCCACAGGACCCTGCCCTGGCGGAAAGCGCTTTGGACGGGGCGCGTTAGGGAGCGTCGGACGTGAAGACCCTGGCTTTGATCTCCCGCAAGGGCGGGGCCGGCAAGACGACCCTGGCGATCAACCTGACCCTCACCGCCCATCTGGCGGGATGGAAGACCCTGCTGGCCGACATCGACCCGCAGCGCTCGGCCTCGGACGCCTTGCGGGCGCGCGGCGAGCCCGGTCCCAGCCTGGCCGAGATCAACGCCGGCAAGCTGTTCCAGACCCGCTCGCAGGCCGTGCACGACGCCTATGACGTGATGCTGATCGACACGCCCGCCGCGCCGGACGCCGACGTGGCCGTGGCGGTCAATTCCGCCGACCTGTGCGTGCTGGTCTGCCGCCCGACCTTCCTGGACATCGCCTCGGTGGCGCGTTCGGCCGAGATGGTCCGGCGACTGGGCAAGGCGGGGCTGATCGTCCTGAACCAGGCGCCGTCCAAGCGCGGCGGGCTGGAGCCGGCCAGCGTGCAGCAGGCCATCGAGGCGCTGCGCTTCTGCGGCCTGCCCATCGCCCCCGTCGGCCTGCGCTCGCGCGCCATCTACCAGCAGTCCATCGCCCGGGGCCGATCGGTCGGCGAATGGGACGCCGAAGCGCCGGCCGCCCAGGAGATCGAGCGCCTGTGGAGCCATGTCGCCGCCCTGCTGGCCCTGGACGGCCAAGGACGCGACGCCCGCGCCGTCTGAGCAATCCACCGGACCGCGTTTCCCTGGCGGGCCAACGGGTTGCGACGAATTTTCGCTCAGGCGTCAAATAATCCACAGGTTGAAGTTCTGTTCATACCTTCGCCATAACAGTTACGCACCTTGGGGAACCTTGCGGCCGGGGAAACCGGTCGGACGGTTTGGGCAAAGAGTGCAAGTCGTGAAGACAATTACTGTGCTTTCCCGAAAGGGCGGATCGGGCAAGACGACCCTCGCCGTGAACCTGGCGCTGATGGCGTTCCTGCAGGGCCACAAGGTGTTGCTGGCCGACATGGACCCCCAGCGGTCCGCATGGGACGCCCTGCGATCGCGCAGCGAACCTGGCCCCGCCCTCGCCGACATCACCGCCGGCAAGCTTTTCCTGACCAAATCCAATGCGATGCGGGAAGGCTTCGACTACCTTTTCATCGACACCCCCGCCGCGCCCGAGGCCGACGTCGCCCAAGCGGTGAACATCGCCGACTTCTGCCTGGTGGCGGGCCGGCCCTCGTTCCTGGACCTGGCCCCCATCGTGCGCTCGGCCGAAGCGGTCCGGCGCCTGGGCAAGAGCGGCCTGGTGGTGCTGAACCAGGCCCACACCAACAAGCCGGAAGTCGCCCCGGTGGCCTTCCCCGAGATCATGGAAGCCCTGCGGTTCTGCGGCCTGCCGCTGGCCCCGCACGGCCTGCGCTCGCGCGAAGCCTTCCAGAAGGCGATGGCCCAAGGCCGCTGCGTCGCCGAACACGAGCCGGGCAGCCCGGCCGCCCGCGACCTGGAACGCCTGTGGGCGCATGTCGAGGCGCAATTGGGCGGGGTGAGCGAAACGCCCATGAAGGCCGTCCTCACCGCCTGATCCGGCTTTCGCCGAGGGGCGACGCTCTCTAGGTTCGCCGCATCATGGCGGAGCCTTTTGCATGAAACTTCTCGGCGTCTCCGGCAGCCTGCGGGCCGCCTCGTTCAACACCGCCCTGCTGCGCGCCGCCCAGGAGTGCGCGCCCGACGGCGTGACGATCGAGATCTTTCGCCTGCACGACCTGCCGCTGTTCAACCAGGACGTCGAGGACCAGGGCGACCCGGCGCCGGTCAAGGCCTGGAAGGACGCCGTGCGCGACGCCGACGCCCTGCTGCTGGCCTGTCCCGAATACAACGGCGGGGTCACCGGCGTGTTGAAGAACGCCATCGACTGGGCCTCGCGCGGCTCGCCCTCGGCCCTGTCGGGCAAGACCGCCTGCATCGTCGGCGCCTCGCCGGGCGTCACCGGCACGGTCCGCGCCCAGGACGGCCTGCGCCAGTCGCTGCGCAAGGTCTCGGCCGAATACTGGCCGCTCAGCGAGATGCTGGTCGGCCAGGCCCACACCAAGATCGAGAACGGCCAGGTGATCGACGAGAAGACCCTGGCCTATCTGGGAAAGCACCTGACGGCGTTCATCCAGCACATGCGCGAGGCCGCCTAGGACCGATTGGCGGCCTTGAACAGGACGATGACGATCGCCACCAAGACGACCCCGGCCGCGGCGAGCCCGCAGGCAATCAGACGGTATGTCGGGTAATCGGGGATCTCGGCCTGGTTCTGGGACATGAAGAGAAAGCCCGCGATCCCGACCGTGACCAGCATCATGGCGAACTGAAGCGCCCAGGCGAACGGGCCGCTGCGGATCGCCGGCTGGGTCTTGGCCGCTTCAAGGTTCGGCGCGGCGACATGCTTTGAAAAGTAGCGGACCGCGATTGTCGTCGCCACGCCGGCGACGATAATCGCGACGATCGCCAGCCATGGATTGCGGATGGCGTGCGCGTAGACGCCCGCCGCCAGACAAGCCGCCAGGCCGAGGATCGCGAACAGATGTCTAAGCCGCTGCATGATCCTGTTTTCGCATGAACGGCGCGACTGTCGAGCTTCCCGACCCTACTTCATCGTCGCCGGGTCGTAGTTGGCGCCGAAATCCAGCACGAACAACGGACCCAGCACCACGGTCTGCTTGGCGCCCCCCAGGTGCAGGGCCACGCCCGCCCCGCCCTTGTCGGCGTCCATGCTGGCGCGGCCGCTGACGGTGTAGATCTGCCAGTCGCCGCTGGTCACGGCGACCTTGCCCTCGACGATGCCGCCCCAGGGCTCGGCCGCCTGCTGGACGCGCACCGAGGTGATGTTGGCCGTCGCCGGCCCGCCGTCGACCGGCTCGGCCTTGGCCCAGAAGGCGATGGTGATGACGTCGCCCTTGGTGATCTTGCCGCCCACCGCCTGGCCGGCGCTGCTGTCCCAGGGCTTGTCCGGCGTCGGCCCGGTGACCTGCACGCGGACGCCGCCCCCGCCGATCACGCCCTTGTCCTTGACCGGCGCGTTGGTCTGGCCCGGCCCGTAGACGTTCCAGGCCGTGGACGGCTTGTTGATGGCGTATTTCATGATGCCTTGGGCCGCCGGTTCGGCGGCGTGGATCGTAAGCGGCGCGGCGAGGCCAAGCGCGGCCACGGCGGCCAGGATCGCGATCTTCGTCATGTTTCCCCCTTCAAGAGACGTCGTTGCGTCAATCGTCCGCCGTCGGCGGCCGGTATGGTCGTTTCCTCCTGGACCGCCCGCCATGCGGCGCGGCCTCTCGTGCTTATGATGATAGCGGTACCGCGCGCTGCGAATTGGCGCAAGAACCGCGCGCCAAGCGGCCTTTGTTGCGTTGCACCGCGGCAAGCGCGGGCGTAAAGACCGCCGCAATCCTGAAACGGACTTCCGAGTCCACGTCCTCCCAGGGGAGCCCTGAACCATGTCGCTCGAGTCCGCCGCCCTGCGGCGCATCGCCCCGTCCGCCACCATCGCCATCAGCGCCAAGGCCCGCGCCCTGAAAGCGACCGGCCGGGACGTGATCGCCCTTTCCGCCGGCGAACCGGACTTCGACACCCCCGACAACATCAAGGACGCCGCGATCGCCGCGATCAAGGCGGGCAAGACCAAGTACACCGACCCCGACGGCATGCCCGAGCTAAAGGCCGCGATCTGCGCCAAGTTCAAGCGCGAGAACGGCCTGGAGTACAAGCCGAGCCAGGTGCACGTCGCCCCGGGCGGCAAGCCGGTGATCTACAACGCCCTGGTCGCCACCCTGAACCCGGGCGACGAAGTCATCATCCCCGCCCCGTACTGGGTGTCGTATCCCGACATGACCCTGCTGGCCGGCGGCACGCCCGTGTCGGTCGAGACCACCGCCGAGAGCGGCTTCAAGATCACGCCGCAAGCCCTGGAAGCGGCGATCACGCCCAAGTCCAAGTGGCTGATCATCAACAGCCCGTCCAACCCGTCGGGCGGCGCCTATACGCGCGCCGAGCTGCAGGCCATCGCCGACGTCCTGCTGCGCCACCCGCAGGTCTGGGTGCTGACCGACGACATGTACGAGCACCTGGTGTTCGACGACTTCGAATTCACCACCATCGCCCAGGTCGAGCCCAGGCTCTATGACCGTACGCTGACGATGAACGGCGTCTCCAAGGGCTATTCGATGACCGGCTGGCGGATCGGCTACGCGGCCGGTCCCGAGGCGCTGATCAAGGCCATGGGCAAGATGATCAGCCAGACGACGTCCAACCCCTGCTCGATCTCGCAGTGGGCGGCGCTGGAGGCCCTGAACGGTCCGCAGGACTTCATCAAGCCGAACGCCAAGCTGTTCCAGGAACGCCGCGACCTGGTCGTGTCGATGCTGAACCAGGCCAGCGGCCTGCACTGCCCGACCCCGGAAGGCGCGTTCTACGTCTATCCGTCGTGCGCCGGCCTGATCGGCAAGACCGCGCCCAGCGGCAAGGTCATCGAGACCGACGAGGACTTCGCCGTCGAACTGCTGGAGACCGAGGGCGTGGCCGTGGTGCACGGCGCGGCGTTCGGCCTGTCGCCGTTCTTCCGCATCAGCTACGCCACCGCCAACGACGTTCTGGAGGACGCCTGCGCGCGCATCCAGCGCTTCTGCGGCAACGTGAAGTAGCCTTTCTTCTCCACTTTGGCCGTCATTCTCGCCCTTTCGGTGAGGATGACGGCTGTAAGTCGGCGCCGAACCGCGCTAGGGCTCCTTTTTGCCGCCTCCCGCGGCCAGGAGATCGTCATGGCGCGCACCCCGAACTACTCCTTCGAACGCCAGGAACGCGAGCGTCTCAAGGCGAAGAAGGCCGAACAGAAGGCCGCTGAGAAAGCCGCCGCCAAGGCCGCCGAAAATCCGACCAAGCCCCCGACCGACGATCAGTGAAAGACGGCGCATGCCCAGCTCGACGAACTACAACCATGAAACCGTCTCGCTGGACGGCGAACATTTCTCCGACTGCGAGTTCCGAGACTGCCGCCTGACCTTCGCCGGCGGCCAGGCTCCGGTGTTCCAGAACTGCAAGATCGTCGACTGCGAGTGGAAGTTCGAAGGCGCCGCCGAGCAGACCCTGGCCCACTTGAAGGCCGTGTGGAACGCCGGCGGCAAGGCCCCGGTCCAGGCGATGATCAAGGAAATCACCGGCGGCGGCCGCTAGGGTCCTTCGGAGCCTTGTGCGCCGCGCGGGGTTAGTACCCCTGCGGCAATGCACTGGATCGAAGGGATCGGCACATGCTCAGCGCCAAGAGCTGCCTGGCGCGGGCTCACGAAATGGAACGATGGGCCGGGTCGTGCGGCGCGACGGGTCTGAAGGCGGACATGCTGTCGATGGCCGAGACCTGGCGCTATCTGGCGCAACAGGCGCTGTGGCAAGACTCGTTCGCGGCTCAAACCGTTCAGGACTCCGGCCAGGATTGAGCCTAGGGTGAAGCTATCGGCGCCCATCCGTCGCCGTCCGCGAGCGTCCCTGCGCCTAGGATCGGATTCCCATTTCGCATGAAGCGTCCGATCCCCGGGATTGAAGACGCACAGACGCTGGCCCAGGCCATCGTGGACACCATCCACGAGCCGCTGCTGGTGCTCGACTCCGCGTTTTCCGTACTGGCGGCCAGCCGGTCCTTCTACGAAATCTTCCAGGTCGATCCCGAACAGACGATGGGCTGCCTGCTCTACGCCCTAGGCGACGGCCAGTGGGACATCCCCGCCCTGCGCGTGCTGCTGGAGACCATCATTCCCGAGCAGGTGGTCATGAACGGCTTCGAGGTCCGTCATGATTTTCCGGGCTTGGGCCCTCGGGTCATGCTGCTGAACGCCCGCAAGGTGATCTATGAGACCAGCACCAACTCGACGATCCTGCTGGCCTTCACCGACATCACGGCGCGAAGGGCGATCGAGCGCGAGAAGGAAAGCCTGCTGGACCGCACGCGCGACCTGCTGGGCCAGAAACAGGTGCTGCTGCAGGAAATGCAGCACCGCGTCGCCAACAGCCTGCAGATCATCGCCAGCATCCTGCTGCTCAAGGCCCGGGCCGTCACCTCCGAGGAGACCCGCTTCCATCTGAAGGACGCCCATCAGCGGGTGATCTCGGTGGCCGAGGTGCAGTCGCACCTGCACGCCTCGGGCGGCGTCGACCAGATCGAGGTCGGCCCCTATCTGACCAAGCTGTGCGCCAGCCTGGCCGCCTCGATGATCGGCGACAGCCAGCCGATCACCCTGAAGGTCGTCGCCGATCACGGCACGATCGGTTCGGACAAGGCCGTCAGCATCGGCCTGATCGTCACCGAGCTGCTGATCAACGCCGTCAAGTACGCCTTCCCGGCCTTGAAGAAGGACGCCCGGGTCACCGTCACCTTCGCCAGTGACGACGACGCCTGGACCCTGACGGTCGCCGACAACGGCGTCGGCAAGGCCGCCAACGCCGCGTCGGACAAGCACGGCGGCCTGGGCACGGTGATCGTCGACGCTCTGGTCAAGCAGCTCAACGGCCACATGACGGTGGTCAACACCGACGGCATGACGGTGACGATCCGGCATGAACATGTCGTGGTCCTGACGCCCGCCGCGGCCTGAACGCGGCAGGTCGGACCGCGACATTCCGCGCGACTGCACACATCACCGGAGCATGCTAGGTCAGGCCTGGGGCGTCTGATTCACGGGAGCGCGCGCATGCGCATTTCCGGCCGCAAGGCCTTGGTTCCGGCGGTCGCCGGACTGCTGTTGCTCGCCCTGGCGCCCGCCGCCCACGCCGCGCGCCTCGACGAAGCCGTCCTCGACGAGTTGAACTTCGCGCGCGCCCGGCCGGCCGAGTACGCGCGCGAACTGCGCCGCGACCTCCATCGCAGCGACGATCCCGCCGCCGTCGAGGAGGCGATCCGCTTCCTGGAACGCCAGGACTCGCTGCCGCCCCTGGAGTCCGACCGCCGCATCGCCGCCGCCGCCCGCCAGTACGCCCAGGTCCAGGGCGCGCGCGGCGACGTCGGTCACGGCGCGGCCGGGGGCCTCGGCCAACGGCTGCGCGGCCAGGGCGTCTGGGCCGGCCTTTCCGCCGAGAACATCTCGTACGGCTTCGACGACGCCCGCGACGTCGTCCGTCAACTGATCATCGACAGCGGCGTTCCCGGCCGGGGCCACCGCCGCAACATCTTCGCCGCCGGCTACCAGCTGGCCGGCGTGGCCTGCGGCCCGCATCGCGCCTACGGCTCGATGTGCGTGATCGACTTCGCGGGCGCCCTGCCCCCGCGCTAGGCGGCCCGACGCCGAGGCGCCGGCTCCGGCAACGCCCCCTCATATCGCGCTTGATTATGAGAGTGACTTGCAGTTGCGTCACGCGCGGCCTAATCAACGCCTCTGTCCCCGCTTGCCCGTCGAGACCGATCGTGAACACCGCCATGCCGCCGAAGTCCGGGTCGCTCGCGTGACCGCGACCGTCGAGACCCCGCTGGCCCTGGCCGCGACCGTGATGGTCGCCGTCGGCGTCTGGCTGCTGTGGCTGGCCTGGAAGCGCAATCCCAAGCCGCGCGGCGGGCTGATCGCGGGCGGCTGGGCCCTGCTGGTCGCCGCCGCCGTCCTGCTGGCCCCCTGGGCCGGCGGCGATCGGGGCGTGGCGATCTCGACCCTGCTGGTCGCGCTGGCCGCCACCGTGTTCATCGTCGTCAGCGGACGCTGGACCGCGCCGCACGGCAAGAAGGCCAAGCCGATCCGCGCCACCGCGGGCGGGGCCGATCCCGCCACCGGCCCGGCCACGACCTGGCCGCGCACGCTCGCGGCCGTGCTGCTGGCCCTGCCGATCTCGACCGCCGCCAGCGTCGCCGCCGGCGTCGCCATGGTCGTCTGGACGCCGGGCTCCCAGGCCGACAAGCTGGTCACCGCCGCCTTCGGCGCGCCGCTGATCCTGGCCGGAGCCATGGTCTGGACCTGCGCCGACCGCAAGCTGCTGCGCACCACGATCGGCCTGGTCGCCCTCACCGCCGTCTGCGCCCTCGCCGTCGTCCTGCGGCCCCGATAGGAGCCCCGCCATGGACGCCGCCACGCCTCCTGAAGCCGCCAACGCCGCCGCCAAAAACAGGAATGGGGCCGAACCGGCCAACCGCCCTTCGATCTGGCCCAAGGTCCCGCCGACCTTCGTGCGCACCGTGTTGTCGGGCCACTCGGGCCTGGGCCTGGTCGCCGCCGCCCTGATCTACATCGTCTGCCTGTCGGGCACGGTCGCGGTGTTCCTCAACGAACTGAAGCTGTGGGAAGAGCCGGCCGCGCCGACCTTGACCCACGCCAGCCCGCAAGCCGTCCAGGCCTTCGCCGAAGCGATCACCAAGGCCCACCCCAAGGCCGGCGTCGTCTATATGGGCCTGCCGACCGCCGACATGCCGCGCCTCTACGCCTTCGTCGGCGAGCAGGTGTTCGTCGCCGACGCCCAAGGCCGGATAGCCGGCGAGGCCAGCTCGCCCTGGGTGCACTTCCTCGAGCACCTGCACATCTATCTGCACCTGCCCGAGACCCTGGGCCTGATCGTCGTGGGCCTGATCGGCGCGGCCCTGACCGGCCTGATCGTCTCCGGCTTCCTGGCCCATCCGAAGATCTTCCGCGACGCCTTCGCCTTCCGCTGGGCCGGCGCCAAGCGGCTGTCGCAGGCCGACCTGCACAACCGGCTCAGCGTCTGGGGCGCGCCGTTCCACTTCGTGGTCGCCTGGACCGGCGCCTATATCGGCCTGGCCAGCCTGCTGCTGTTCGCGGTGGCCGGGGTGACGACCAAGGGCGACATCGCCAAGGTCACCGCCCCGATCTACGGCACGGTCCCCAAGGCCGACCCGACGCCCGCCCCCTTCCCCGACCTGGTCAAGGCCCTGGCCTGGTTCGACGACAAGCCGGAGTTGCAGCCGACCCTGATCTCCCTGACCGCCCTGGGCACCAAGGGCCAGATGGTCGAGGTCAACGCCCTGATGCCCAAGCGCCTGATCTATGCCGAGCGCTACACCTTCGACGTCCAGGGCCGCATGACCCACAAGCTGGGCCTGTCGGACGACGGCCTGGGCAAGCAGGTCTTCGCCTCGTCCTATCCGCTGCACTTCGGCTCGTTCGGCGGCCTGCCGGTCAAGATCGCCTACGGCCTGCTGGGCGTCGCCCTGTGCGTGGTGACCAGCAGCGGCGTGACCATCTGGCTGACCCGTCGCCGCGATCGCGGACGTCCCGCACCGCGGCTGGAGAAGGCCTGGGCGGCCGTCGTCTGGGGCTCGACCGCGACCCTGGCCCTGTCGGCCGCCCTGTGGCTGGCGCTCAAGGTTCCGCCGGTCTGGGTGTTCTGGGCGCCCCTGGCCGTGCTGGTCGCCGCCGCCGTGGCCGTGAAGGACACGCGGTTCTGGATCGTCAGCCTACGGATCGCCACCAGCGCGGCCCTGGCGGCGGCCGTCGTGGTCCAGACCGTGAAGTTCGGCGGCCTGGCGTTCGGCGGCGTGGCCCTGGGCGTGAACCTGACCCTGCTGGTCCTGGCCGCCCTGATCGCGCCGTGGCGCAAGCCGATGGCGCGGGCGGAAGCGGCCTAGCCGTCGATCCAGTCGGTCAGTCCCTCGCGGGCATGGACCTCGCGCAGCGACGGCATGGCGCGCATGCGGGCCAGGTAGCGGGCGATGTTCGGCCAGGCGGTCGCGGGCTTGGGCATGTTCCGCGACCAGCGCGTCAGCATGGTCGCCAGGAAATCGACGGTCGAGAGCCGCTCGCCCAGCATGTAGGGACCGGCCTGGGCGGCCAGATGGGCGTCGACACGGTCCCAGATCCCTTCCAGCCGGGCCTGCGCCACGGCCGTGGCTGCCTCGGTTCCTGCCTCTCCCGCCGGTTCATGCGGATAGAACCAGGCCCGGAAGGCCGGCATCACGGTGTTGGTCAGATAGACCATCCACTGCAGCCAGGCCGCCCGCTCGGGCGCGCCGACCGCCGGGGCAAGGCCCTTCTCCGCATGGCGTTCGGCCAGCAGCATCAGGATCGCCGCCACCTCGCAGACCGGCGCGCCGTCGACGATCAGGGTCGGCACCACGCCGCTGGGATTGAGCTTGAGGTATTCCGGGGCCTTCTGGGCGCCGGTCGCGGTGTCGGTCAGGACCAGCTCGAACGGGGCGCCGATCTCGATCAGCATCCAGTGCGCCGCCAGGCTGGCCGTGCTGGGGCTGTAATAGAGCTGGTACATGCGCGATCCCTCACCCGTTGGCGGGCGAGGGATCGGCCAGCACGGCGAAGCTGTCAATCACAGAGCGACGAACGCCGACCGGGACGCGGCCCGGTGCTTCTCGCACCCCTAGTGCTTCTCGCGCCAACGCGCCTTGGCGTCGTCCTTGGTCAGGTTCAGGTGCACGCCGTCGTCGTCGACATGGTCGACCCAGGTGACCGGGATCAGGTGGTGCTTGAGGCCGCCGCCCAGGTCCAGCTTGGCCAGCTCGATCTCGCCGCCGACCACGTGATCCACCCGGCCGACGTGACCGCCGTCCGATCCGACCACTTCCAGATGTTCGCGGATTTGCGAGGCGTCGATCATGGTGTTCCTCCTTTGATGCACGTCAGGCAGGGCAAACGGGCGAGGTCGCGGCGCAGTTTCCAACTGGCTTGCCGATAAGGATTGTTCGCGTTATGTTCCTGTCAAGGTTGTAACTTTGAAGCGCCACCCGTTCTGGCTATCACTTGCGCCGGGACACGAACGCGCTGGCTTTTCCCGGGACACGCTGATGATCAGATCGCTCGCCGCCTTGCTCGTGCTGACCAGCGCGACGGCCTGGACAGGAACGGCCGGGGCACAGACGGCGGAAGCCGCGTCCGCGACGGCCGCGCCGACGGCCGCCGAAACCCCGCCGCCAGCGCCCGCCGCGCCCCCACCCGTCACGCCCCTGCCCCGGGTCGACGCGGTGTTCGCGGCCGACGGCGTCACGATCACCGACGCCGGCAAGAGCGTCCTGTTCTACCGCACCGCTCCGGCGGATCCGCGCGAGCCCGGCCGGCTGAATTACGTCCATCCGATCTATGCGCCCGATGGAACGGTGCTGACCGAGGACCGGCCCGTCGACCACCTGCACCAGCGCGGCGCGTTCTGGAGCTGGCACCAGGTGCTGGTCGACGGCAAGAACGTCGCCGACGGCTGGTTCATGAAGGGCCTGACCTTCCATGTCCGCGAGAAACGCTTCAAGGGCGACAGCGCCGGCGGCGGGACCCTGGTGGTCAACGCCGACTGGATCGTCAATTCGACGCCCGAGGTGAACTATGTGGCGCGCGAAACCACCAAGGTCCGGGTCTATCCGCTGAAGGACGGCGCGCGGCGCATCGACTTCGACACGGTGATCACCGCCCGCAGCGACACCCTGGCCCTGGGCGGCAGCGACGACGTGAAAGGCTATGGCGGCTTCTCGGTGCGGCTGATCAAGCCCGACCGCCTGACCTTCGGCTCGGGCGGCAAGACCGTGACCCCGGCGGTCGGTCCGGTCGAGGCCGGCAAGGCCATGGGTTTCGCCTGGACGCCCGGCGGCGGCTCGCCGGCCTGGACCGTCGGCCTGGCGTGCAAGGCCAACGGCGCGCCGATCACCCGCTGGATCCTGCGCAAGGAACTGTCGATGCAGAACTGCGTCTTCCCGGGCCGTGCGCCGTTTATCCTGAAGAAGGGCGAGACGCTGCGCCTGCAGTCGACGTTGATCCTGCGGCCGGCCACGCCCCCGAAGCCGGTCGCGGCCAAGAAGGGCTAGGCCATGGCCGAGATCCTCAACCTGAACCAGGCCCGCAAGGCCAAGGCCAAGACCGACGCCAAGACCAAGGCCGTCGAGAACCGCGCCAAGTTCGGCCGCGCCAAGGCCGACAAGGCCCTGGACGCGGCGCGGGCCGACAAGCTGAAGCGCGACCTGGACGGCGCCAAGAGAGAGGACTGAGGCTGGGCCGCCCCTAGCGCGGCGCGAGGTGACGCCGGGGCGCGGCCTTGGCCGCCTCGGCCGCCTGCTCACGCGCCAGACGGGCCAGCCGGGCGCGATAGGCCGCGATCAACTCCTGGACCGCCAGCACCCAGCCGAACGTGGTTTCCTTATGGGTCTTGACCGCTTCGTCCATCACCGTCACCTCCTGTGCGTTGCGATGACGGGAATTTCGCGCCTCGGACGCCGCGTGACAAACGCGGCTTCCTTGCGTAATCATAAGCACCACTTATGCCAGACATCCTCGCCAGCCTGCCGCTCAGCGCCATCCGGATCTTCGAAGCCGCCGCGCGCCTGAAGAGCTTCACCCGCGCCGCCGACGAGCTGGGCGTAAGCCAGGCCGCCGTCAGCTGGCAGGTGAAGGCCCTGGAACAGCGCCTGGACCAGCCGCTGTTCACCCGCCTGCCCCGCGAGGTGACCCTGACCCCGGCCGGCGAGCGCCTGTCGCGCGCCGCCAGCGAGGCGATGAGCCTCCTGCGTACGGCGGTGTCCGACCTGGTCGACACCGAGGAAGGCGTGCTGTCGATCACCACGGTCCAGAGCATCGGCGGCCATTGGCTGGCGCCGCGCCTGGGCGGCTTCCAGATCGCCCATCCCCGCATCGCCGTGCGGCTGGACGCCTCCAGCCGGGTCGTCGACCTGCAGCGCGAGCCGTTCGACCTGGCCCTGCGCGCCGGTTCCGGCGAGTGGCCCGGGATGGAAGCGCACTTCCTGATCCCCTCGGCCCAGACCGTGCTGTGCACGCCGGACCTGTTGGCCCAGCTCGGCGGCCTGGCGGCGCCGGCCGATCTGCTGGGGGCTCCGCGCATCGGCGCGCCGGAGTTCTGGGCGGCCTGGTTCGAGGCGGCCGGCGTCGACGCCCGCGGAGACCACCCGCCGCCGCGCCTGTCGGCCGACGCCCAGGCGCTGGAAGTGGCCACGGCCCTGGCCGGGCAAGGCGTGGCGCTGGGCTCGCCGATCTTCTTCGCCCAGGAGATCGCCCAGGGCCGGCTGGTCGCGCCGTTCGACATCACCGCCAGCTACGGCGGCGGCTACTGGCTGGCCTATCCGGCCGAACGCCGCCGGGTGCGCAAGATCATCGCCTTCCGCGACTGGATCCTGGCCCAGGCGGCCGCGGACCCGCTGGTCGCGCGCTACCGCCGGTCCTAGTCCCGCCTAGCGACGGACCTCGTAGCCGTAGCGCTTGATGATGGCGATGGCGGCGGGCGACTTCAGGAAGGTCACGAACGCCCGGGCGGCGGGGTTCTTCTCGCCGGTCTTCAGCAGCACCGCCTGCTGCTCGATCGGCGCATGGTCGGCGGCCGGAACCACCCAGCGCGAACCGCCCGGCTCGTCGATCACCTGGGACAGGGCGACGAAGCCCAGCTCGGCGTTGCCCGTAGCGACATACTGGTAGGCCTGGGTGATCGACGAGCCCCTGACGATCCTGGACGCCAGGGCGTCGTAGACCCCGAGCTTCCGCATCGTCTGGATCGCGGCCGCGCCGTAGGGGGCGGCGGTGGGGTCGGCGACGGCCAGCTTGGCGAACCTGTCCGACTTCAGCACCGCGCCCTTGACGTCAACCAGACCCGGCGTCTTGGAATACAGCACCAGCCGGCCGAAAGCGTAGGTGTAGCGCGTGCCCTTGACGGCCAGGCCCTCGTCCTCGGCCTTCTTGGGACGCTCGGCGTCGGCCGACAGGAACACCTCGTACGGCGCCCCGTGCGCCATCTGGGTGTAGAACTGCCCGGAGGCGCCGAAGCTGAGGGTGGCGGTGTGGCCGGTCTTGGCCTTGAAGGCCGCGGCGATCTCCTTGGCCGGCTCGGTGAAGTTGGCGGCGACCGCCACCTGGGCGTCGGCGGCCAGGGCGGGCGCGGCGGCCAGGGTCACGGCCGCCCCGAACAGGGTCAGACCGATCAGCTTGAAGCGACGGGTGATCATGAAAGATTCTCTGCAATCCGACGCTTCGCGCGTTGTGCAGTTGAACTACCGAACGCCGAAGCGGGTCAAGAGCCGCCGGCCCGTTCCGCGCGCCTAGCCGCGCAGGAACCCGTCCACCAGCGCCTGGTCGCCGTCATAGACCCAGCATTCGGCCAGCAGGTCGTCCTGGATGCGGTAGACCAGCACGCGGTCCAGCTCGGTGACGACGCCGTCGCGCTCGAAGGCCTCGCGGGCGATCACCACCGCCCGCTCCGGTCCGGCCGTCACGTCGACGATGCGGACCAGCTTGCGGCGGGTTCGGCGGCTGACCTCGGCCAGGGTCGCCAGGGCGGCGGCCAGGCCGACATGATCGCCGCTCAGCGGATGGTCGCCGAAATAGTGCAGGGTGAAGCCGGGGTGATAGCAGGCGCGCAGGGCCGTCAGGTCGCCGGCCCGCCACGCCTGGGCGTAGCGCTCGGCGACCGCGCGGTTGGCGGCCTCGCTCACGCGGCTTCTTTGAAGTTATCGCGGTACTGGGCTGGAATGGCGAGATAGGCGGTGTTGGGCGCGACCTTGTAGGTCCGGCGAGCCTCTTCCAACGACATGGCGAACAGGGCCGGATAGTCGACCGCCGGCAGCCAGGCGGCCGAGCGGCCGTTGCGCCAGGCCTCGCGCACCGCCCTGCCATAGGGCTGGCCTAGCCGGGCCCTCTGGAACTCGCGCGCCCCGGCCAGGGCGATGACCGCGAAGCCCAGGCTGCGGGTCTGGGCGTACGAGAAGGCCACCACGCAGACCTCACCCAGGGCGTCGGTGCCGTAGCCGGTCAGCACGTGCCAGACGTCGTGCACGTCGCGCATGCGGCGCGCGTACCAGGCCAGCGGGTGGGCGGCGTCGACGTCGGACTCGGGGATCTTGCGGCTTTCCTCGGCCAGCCCCTCGGCGGACAGGCCGCGCGGGGCGATGAAGTCGCGATAGGCCGCGCCGACCGTGCCGGGACCGAACCGCGCCAGCCAGGCCGGGTCCGACAGCCGCTCGGCGAACTCGTCGCGCTCGTAGGCGATGCGGCCGCCCTCGGGCGTGCTCAGCAAGCGGCGATAGCCCTTGGGGATCGCGTTGCCCGCCAGGGCGCGCATGATCTCGAACACCTGGGCGGTGTCCTCCTTGTCGGCGATCAGGCGCCGGACGGCCCGAAGCGCCCGCAAAGGCTGCAGGTTGAAGGACTGACGCCCCCGTTGCATCGGTTGACGCGCCTTTGGCTCACCGAGCACTTGCGTGGCTGCAATCATAAGGCATGCTCCTGCTGAACCCGATAAAGATGACATGGCGTCATTTTTATTCAAGTGGGTTCAGCGACCCCCGATCTGGGACCTTGGCCGGACGTTGATCGGCCAGGCGGCAAAATGGGGACGGGCGAGATGGGCAGTCTGAAGAAGCGTTCGATCAATCTGGCCGGCCACGCGACCTCTCTGGCCCTGGAGCCTGAGTTCTGGGCCGTGCTGCAACTGGCCGCGAGCACCGACAAGATCAGCATAGCCAGCCTGATCCAGCGCATCGACGCTGGACGGGGCGAGCGCCCCCTGGCCTCGGCCTGCCGCGTGTTCGCCCTGCAACACGCCCAGGCGGGCGAGGCGGGAACGGTCTAGAGCGGATCGACCGTCAACGCGGCCCCAAGGCCTCCGCGACGACCTCTTCGAGCACGCCGAGGTCCACGTCCTTCACGGACCTGAAGCTGATGCAATATCCGGTGACCTTGGCCTTCCCGAGTCGCGATCCATAGGTCTCGGACAGGTGTTTCTTGTCCTTGAGACCCATCACGTAGACCGACAGTCCGGACGTATTGGCGCTCAGACCGATCTTGTAGAACGCTCTCGAATTGCCGGCGGCATAGCTGAGCGTCTCCGATCCATATCCAATATTCGGGTTGGAAACGACCTTGCCGTCGCCGTCGCGGCCATCCAGGAACCAGAGCTCGGCGTCGGGCGAGATCGCCAGGATGCGCCGGTGCAGATCCCGCAATTCCTCGCTCTTCGCTGGAGACTGAGCATCGATGTAGCCGTCGATCTGCTCGCGCACGCCCATGCCTAAGGTCTCCCTTTCCATCTTCGCCCGGCCGCCAAGCCGGATCGCGAACATCAACCTCCTCAGGACGATGGAACCTGTCTGAAACCGACAGGGTCCGCTGACTTTCTTCAGCGGTCGACGACGCTCCCGCCTCCCCCTTTCCCGGATGCGGGGCGTCGTGAGAAAGGCGGGAGGTCGCGGGAATGACGGCAAAACTTGGCGATCACGCCCCAAGGCCGGCCAAGCCTAGCCTTGCTGGACGCCCGGACCAGGCTTGGGCAGCGGAATGGGCTCCGGCGTCGGCGTTCGCCTGGGCAGGGGCGGAGGCTTCGGCATCTGCATCGACAGGTCTGCCGAACGTACGGTCAGCAGGCCGGAGCGCCAGCCGCCGATCACCAGGGCGGCGATCAGCAGCAGCACCCCCAGCAACGCCAGACCGGCCACGCCCAGATGCTGGGGCCGGATGTCGTCGTGACGGGCCATGACGCCCTCCCCTAACCCGCGGGCTTGGGCGCGTCCGGAACCTTGGGCGCGTCGAGCTGCGGCGCGGAAACGTTGATGTCGACCTTCTTCTTCTGGGTCATGCCGCCCGTGAAGACAAAATAGGCGATCACCGCCACGACCACGACCAGGGCGCCGATGATGAACGCCATGCCGGTCCCGCCACCGCCGCTCGAGTTGGTTTCTTCAGCCACGTCAGTCTCCTGTGATTTCCATCCCCGCCGAACAAACGAGAGGTGGCGGTCGAGGTTCCGATCAAGAGCGCGGCGGATGGGCGCGAGGGCTTAAGTCGGGCGATGTTTGTGCTACATATGTTCCATGTCTCAAGGCTTCGACTCGTCCGACTTCCCCGGCGACTTTCCCGGCGATCTCCCCGCGCCACGCATCTCCGACCTGGCCCGTGCTCGCGGACCGGACGGCCCAAGCTCGCTTGAGCGGCCGAACTATCTGGAGGGACTGAACCCCGAACAGCGGGCGGCCGTCGAGGCGACCGAGGGCCCCGTGCTGGTGCTGGCCGGCGCGGGCACGGGCAAGACGCGGGTGCTGACCACCCGCCTGGCCCACATTCTCGCCACCGGCCGCGCCCGGCCGTGGGAGCTGCTGGTCGTCACCTTCACCAACAAGGCCGCGCGGGAGATGCGGGAACGCATCACCCACATCATCGGCGACGAGGCCGAGGGCCTGCGCTGGCTGGGCACCTTCCACTCGGTGGCCGCCCAGATCCTGCGCCGCCACGCCGAGCTGGTGGGACTGAAGTCCAGCTACACGATCATCGACACCGACGACCAGGAACGGCTGCTGAAGCAGCTGATCGAGGCCGCCGACATCGACGCCAAGCGCTGGACGCCGCGCGCCCTGGCCGGCCTGATCGACACTTGGAAGAACCGCGGCTGGACGCCCGACCGCGTGCCGCAGAGCGAGGCCGGCGAGTTCGCCAACGGCCGCGGCATCACCCTCTACCGCCAGTACCAGGAGCGGCTGCGCATCCTGAACGCCTGCGACTTCGGCGACCTGCTGCTGCACAACATCACCATCTTCACGGCCAATCCGGACGTGCTGGCCGACTTCCAGCGGCGCTTCCAGTACGTGATGGTCGACGAGTACCAGGACACCAACGTCGCCCAGTACCTGTGGCTGCGCCTGCTGGCCCAGGGTCGCCAGAACGTCTGCTGCGTGGGCGACGACGACCAGTCGATCTACGGCTGGCGCGGGGCCGAGGTCGACAACATCCTGCGCTTCGAGCGCGACTTCCCGGGCGCCAAGGTCATCAAGCTGGAGCGCAACTACCGCTCCACCGAGCACATCCTGGCCGCCGCCTCGGGCCTGATCGACGCCAACAAGAGCCGGCTGGGCAAGACACTGTGGACCGAGGCCTCGGGCGGCGAGAAGGTCAAGGTTTCGGGCGTCTGGGACGGCGAGGCCGAGAGCCGGATGGTCGCCGACGAGATCGAGAAGGCCAAGCGGGCCGGCCGCAAGTACAGCCACATGGCCATCCTGGTCCGCGCCTCGTTCCAGATGCGGGCCTTCGAAGAGCGGTTCGTGATGCTGCAGATCCCCTACAAGGTGGTCGGCGGCCCGCGCTTCTTCGAGCGCGCCGAGATTCGCGACGCCCACGCCTATCTGCGCCTGATCCAGTCGCCCGACGACGACCTGGCCTTCGAGCGCATCGTCAACACGCCCAAGCGCGGCATCGGCGACACCTCGGTGGCGAAGCTACTGCAGATCGCCCGGCTGGAGGGGATCTCCACGGTCGACGCGGCGAGGGTGATCATCGGCGGCGACGACCTGCCCGCCCGCACCCGCACGGCGCTGAGCAACTTCCTGCGCGACCTGGACCGCTGGCGCGCGCTGGCCGCCAACACCCCGCACCAGCGGGTGATGGAGGCGGTGCTGGAGGAGAGCGGCTATACCGACGCCCTGCGCCTGGACAAGGGTCCCACCAGCCAGACGCGGCTGGAGAACCTGAAGGAACTGGTCCAGTCGATGAGCGCCTTCGACACGCTTGAGGGCTATCTGGAGCACGTGTCGCTGGTCATGGACCTGGACAAGGGCGCCGGCGACGACGCGGTCTGGATCATGACCCTGCACTCGGCCAAGGGGCTGGAGTTCCCGCTGGTCTTCCTGCCCGGCTGGGAGGAAGGCGTGTTCCCCAGCCAGCGCAGCATGGACGACAAGGGCGAGAAGGGCCTCGAGGAAGAGCGCCGGCTGGCTTACGTGGGCATCACCCGGGCCCGCGAGGAAGCGCGGATCAGCTTCGTGGCCAACCGGCAGGTCTATGGCCGCTGGACGTCGCAGCTGCCCAGCCGCTTCGTCGACGAACTGCCCCTGGCCCACGTCGATGCGGCGTCGGAGACCGGCTACTACGGCGGCGGTCCCGGCATGCAGCAGACGGTGTCGTCGCGCTGGGACGATCCCGGGACCAGCACCTTCACGGCCGGCAGCTATGACAGCCCGGGCTGGAAGCGGGCCCAAGAGCGCACCTCCGGTTTCGGCGAGCGCGGAGCCACCTGGCGCAGCGGCGGCTCGGCCGCCCGCTCGGCCCCGATCGAGGGCGAGGGCCGGCTGGTGGCGGTCTCGGCCAGCTCGGCGGCCAGCGCCTATACGCGCGGTGACCGGGTGTTCCACGTCAAGTTCGGCTACGGCAAGGTCACCGGCGTCGAGGGCAACAAGCTGTCGGTGTCGTTCGACAAGGCCGGCGACAAGAAGGTGATCGACAGCTTCGTCGAGAAGGCGTGAGCGGAACTTTCACATAACGTCGGTTGACGAAACCGCGCCCCGGGCGGAAGCTCGCCAAATGAGAGCATGGCTCGGGGAAATCACCTTGAAGAAGATTGCATTGATCGCCGCGCTCGGCGTCGTTCTGACGCCCTGCCTGGCCCAGGCCGCCGGCGCCTGCGACGGGTTCAAGAACGTTACCTACGCCGGGGTCATTCGCGGCAAGTTCGACAACTTCCCGGACGCTTTCGGGGCGATGAGCTTGAGGTTCGACGCCAACGGCGTCGGCGCCGGACGAGGCTTGATCGCCGTCGATCCCGCCAGCACGGCGGCGGTTCAGACCCCCTATGCCGGGGTGACCTGCCAACCCAACGCCGACGGCAAGTCGGGTCTCCTGAATTTCGGCCCCAGCCTGGGTTCGAGCAGCTTCACGATCTTCGACGGCGGGTCTCGCATCTGGACGCGTCACGAGATTCCGGGACGACCGGTAGCCGGTTGGCTGTTCCGCCAGCCGCCGGCCCCGATCGCCACCCCCACGAAATGACGCCCTGCTTTCGGCCGGGCGCTCGACCTCACGGCGCGATAGCCATCAAATGAGCCTCGCGAACAGGCGCTATCCAGGCGTCACGTTTCGTGAGAGCCCATATTCAACCGATGCTCATGCCCCGCGTCCGCGTCATCGATCTGGAGACCGCCGGAAACGGGCCGCACGACGTCTGTGAGATCGGCTGGCAGGACGTCACGCTCGGCCCCGACGGCCTGTGGCGCGTCGACGAGGATCGAGGATCGCGGCTGGTCAATCCCGGCCGCCCGATCACTCCGGAGACCATGGCGGTCCACCACATCCTCGACGCCGAGGTCGCCGGCGCGCCGTTCTGGAAGGACGTGGCGGGCGGCGTGCTGAAGCCCGAGAACGGCGTCCAGGCGCTGGCCGCCCACCGCGCGGCGTTCGAGCAGCGCTATTGCACGCCGAGGTTCACGGGCGGCGCGCCTTGGATCTGCACGTGGAAATGCGCCCTGCGGCTCTGGCCGCATCTGGCCAGCTTCTCCAACCAGATGCTGCGATACCAGCGCATGCCGGAGGGTCTGGTCCATGAACTGGGCCTGCCGGCGCATCGGGCCCTGCCGGACGCCTACGTCACCGCCCACCACCTGCGCGACATGCTGAACGCGGCCTCGCTGGAGCAGCTTCTGGTCTGGAGCCGCGAGCCGGGCTTGCTGCCGCGCGTGCCGGTCGGCCCCGACCGCGGCAAGTCCTGGGACCGGCTCGGCGCCGACGCGCTGGGGGCGCTGGCGCGGGACCGCGACCCGAACCTGCGCTTCAGCGCCGAGACCGAACTGCGACGCCGGGGCGAGGCTCCCCCGCCCGAAGCGGCGGAGCCGGCGCAGCGCTCCCTGCTCTGACGGGCTTGCGGCCGCCGCCGCAATCCCGATCAAATGCCGCTCGGACCGACGCGCTATCCGTTCCGCACGCTTCGTCACGAGACCCGTTCATGAACCCCGTCGAACAAGCCATCTGGTTCATCGAAAGCCATTTCGCCCAGCCTCTGGACCTGGACGACGTCGCCCGGAGCGGCGGGGTCTCGCGCTTCCACATGTCCCGCGCCTTCGTGGTCGCCACCGGTCGTCCGGTGATCGGCTATCTGCGCGCGCGGCGGCTGACGGAGGCGGCGCGACAGCTGGCCGATGGGGCTCCCGACATCCTGTCGGTGGCCCTGGAGGCCGGCTACGGCTCGCACGAGGCGTTCACCCGCGCGTTCCGCGACCAGTTCGGGATCACCCCCGAGCAGGTGCGGGCGGCGCGCGATCTGGAACCCCTGAACCTCGTGGAGCCCATCGTGCTGGACAGCAGTCTTCGAACCGACCTTTCCCCGCCGCGCATCGAACAGGGCCGCGCCCTGCTGATCGCCGGCCTTGGCGGCCGCTATGGCTGCGAAGGCCCCGGCGGCATCCCCGCCCAGTGGCAGCGCTTCGGCGAGCACATCGGCCACATCCCGGGCGAGATGGGCGATGTGGCCTACGGCGTCGTGCTGAACAGCGACGACCTGGGCAATTTCGACTATGTCAGCGGCGTCGAGGTGGCCGACTTCTCCGACCTGCCCGAGGGCTTCGTCTCGGTGCGGATTCCGGCCCAGCTCTATGCGGTGTTCCACCACGCCGAACATGTCTCGACCATCCGCCGGACCATGCACACCATCTACACCCAGTGGCTGCCGGAGTCGGACTACGAGCCCGAGGACGCGCCGTTCTTCGAACGCTACGGACCGGAGTTCAATCCACGGACCGGCGACGGCGGGCTGGAGGCGTGGATCCCGGTGAAGCCTAAGGCCTGACCCGGGCTGGATTGCCGACGACAGTGGCGCCCGCGGGCACGTCGCGGGTGACCACGCTGCCGGCGCCGATGATCGCGTCGTCACCGATCGTCACGCCGGGCAGGATGATCGCGCCGCCGCCGATCCAGACGTTCTCGCCGATCACGACGGGCTGCGAATACTCGATGCCCGTACGGCGCTCGACCGGATCACGCGGATGCTCGGCGGTGTAGATCTGGACGTTTGGCCCGATCGTCGTGGCCGCGCCGATGGTCACCTTGGTGACGTCCAGGATCACGCAGTTGAAGTTGAGGAACGCCCCCTCGCCGATCGAGATGTTGTAGCCGTAGTCGCAGTGGAACGGCGGCCGGATGCTGACCCGGTCGCCGACCTGGGCGAACAGCTCGCGCAGCAGGGCGTGCCGCTCGGACGGCGGCAGGTCCAGGGCGTTGTAGCGCCCCATCCAGGCCACCGCCGCCTCGTGGTCGGCCATAATCTCCGGATCGATGGGGCTGTAGAGGTCGCCGGCCAGCATGCGCTGCTTCTGGGTGCGGACGTCGGTCACGAGGCGAAAGCTCCTTACTCGCCTCCTCCATGCCAGACGGTGGGCTCGACGACAAATCCGGCTACGCGCGCTCCAGCGCCTCGCGGACGACGTCCGGCGCGTGGTCGATGACCCTCAGATAGGCCGTCAGGGCCGCGTCGGGGCGAGCCTGGCCCAGCTCAAGCGCCGCCAACTGGGCCAACGGGATGCAGAAGGCCCGCGCGAACTCGTCCTGCGAAAGACCGCTGCGCCAGCGCACGCCCTGCACCAGGGCCCGGGCCGAGCGGACATGACCGGGGTCGGCCTGTTCGTCGACGGCCATGTCGGCGGTGATCTGGGATCTGGTCATGCAAACGCTCCTGGCACTTCCCCCCGACGCGGAGGTGTGTAGGCGCGTTCCGTTGCAGGAATTCGACGCCTTTGCGTCGGACAGGCGACTCTATCAGGGCTTTTTGGGCGTGAGGACCTTCACCGGCTGGGCGGTCATGGCCCGGGCCTTGGCGTCGACGGCCTCGACGCCCTTCAGCGGATCGCCGGCCGCCTCGAGCATGCTGTTGAACACCTTCAGGTCCTTGGTGCTGATCTTCTGGATGTCCTTGTCCTTGGCCCATTCCAGGCCGATCAGCTGGCCCAGGCGACAGGCCTTGGGCAGCAGGGTCGGCTGCTCGGTCGGCCCGCCCTTGACCAGCAGCTTGCCGACGATGTCGTTCCAGTTGGGCGAACCGGAGAAGCAGAACGACAGGTGGTCGCAGGTCCCGGTCCAGAACCGCTTGTACCAGCGCAGGTGCTCGTCGGTGTCGAAGCGGATGGCGTCGGTCGGCTTGACCAGGGCGCGGCAGTCGGCGCGCACGAACTCGCCGGCCTGGGCGACCGGCGCGATCCCCAGCAATGCAACGGCCGAAAGGGCCGCCAAACCTCTAGCCAACGCCAAACTTCAACATCCCAACCGACAAACGCCCCCGCATATAGGCGGGGCGAGCTTCACCGAAACCCTTCAGGGTGCTGATTAAGAGCGATCTTCCGACAAAAATGCGGCGGTCGCCTCGATCGCCTCGACCAGGCCGACGCGCTCGATGGTCACGCCTTCCGGCAAGCTGGAGAACAGGCGGGTCGGGGCGGCGGCGTCCAGCATCACGAACACGCCCTTGTCGTCGGCCCGGCGGATCAGGCGGCCAAAGGCCTGGCTGATGCGGGCGCGGGCGGTGGAGTCGTCATAGCCCTTGCCGCCGAACCTGGCGCGGCGGGCCTTGTGCAGCACGTCGGGACGTGGCCAGGGCACGCGGTCGAAGACCAGCAGGCGCAAGCTGCGGCCCGGCACGTCGATGCCGTCGCGGATGGCGTCGGTGCCCAGCAGGCAGGCGTCCTCCTCGGCCCGGAAGATGTCGACCAGCGCCCCGGCCTCCAGCGGATCGACGTGCTGGGCGTAGAGGGCCAGGCCCTGGTCGGCCAGGGGCGCGGCGATCCGCTCGTGCACGGCCTTCAGCCGGCGGATGGCGGTGAACAGGCCAAGCCCGCCGCCGCCGGCCGCCAGGAACAGCTCGCGCATCGCCGCCGAAACCTGGCGCGGATCGTCCTTGCCGACGTCGGTGACCACGAAGGCCCGGGCGTTCTTCTCGTAGTCGAACGGCGAGACCAGGCGCAGCACCTTGGGGCTCTGCGGCAGGCGCGCGGCGCCGGTGCGCATCTCGGCCAGGGCGAACGGGTCTTCCAGGGCCGGATCGGTCAGGGTGGCGCTGGTCACCAGCACGCCGTGGGCGGGGCTGAGCACGGCGGCGCGCAGCGGCTCGGTCGGGTCCACCCAGTGGCGGCGGCAGGCGGCGTCGACGACGCGGCCGTACAGGAAGGTGGCCTCGAACCAGTCGACGAATTCCGGATCGTCCTCGGCGTCCTCGTCGATGGCCTTCAGGATCGAGCGCCAGGCCGGCAGGGTCATGCGGGCCCGGCGGTCCAGACCGCGCAGCGCGCCCTCGATCCGCGCCCGCTCCGACGTCGGCAGGGTGTCGGTCTCCTCGTCCAGCACGTCTTCCAGATGTCGGGCCAAGGCCAGCAGCGGGGCCTCGATGGCGGCCAGGGCCCTGGACGCCTCACCGGCCCGTTCGCGGACCAGGTCGATGGCCGGCCGGGCGGAGCATTGCAGCCCCTGCTCGGCCGCGCCGGGACGGTCGGTGACTCGAGCCCGCAGCTGTTCAATCACCGAGACCAAGTATGTTTCGATAGGCCCGATCGGATTGACCTGGCCGTCGGGCGGGGCGATGCGGCCCGACCAGCCCTCGCCCGGCAAGGCGGCGGCGGCTTGCAGGGCGGCGTTCAGGGCCGCGCGGGCGCCTTCACGCTCTCCGATGATATCCAGGAGCCGGGCCTCCAGCCCCCTGCCCCGCCGGCCGCGCCCCTCGGGCCCGCGCAACCAGCGCCGCAGTTCGGCCGCCTCGGCCCCGGACAGGGCGGCCGAGAAGGCGCTGTCGGCGGCGTCGAACAGGTGGTGGCCCTCGTCGAAGACGATGCGCTTGAGCGAGGTGGTCTCGTTGTCGCCTTTCAGGCCGCGCGCCGCCCGGGCCCCGTCGAAGGCCGCCTGGCTCAGCACCAGAGCGTGGTTGGCGATGACGATGTCGGCCCGCTTGGAGGCCCGCACGGCCTTCTCGATGAAGCAGACGCGATAGTGCTGGCAGCCGGCGTGGATGCACTCGCCGCGCCGATCGACCAGATTGGCCGGCCCGGCCTGGACCGAGGGCGGGATGGCGAACAGGGTCGGCAGCCAAGCTGGGAAGTCGCCGCCGGTCATGTCGCCGTCGCGGCTGATGCGCGCCCAGCGGGCCGCCAGCGCCAAGCCGATCAGGTCGCCGTTGCCCAGCTGGGCGGTGTTGACCTGCTCCTGGAAGTTCAGGAGGCAGATGTAGTTCTCGCGCCCCTTGCGGACCACCGCCTTGCGGGCCCGGACCAGCGGATCGGGATAGATCGAATGGCTCTCGCGCTCGATCTGGCGCTGCAGGGCGCGGGTGTAGGTGCTGATCCACACCGCCGGCCCGTTCATCTCGGCCCAGATCGAGGCCGGGGCCAGATAGCCCAGGGTCTTGCCGACGCCGGTGCCGGCCTCGGCGAGCATCATCTGCGGCTCGCCCTCGCGTTCGCGCGGGGCGAAGGCGTAGGCGGCCTCGCGGGCGAAAGTGTCCTGGGCCTCGCGCACCTCGTCCAGGCCCGAGCGATGCAGCAATTCGCGCAGGCGTTCGCTGGCCCGTTCGGGATCGACGGGACGCGAGCCGGGCTCGCCGGGCGGCGCCTGGTCTTCCCACTCGACCGCGCGGGCCCAGACGTCGAGGCCGGAGCTGCGGAACTGGTTGCCGACCGGGGCCGAGCGCAGGGCTCCGACCACCGCTGGTCCCCAGGCCCAGCCGGCCCGGGCCAGGGTCTCGGCCACCGCCAGGGCCTCCTCGCGAGACGGCCGGGGCGTCATGGACAGCTCGTGCAGCAAGGCCGCGGCGGCGTCGCGCAGGGTCTGGGCCTGGGCGGCCGCGCCCTTGGGCTCGGACAGCCCCAGGGCCGTCGCCAGCCCCACGGCCGACGGGGCGCAGAAGGTGGCGGGCCGGGTGAAGGCGTAGAGCTCCAGCACATCGAACACCCCGCGCCCGCGCGTCGGAGCCTGCAGGTTCAACCGCTTGGCGGTCATCGAGGCGTGGGCGACCAGCACCGGTCCGTATTCGAACAGGTCGCGGGCGTCGGGCGTGCGCAGCACCCGTCCCTCGCCCGAGCCATCGGCGACGCCGGCGCGCGGGCCGGGCAGAACCACCAGGGCGGGAGCGAGATCGAGGGCGGGAATCTGTGCGGTCACCGCCCTGATTTAGCAGGTCGGCCGCCGAAACAAAATGCGAACGAAGACTTTACGCTAGGCGATCGGCGTTTCCGACGAACCGCCTTCCAGGCGTTCGACGGCGTCCTCGGCCATCTCGGCCACCTCGTCGTCGTCGCTCTCGGCGGCCACGCGATAGAACTGCACCGCCTTGGCCCGGCTGGCCTTCACGCCTTCGCCGTCCTCGTACATCTGGCCCAGGTCGTAATAGGCCGTCAGGTTGCCGGCGCTGGCTGACAGGGCGAACAGGCGCACGGCCTTCTCCAGGTCGACCTCGACGCCCTCGCCGTTGTGATAGGCGGTGGCGACGTTGGCCAGGGCGACCGCCGAGCCCCGCTGGGCCGCGTCCACATAGAGCCTCAGCGCCTGGGCCGCGTCGACCGGCACGCCGTAGCCTTGCAGATAGTACGAACCCAGGTCGTTGATCGCGTCGACCGAGCCGGCGTCCGCGGCCTTGCGCATCCAGACAACGGCCTTGGCCTCGTCGGCGGGCACGCCCTGTCCCAGCTGATAGGCCAGGGCCAGCTTGTACATCCCGCCTTCGTCGCCGCCGGTCGCGGCGCGCCAGTACCAGCTCAGGGCCTGGGTGAGGTCCTCGGCGCTGGTCTCGTAGACCAGGCCGGCGTTGTAGGCGCCCAGGGCGTCGCCCTCGGCGGCGGCGGCCTTGTAAAGCGACAGGGCCTTGGCCTCGTCCTGATCCAGGTCCACGCCCGCGAAATAAAGATTGCCCAGGGCGATCATGCAGTCGGTGTCGCCGGCCTTGACGCCCGCATTGAGCCAGCGCACCGCGGCCTCGACATCGCGCTTGTCGCCCTTGGCGTTCAGGTAGCTGTTGGCCAGAAGGTCGTAGGCGCTGACGTCGCCGGCCTGGGCGCGGCGCAGCAGCTCGGTCCGCGCGGGCGCGTTCGGCGCGGCGGGCGCCGCCAGGGACGGCGCGCCGAACGCCAGCGTCGTCGCCAAGGCCAAGCCTGCAAGGCAGTTCCGAGCCATCCGTGCCATCTGCTTCACGCCCCTCGCGATCCCATCCTTCGGGTAGACTCGCGTACCACCCTTGATCAAACACCGGAAAGCGGCAGGTAGCCGCATGGAAACGGAACGGGAACATGCTATAGGCGTGGGCAATGCTCGCGGCGACCGCCCTTCCTCCACGCTTTCAAGAGTGGTTCGCCTCGCGCGGCTGGGCGCCCAGGCCGCATCAGCTGGCCATGGTCGACAAGGGCCGGCAGGGCCGCGACGCCCTGCTGATCGCCCCCACCGGCGGCGGCAAGACCCTGGCGGGCTTCCTGCCCAGCCTGATCGAACTGGCCGAGCGCGCCCCGCGCAACACCCCGGCCGGCGTCCACACCCTTTATATTTCCCCGCTCAAGGCCCTGGCGGTCGACATCGAGCGCAACCTGGCCACGCCGATCCGCGAGATGGGCCTGAACATCGTCGCCGAGAGCCGCACCGGCGACACCGGCGAGGCCCGCAAGCAGCGCCAGCGCCTGCGGCCGCCCGACATCCTGCTGACCACGCCCGAACAGCTGGCCCTGTTCTGCGCCTGGGAAGGGGCGCGGAACTACTTCGCCGACCTGTCCTGCGTGATCATCGACGAGGCCCACGCCATCTGGCCGTCCAAGCGCGGCGACCTTCTGTCGCTGGGCCTGGCGCGGCTGCAGCTGTTCGCGCCGAACCTGCGGCGGGTCGGGCTGTCGGCGACGGTGGACGATCCGGACCTGGTGCGGCGGTGGCTGGGCTGGAACGGCCCAAGTCCTCCCCCTCTGGGGGAGGCGACGCGAAGCGTCGGTGGGGGGAGCCTTGATGCGCCCACCACTCCCCCCTCCGTCGATCTTCGATCGACACCTCCCCCACAGGGGGAGGACCTGCACACCGTCGACCTCGTCCTCGGCTCCGGCGGCGCCCAGCCGATCGTCGAGGTGCTGGTCTCCGGCGGCAAGGTGCCGTGGGCCGGACATACGGCCCAGCACGCCATGGCCGAGATCTACGAGATCATCAAAGGCGCCAAGACGGCCCTGGTCTTCGTCAACACGCGCTTTCAGGCCGAGTTCGCGTTCCAGGAGCTGTGGAAGCTGAACGACGACGGCCTGGCCATCGCCCTGCACCACGGCAGCCTGGCGGCGGAGCAGCGGCGCAAGGTCGAGGCGGCCATGGCGCGCGGCGAGATCCGGGCCGTGGTCTGCACCTCTACCCTGGACATGGGCATCGACTGGGGCGACGTCGACCTGGTCATCCAGCTGGCCGCGCCGAAGGGCGCCTCGCGGATGGTCCAGCGGATCGGCCGCGCCAACCACCGCCTGGACGAGCCCTCGCGCGCCATCCTGGCCCCGGCCAACCGCTTCGAATATCTGGAGTGCCGCGCCGCCGCCGACGCCATCCTGGGCGGCCACCTGGACGGCGAACCGGCCCGCACCGGCACGCTGGACACCCTGGCCCAGCACATCATGGGCTGCGCCTGCTCCGAGCCGTTCGCCTTGACCGATCTCTATGACGAGATCCGCACGTCAGGCCCCTATGCCGACCTGTCGTGGGAAGATTTCGAGATTGTCGTCGATTTCGTCTCGACCGGCGGTTACGCCCTGCGCACCTACGACAAGTTCCGCCGCATCGTGCCGGGCCAGGACGGTCTCTGGCGCGCGCGCAACGCCCAGGCGGTGCTGGCCCACCGCATGAACGTGGGGGCCATCGTCTCGCCGGCGATGATCAATGTGCGGATCGGCGGCGGCAAACGCCCAATGGGCGGACGCAAGGTGGGCGAGGCCGAGGAAGGCTTCTTCGAGGCGATGAAGCCGGGCGACACCTTCATCTTCGCCGGCCAGGTCTGGCGCTTCAACAGCCTGGTCGGGGCCGACGCCTTCGTCACCCCCGCGCCGGACAAGGACCCGATGATGCCCAGCTGGGGCGGGTCGAAGTTCCCGCTGTCGACCTATCTGGCCGGCCGCGTGCGGGCGATGATGCACGACGAGCGCGAATGGCCCGCCCTGCCACCGGACGTGCAGGAGTGGCTGAACTACCAGAAGGTCCGCTCGATCATGCCCGAGCAGGACGAGATGCTGCTGGAGACCTTCCCGCATGGGAAGCGCTTCCACCTGGTCTGCTATCCGTTCGAGGGCCGCCTGGCCCACACCACCCTGGCCATGCTGCTGACCCGGCGGCTGGACCGGCTGGGCATCGGGCCGCTGGGCTTCGTGGCCAACGACTACGCGGTCGCCATCTGGTCGCTGAAGCCGATGGACACGCTGGATCTGGACGAGCTGTTCGCCCAGGACATGCTGGGCGACGACCTGGAGGCCTGGCTGGACGAGAGCTTCCTGATGAAGCGCGCCTTCAAGGCCTGCGCCCTGATCTCGGGCCTGATCGAGCGCCGCCATCCCGGCCAGGAGAAGTCCGGCCGCCAGGTGACCTTCTCGACCGACCTGATCTATGACGTCCTGCGCCGCCACCAGCCCGACCACCTGCTGCTGCGCTGCGCCCGCGCCGACGCGGCGACCGGGTCTCTGGACGTGGCGCGGCTGGGCGACCTGCTGGCGCGGATCGGCGGCGGACGCATCCGCCACGCGGCGCTGGACCACGTGTCGCCGTTCGCCGTGCCGATCATGCTTGAGATCGGCCGCGAACGCGCCCCGGGCGACGCGGCCGGCGAAATGATCCTGGCCGAGGCCGAGGAAGACCTGATCGCCGAGGCGATGGCTTAGTGCCTGATCGCGGAGCGATAAACTTAGTGAGAGTATGTGCGGCGTGACCAGTCTGGCGTTCCAAATCGGCGATTGCGGCGGCCTGCGGCTCGAGATCGCGGGGACGCGGGCCGTGCTGCGCCACTCAGGGGCGCTGTGGCTGGAGGCCGAGCGCACGATGGTCGTGGCCGACCTGCACTTCGAGAAGGGCAGCAGCTACGCCGCGCGCTTCGGCCAGATGCTGCCGCCCTACGACACGCGCGAGACCCTGGACCGGCTGGAGCGCGAACTGGCCTCGCTGTCGCCGGCCACTCTGGTCTTCCTGGGCGACAGCTTCCATGACGGAGCTGGCGAGGATCGCCTCCCCGAGGAAGACCGGGTCCGCATCGCCGCTCTGGCCCTGGGTCGACAACTGGTCTGGGCCGTCGGCAACCACGATGAAGACGGTCCCCGCGCCCTGCCCGGCGACATCGTCGATGAAGCGCAGATCGCCGGCCTGACCTTCCGCCACGAGCCCCTGCCCGGCGCCCAGCCCGGCGAGGTGGCCGGTCACCTGCATCCGGCGGCCAAGGTGACCAGCGGCCGGGCCACGATCCGCCGGCGCTGTTTCGTCACCGACGGCGCGCGCTTGGTGCTGCCCGCCTTCGGGGCGTTCACGGGCGGCCTGAACATTCTGGATCAGGCCTTCGCCCCATTGTTCGGCGGTCCGCCCCTGGCCGCAGCCCTGGGCCCCCGCCGGGTGCACGCGGTCGGCTGGAAATCGCTGCGCCCTGATTAGACGGATCACCCTCCGCGTCCGGGCGTTTGATCCCCGGGACGTTGGAAGGAGTATCGTTATGCGACCGATCCTGATCGGCATCGGCGCCGTTCTAGCCCTGTCAGTGTCGCCGCCGGCCGCCATGGCCGGCGAAGCCCCGGTCAAGACCGTGGCCAAGCTCGACGCCAAGGACCCGAAATACGACACCGAAGCCTGCAAGGCGTTGCGCGCCAAGGCGATCGACTACGAAAAGCCCGGCCTGCTCAACAAGGCGCTAAGCATGGGCGGCAACGCCGTCGTGCCTTTCGCCGGCACCGTGGCCTCGGCCGCCCTGGGCATGCAGCAGGGCAGCAAGGAAGAAAAGCTGAGCAAGCAGGTGGCCGCGGCCTGCGTGTCCGACCCTCTGAACGAGGAAACGCCGTTGATCAATGCGCCGAAGGCCGAGGTCGTCTCGGTGGTCGACGCCCCGAAGGCCAAGGCGGCCTCGGTGGTCGTGGTCGCCGCGCCGGTGGCCGATGTCGCCACGGCCGGAGCGGTGAACGCGGCGGCGACCGAAACCGTGGCCACCACGCAGTAGTCGTTTCTAGAGGTGGAGAGCCTGTTCCAGGGCGAAGGCCAGGGAAATGGCCGCGCCCGAGGTCAGCAGGGTGCGCAGGCGCGGACGCCAGGCCGGACCGTCATGATTGGTCACGTCCCACAGCCATTGCAGGATGAAGACCAGCAGGAAGCCGGAGAGCTGCCAGGCGGGCTCGAACTTCAGGCCGCCCAGCAGAAGGCCGAAACCGGCCAGGGGGAACAGCAGGGACAGGCCCAGGGTCATCCAGCGCGGGCTGGGGCGCTCGATCTCGAGACCGCAACGCACGCCGCCCAGGTACGACATCATGGCGCTGGAATAGGCCAGCAGGCTGATCAGCGCGACCTGGCGCATGTCGATGGGGCCGTAGCAGAACAGCGCCGAGCAGACGACGAAGGGAACCAGCGTGGCCAGACCGCAAACCCATACGGCCGGGGGTACCGGCACGCGATCCTGCGTGTGATCGGCCGCTGCTGCTTCGAACGCCATGTCTACTCCTTCGGGCGCGAGCTCCGACGCGCGCCCTTCCCCCCGGAAGGGACCGACTATTACCGAGGTCTGCCCATAGGTCCACGGACGATATTTGGCCACAGGACACAGCCTGTGGACGAGCGTCGCGGGGCGTTCGCCTAAAAAGGTCCGAAGAGCTTGGCTTTAGAGGCCGGACGGGCCGTTTCGACTCAGCGGGCCCAGGTCGACAGGCGGCTGAGGGTTTCGCCGTCCAGGGCGCCGGAGGTCTGCAGGTTCTGGTCGCGCTGGTAGGCGGCGATGGCCATCTGCAGGGCCGGCGAGGTGACGCCGTCCTGGGGTCCTTGATAGTAGCCCAGCTTGGACAGCGCGCGCTGGGCGGTGGCCAGGCCGGCGCTGGGCGCGGCGGCCGAGGCGACGGCTTGCACGGGCGCGGCGGCGGCCTGCGAGCGGAAGCCGCTGGCCGAGCGCTCGGCGATCCGCTGGCCTTCGGCGGTCAGCTGGGCGCGCAGCGCCGTGGCCCGGGCGCGCGAGGCGGTGTCGCCCGACCGCGCCGCGATCAGGTACCACTTGTAGGCCTCGGTCGGGTTCTGGCTGACGCCCCAACCGCCTTCATAGAGCTGGGCCAGGTTGAACTGGCTGTCGACCAGGCCCAGGTCCGAAGCCTTGCGGAACCAGCTGGCGGCCTTGGTCGAGTTCCGTTCGCCGCCTTCGCCCTTGTAGTAGTAGAGGGCCAGGTTGTGCATGGCGCGGGCTTCGCCGGCCGTGGCGGCGCGCTCGGTCCAGCGACGGGCTTCGACGAGGTCCTTCTTCACCCCGCCCTCGCCGACCTCGTACATCTTGGCCAGGTAGAACTGGGCGCGCGGCAGGCCGAGGTTGGCGGCCTTGCGCAGGCTTTCCAGACCCGTGCGGTCCTTGGCTTCGATGCGGCGCACGCCCTCGTCGTAGAGAGCCTGGGCGTTCTCGCCGGCAGGCGCGACGGCGGCGGGCGCGATCTCGACCTGGGACGCTTCGACGGGCGTCGCGGAGGTCAGCGCCACGGCGGCGCGGGCCGGGCTGGTGTCGGTTTCGGCGGTGCGGATCTCGCCGGTCGCCTTGCTGGCCGTGCCTTGGGCCACGCGGTCGGGCACCGGGCCGGTGCCCTGAGCCATGCTCATGATCACGCCGGCCGAGCCGACGCCCAGGCAGGCGGCGGTGGCCGAGACCATCAGCGCGGTCTTCAGGCCGCCCTTCTTGGCCTTCTTCTCGGACTTCTTGGCGCCGAAGCCGGCGAACAGCGAGGTCCCCGCCTTCTTGGCCTTGGGTTGCTTGTCCTTGCCCTTGGCGTCGCCGACCAGGGCGGCTTGGCGAGCCGCGGCCCGGGCCTGCTCGATCACTTCGCGCGTCGACAGCGGGCGTCCGGGCGCGGCCGGCTCCGCCGGAGCCGAGAATTCCGTGGCGGCGAACTCGGGGGCCGAGAAGTCGTTGTCGTAGTCGGCCTCCGGCTCGAACGCGGTTTCCGGCTCCAGGGCCGAGGTGAAGCCGTCGGCGGCCTCGAAGTCCTCGTCGCCGAATTCCAGCTCGGGCGGTTCGCTGGTCGGGAAGGCCGTGGGTTCGAAGGCCGGGGCGATCGGCGCGGCGGTGCGGGCGGGCGTGGAGGCCTGGGCCGGCATGAACGCGGCCGGCTGGTCGAAAACGTCTTCCGGGACGGCCTCGCCGCCGAACGAAAAGCGCTCGCCGTCGTCGAACGGCGACGGGGCGGGACGCGCGGGCGGCGCTGCTGCGGCCGCCTGGTCGGCCAGACGGCGCTGGGCTTCGGCCAGCTTGGTGTCGATCTTCTCGCGCGCTTCCTCCAGCAGGCGCGCGGTGCGCTCCTCGCTCTGGCGGATGCGGTCGACCAGTTCCTGCGACGTGCGCTCGTGGCGCTGGTTCAGGCGGTCGGTGACGCGGGTGACCTGGTCGCCGACGTCGTCGATGGCCAGGGCGTTGCGGCGCTCGGCGTTGCCGATGCGCTCGGCCAGCTTCTCGGTGATCCGGGCGATTTCCGTGCCCAGCTTCTCGAGGGCCTGGGCCTGGACGCTGTCGGCGCGGTTCAGCTTCTGGTCGATGCTGGCGGCGACCTGCTCGATGGCGGCGGTGTTGCGGGCTTCCGAGGTCTGGACGCGGCGGTTCAGCGCGTCGGCCATGCCGACGACTTCGCGGCCCATGCGCTCGATGGCCTGGGCCGAGCGCTGCTCGGCGGCCTGCACGTGGGCCGTCATTTCGCCGAGCTTGAGCTCCATGCGGTCGAAGCGGCCGTCGGCGGACTGGCGCAGCTTGGCGGCCATCTCCATCCGGGCGGCTTCCATGCGCTGGGTCAGGCTGCCGGTCAGGTCGTCCAGGCGCTTCTGCACGCCTTCGGCCGGGTTGCTGCTCTCGACGGTCTGGAGACGGCCGTCCAGGGCGCTGAACGAGGCGTTCAGGGCCTGCAGGGCCTCGGCCGTGCGGGCCTCGGCGGCTTCCAGGCGCTGGCCCAGACGGGCCACGACCTCTTCGACCAGGGCCGACGGATCACCGGCCCCGACGCCGGCCTGGTTGTCCAGGCGTTGTTCCAGATGGGCGATGGTCTCGCGGGTGCGGGCTTCGCCTTCATAGAGGTGGCCGGCGACCTTGCCCAAGGCCCCTTCCAGGGCGCGCAGGGCTTCGGCCGAGCGCGGGCCGGCGGCCTCGTTCTCGACGCGGCGCAGGCGCTCGGCGGCGCGGGTCTGATCGGTCTTGATCTCGTCCACCACGCCTTCGAAACGGGCGGCCACGGCGACCTGCTCGCGCTCGGCGGCGACCAGGCGCTGGAGGGCGCCGCGCACGGACTCGTCGATGCCGGTGATGGCCTGGGCCGAACGCTTCTCGGCCGCCTCGATGCGGTCGGTCAGGCGGTCCAGGGCGACGGCCACGCGGCCGACTTCATCGGCGGGATGCTCGCGGGCTTCGATGCGCGACGGCGCGCCGCCGCGGGCGGTCTCGTAATAGGAGGGATTGGTGCGGGCGTTGTCGACGGCCAGCGAAGGACGGCTGGGCTCACCGAAAGCTTCCAGGGCGGAGGCGTCGAACCCCTCGCCCTCGATGATCATTCGGTTGAGCCATTCACCCAGCGTCATGCCGGAGCGACGCGCGAGGTCCTTAGCGACCTCCCGTGCCTTGGGGTCTATCCCCTTAACGCTCCATGGCGCCGCGGCCGTCATCCGAATCGTTCCCTATGCACCTGGGAACCAACGCTAGACACCGATTCCTAGCGTGTAAACGCGACCTCAACCGCTACATATAGCAATGGTCAAGATTAACTGTGGATGGTTAACAGGCACACCTTCTCAACGTGTGTACCTAAGATTCGGCTGCACGTGGTTAACGGGCGTTAACGATTTGCATGGCCGATTGTCGCAGGCCATGAGAGGCGAATGGACCTTCAAACGACCATCGCCATCGCCGTCGCCGCCCTGCTGTTCGCTGTCTTCTGCGGCTGGCGCGGGGCCCGTCCGATCAATGTTTTAAAGGGTCCGCGCATGATGCCGTGGCGCCCGCTGATGGTGGCCGGCGCCGTCGTGACGATCCTGATGGCGGCCCATATCCTCAATCTGCTGGGGATGAAGACGGGCGACCCGCGCTACTAGGTCGCGGCCTTTTCGTCAGGCCGGAGACCCCGCCGGACGAGAGCAGGCCGATGTCCGCAAGCAAAAAGGGTATGGCCCACTTGTGAGGCGCGGCAATGTAGCGCGGCTGCCAGACCGGATCGTACTTGTCCTTGTACCGTCGCACGCCCTGGAAATTGTAGATTTCCTCGCCGCGCTCGTAGAGCAGGCGGCCCACGCGCGACATGATCGGGGCCAGCGGACGATCGTCCAGGCCGGCCAGCGGAGCCACCCCGAACTCGAACGCCTGGTAGCCCTGCTCCTTGCCCCAGCCCAGCAGCTCGACGAACAGGTAGTCCATGACGTTCTTGGGCGCTTCGTCGGAGTAGCGCATCAGGTCCATCGAGAACGAGACCTTGCCCGCCGTGGGCCACAAGGTGGCGAAGGCGACGATCTTGTCCTCGACCCGCACCAGGGCGACCGGGAACTCGGCGACGTAACGCTCCTCGAAGCCGCCCATCGAGAAGCCCTTCTCGCCGCCGGCGTGGTGGCCCAGCCAGGCGTCGGAGATCTGCTTCAGCTCCGGCATGATCGTGTGGACCTGCTCGGCCGGGATGACCTCGAAGGCCGCCCCGCCCTCGCCCGCCTTACGCCAGTTGCGGCGCAGGACCTCGCGGCGGCGGCCCGACAGTGAGAACGCCTCCAGCGGCACCGCGGCGCTCTCGCCGGTCTTCTGGATGGCCAGGCCCAGGTCGACGCTGTCGGGCAGGTCGGTCGGGCCCAGGGCGTAGAAGCCGACGCGCGCGGCGTGGGCGTCGGCCTGTTCGCGGAACCGCCAGAACAGCTCCATCCGCTCGTCCTCGCGTCCGACCGGCGGTCCCATGGCGATCCACGAGCGGCCGCGCACGCCGAACATCAGGAAGCTCTCGCCCGAGGCCGAGAACAGGAAGCGCTTGTCGCCCAGCAGGGCCAGGTTCGAGGACGGTTCGGCGTCTTCTGCCTTGGCCAGGATGGCGCGGACGCGATCGAACTCGGGGTCGGTGTCGTCGACCACCGGCGGCGTGGCCGGCGTCGCGATCAGCCGCCAGACGCCGATGGCCATCAGCACAATGGCGGCGGCGGCCGACGAGCGGATGGCCCGGGCCACTTCCCGGTCGCCGATGGTCTTCATCACCGACTGGTCGGCGTATTCGGTGTGGGCGAAGGTCCACCAGCCGCACAGGGCCACCCCGATCAGGGCGGCGGCGGCCGAGAGCAACCAGCCGGGCGTGATCTCCATCCGCGACAGGGCCGCCTTGCGCGGGAAGGCCTCGTGGAACGGCAGCATGGCCAGCAGGATCGCCGTCAGGATGACGGTCTCTTCCCAGTTCAGGCCCTTGAACAGGGCCAGGACCGCGCCGCCGGCAAGCGCGCACAGCGCCGCCCACCAGGCCGCGTCCAGGCGCGAACGCAGGCCGAAGGCCAGCAGGATCAGCACCAGCCCCAGGATGGACGAGACGAAGTGGCTGACCTCGATCAGCGGTCCGGGGGCCACGGCCAGCCAGATCGCGAAGCGGGTCGGCTCGGACGGCGTCGCGCCCGAGGCCAGCAGCAGGATCCCGGCGCAGGCCGCCAGGATGGCCGACAGCGTCGGCGCGACGGCGAGGAAGGCAGGCCTCAGTTGCGGCGCGGACATCAAGACCCCTGATCGGCGAATCCCGGCGGGACACGTCATCGTCTCCCTCTATAGCGCGGCTCGCCCCCGGCGGTCGCCCACCGCATGACGAACACCTGTTTGAATAAGCTTGCCCCCGCCGTTTCATGGCGTAGTCTGCGCGCCGACGACGCGGAAAAGCGCCGCGAACACGACCAAGACGAGGGAGAACGGCCATGGCGGATTTCGGCGGCGGCGAACTGGACACCTTCCGCGCCGAGACGCGGGCCTGGCTGGAGGCCAACTACCCTTCGTCCCTGAACGCTCCGATGGGCGAGGACGACGCGCCCTGGGGCGGCAAGACGTTCAAGTGGAAGAACCCCGACGCCAAGCTGTGGCTGGACCGCATGGCCGAGCGCGGCTGGACCGCCCCGATGTGGCCCAGGGAATACGGCGGCGGCGGCCTGTCCAAGGCCGAGAACAAGGTGCTGGAGCAGGAGCTGCGTCGCCTCAAGGCCCGCCCGGCCCTGATGAGCTTCGGCATCTGGATGCTGGGCCCGGTGCTGTTGGAATACGCCACCGAGGAGCAGAAGCAGCGCTTCCTGCCGCAGATCGTGCGCGGCGAGACCCGCTGGTGCCAGGGCTATAGCGAACCCGGCGCGGGCTCGGACCTCGCCTCGCTGCAAACCAAGTGCGAAGACAAGGGCGACCACTGGCTGATCAACGGCCAGAAGGTGTGGACCAGCTACGCCGACCAGGCCGACTGGATCTTCTGCCTGGTGCGCACCGACACCACCAAGAAGCACGAGGGCATCTCGTTCGTGCTGTTCGACATGACCTCGCCCGGCGTCGAGGCCCGGCCGATCAAGCTGATCAGCGGCAACTCGCCGTTCTGCGAGACCTTCTTCGACAATGTGAAGGTCCCCAAGGAGCAGTTGGTCGGCAAGGTCAATGGCGGCTGGGACATCGCCAAGCGCCTCCTCCAATACGAGCGCCAGAACATCTCGGCCTCGGGCTTCGGGGGCGGCGGCGGGCTGGACGTGGTCGAGGCGGCCAAGAAGGAGATCGGGGTCGACGCGTGGGGCAAGCTGGCCGACGGCGACCTGCGGGCCCGCATCGCCAATCACCGCATGGACGCCCACGCCTTCATGCTGACCGTGCGCCGCGCCGAGACGGAGTCCAAACAGGGCTCGGGCCCCAGCGCCGCCGTGTCGATCATCAAGTACGCCGCCGCCAAGATGAACCAGGAGCGCACCGAGCTGCTGGTCGAGGCCTTGGGCCTGCAGGGCCTGGGCTGGGAAGGCGAAGGCTTCTCCAAGGACGAACTGGCCGCGCCCCGCGCCATGCTGCGCGCCAAGGGCAACTCGATCGAGGGCGGCACCAGCGAGGTGAACCTCAACGTCGTGGCCAAGCGGGTGCTAGGCTTGCTGGATCACCAGTAGCGACGGCGCGAGACCATGATCGAGTTCTGGTACGAGTTCGGCAGCACCTACAGCTATCCCGCCGCCATGCGCATCGAGCGCCTGGCGCAGCAGGCCGGCGTGGTCGTGGCCTGGCGGCCGTTCCTGCTGGGGCCGCTGATGCACGACCAGCAGGGCCTGAACGACAGCCCGTTCAACGCCTTCCCGGTCAAGGGCGACTACATGTGGCGCGACCTGCAGCGGGTTTGTGACATGGAGGGCCTGCCCCTGGTCCATCCCAGCCAGTTCCCGCGCAACGGGCTGCTCGCCGCCCGCGTCGCCATCGTCGGGCTGGAAGACGGCTGGACGCCGGCCTTCAGCCGCGCGGTCTACCAGGCCAATTTCGTCGACGACCAGGACATCTCGAAACCCGAGGTGCTGGCGCCGCTGATCGCCGGGGTCGGCGCCGGGCCTGACGCGGTGCTGGCCGCCGCTGGCGCCGATCCCATCAAGACCCGCCTGAAGGACCATGTCCGCCAGGCCCAGGAGCGCGGCCTGTTCGGTGCCCCCTCCTTCGTCACCGCCGACGGCGAGCTCTTCTGGGGCAACGACCGTCTCGAACAGGCCCTCGACTGGGCCGTCCGCCATCAGAACCTGGAGCAAGCCTGACATGGCCGTCCTGACCGAAGAACAGACCATGCTGCGCGACGCCGCCAAAGGCTGGACGCAGGACAGCGCGCCCGTCGCCGCCCTGCGCAAGCTGCGCGACGGCGGCTCGAAGGCCAGCTTCGATCCCGCCGCCTGGAGTGAGATGGGGGCCATGGGCTGGGCCGGGGTGATCGTGCCCGAGGACTTCGACGGCTCGGCCTTCGGCTATCTGGGCCTGGGGCTGATCCTGGAAGAGACCGGCCGCAACCTGGTGGCCTCTCCCCTGCTCTCCACGGCCCTGGTCGCCGCCTCGGCCCTGGTGCTGGGCGGATCCGACGCCCAGAAGGCCGCCTGGCTGCCGAAGATCGCCGCCGGCGAGGCCGTCGCGACCCTGGCCGTCGACGAGGGCTCGCACCACGCGCCGCTGAACGTCGCCTTGTCGGGCGGTCAGTCGGGCAGCGGCTTCGTCCTGAACGGGTCCAAGACCTTCGTGCTCGACGGCGAGGCCGCCGACCTGCTGATCGTCGCCGCCCGCACCTCGGGCGCGCCGGGCGACAGCGACGGGATCACCCTGTTCCTCGTGCCGGGCGACGCCAAGGGCGTGACCCGCACGCACCTGGCCCTGATCGACAGCCGCGGCGCGGCCCGGATCGACTTCGACAAGGTCGAGGTCGGCGCCGAGGCGGTGCTGGGCGAGGTCGGCAAGGGCTGGGCGATCCTGGAGCCGGTGCTGGACCGCGCCTATGCGGGCCTCGCCGCCGAGATGCTGGGCACGGCCACGGCCGCCTTCGAGATCACCCTGGACTACATCAAGACCCGCACCCAGTTCGGCCAGGTGATCGGCACCTTCCAGGCCCTGCAACACCGCGCGGCCAAGCTGTTCACTGACCTTGAGACCACCCGCTCGTGCGTCGAGGCCGCCCTGGAAGCCGCCGACGCCCATTCTTCCTCAGGGGCCGGGGACACGCGCCTGCTGGCCTCGCTGGCCAAGGCCAAGGCGTCCGAAGTCCTGCACCTGGCGTCCAACGAGATGGTCCAGATGCACGGCGGCATCGGCATGACCGACGCCCACGACGCCGGCCTCTACATGAAACGCGCCCGCGTCGCCGAGGCGCTGTTCGGCTCGGCGTCGTTCCACCGCGACCGCTACGCCAAACTGTCGGGTTTCTGATCCAATCCAGTGTTGTCATCCCGGGCGTAGCGAAGCGAAGGCCCGGGACCGCCGGAAGCGCTGAGTTCACGCGTCGGTCCCGGATCGGCGCGCTGCGCGCTTGTCCGGGATGACAAGCAATAGTGCGAACTAGGCCTTAGGAACTGGCGCGCGTCGGATCAGTTCTCCCCTCCTCCCCCGCGAGCAGGAAGAACCGTCATGAGCACCGATCCCAACGACAAGGCCGCCGTCGAGCAGCGCCTCTGGAAGGAGCTGGACCACGCCCGGTTCGGCATGCTGGGCCTGATGGGCGGCCATCAGCACTTCCAGCCGATGACCGCCTTCGCCGAGCCCGAGAGCGGCCAGATCTGGTTCTTCACCAAGGACGACACCGACCTGGCCAAGAGCGCGGGCGGCGGGGCCGAGGCGATGTTCATTGTCCAATCCAAGGACCAGGACTTCCAGGCCTGCATCGGCGGCGTGCTGTCCACCGTCCGCGACACCGCGCGCATCGACAAGTACTGGAATCCGATGGTCGCGGCCTGGTTTCCGGACGGCAAGGACGACCCGTCCCTGACCCTGCTGCGGCTGGACGCCAAGGACGCCGAACTGTGGATCTCCAAGGGCGGCGCGATCCGCTTCGCCTGGGAAGTGGCCAAGGCCAACCTGACCGACAGCCCGCCCGACCTGGGCGACAAGGCCCACATCAGCCTGGGATAGGCGCCCGTCCTCGAGAAGCAAATTCGCTTTCGACATTCGCTGGCGAAAGTTCACTTAGGACGTGCGCTTCACGCAAAGCGACAGCGTTATCAACTGTTCCTGTAATGTCGGGTTCCCGACGCAATCAATAGCGCGTTCTGAACCCTATCAGGTGTTCTGCATTTGTGTCGACTACTCGACAGCACCGAGGCGAGTTCCAACCTATAGCTTCAAACTTTACCGCATACCGGTGATCGATTCGCTCGACGGGACCGTCGCACCTTTGAAAAATCGTCTGCTCGCCGCCCTGCCGTCCGAGGATTTCGGGCTGATCGCGCCCCATCTCACCCAACATGAGCTGGAAAAGGGCCGACATCTCTGCGAGCCGGGCGATCCGGTCGACGTCATCTATTTCCCGCACGACTGCGTCATCTCGCTGATGACGTTGATGGAGAACGGCGCGGCGATCGAGTCGGCGACAGTGGGCCGCGAGGGCGCCCTGGGCCTGATGGCCGCCGTGGCGCCGCGCCAGTCGCTGGTGCGGGCCATCGTCCAGGCGCCCGGCGTCGCCTCGCGGATCAGCGCCACGGCCCTGCACGACGCCTGGACCCGCAGCCCCGCCCTGCGCGACCTGGTCGACCGTCACAACGAGGCGCTGTTCGGCCATGCGATCCAGTCGGTGGCCTGCAACGCCCTGCACGGGGTCGAGGCCCGCTTCTGCCGCTGGCTGTTGTCGTGCCGCGACCGCATCGACGGCGACACCATCAGCCTGACCCAGGAATTCCTGGCCGACATGCTGGGCGTCCAGCGCACCACGGTCACCGCCGTGGCTGGTTCGCTGCAGGCCAAGGGCCTGATCCGCTATCGCCGCGGGGTGGTCGACATCCTCGACCGCGCGGGCCTGGAGGCGATCACCTGCGAGTGCTACGCCGCCGTGCGGCGCGGCTACGAGCGCCTGCTGCCGCTTCCCTTCGGCTGAAGCCTCCCCATCTCCAACGACGCGTTGGAGAGGAGGCCCGCATGATCGTCCGCAATTGGCATGGCCGGGTGCCGGCCGCCCTGGCCGACCGCTATCTGGCCCTGATGCGCGAAGTGGCCCTGCCCGACTACAAGTCGACGCCCGGCAACCTCGGCGCCTGGTGCCTGACCCGGCGCGAGGGCGAGATCACGCACTTCGAGATGCTGACCTTCTGGACCGATCTGGACGCCGTCAGACGCTTCGCCGGCGAGGATTTCGAGCGGGCCAAGTACTACGACTTCGACGCCGAGTTCCTGATCGAACAGGAACCCCACGTGCGGCACTACGAGGCCGTCAGCGAATAGCTACCGCTTGCGGGTCGGGAACGGCGCGTGGGCCAGGCGCAGCAGGTTGGCCGCGCCGGGGGCGCCGAACGGCGTGCCGGCGACGATCAGCACGCGCTCGCCCGGACCGACCAGCTTCAGCTCGATGGCCTTGGCGACGGCGTCCGAGGTGACCACCTCCAGGCTGTCGGGCTGGGTCGAGACGCGAGCCTCCACGCCCCAGACCAGGCACATGCGGCGCACCGCGTTGATCTGGGGCGACAGGGCCAGCACCGGCTGCAGCGGCCGCTCGCGCGACAGGCGGCGGGCGGTGGCGCCGGTGGTGGTGAAGGCCACCAGGCACTTGGTCGAGCCGGCCTTGGCGGCCTGGGCGGCGGCGACCACCAGGACATCGGCGTCCTCGTCGTTGTGCGGCTGTTCGGCCTGCATCAGCTCGGGCCAGCGCGGATCGCGCTCCACCCGCTCGATGATGCGGCTCATCATCGCCACGGACTCTTCGGGATAGTCGCCCGCCGCGCTTTCCGCGGAAAGCATGACCGCGTCCGCGCCCTCGTAGACGGCGTTGGCGACGTCCGAGGCCTCGGCCCGGGTTGGGGTCGGCGAGCTGGTCATCGACTCCAGCATCTGGGTGGCGACGATCACCGGAATGCCGCGCTCACGAGCGGCGCGCAGGATGACCTTCTGGGCCACCGGCACCTCTTCGGGGGCCATCTCGACGCCCAGGTCGCCGCGGGCCACCATCACGCCGTCGCAGAGGTCCAGGATCGGGCCCAGCACTTCCAGGGCCTGGGGCTTCTCAATCTTGGCCAGCACGGCGGCGCGGCCTTCGACGATGCGGCGCAGCTCGGCCATGTCTTCCGGCGCCTGGACGAACGACAGAGCGATCCAGTCCACGCCCAGCCGCAAGGCGAAGGCCAGGTCTTCGCGGTCCTTCGGCGTCAGCGGCGACATCGGGATCACGACGTCCGGCACGGCCACGCCCTTGCGTTCCGACAGCTTGCCGCCGTTGACGACCGTGGTGTTGGCGTAGCCGGGACCCGCGTCGGTCACCGTCATCCGCAGCTTGCCGTCGTCCAGCAGCAGGGTCGCGCCGGGGCGCATGGCCACCAGGATCTCGGGGTGCGGCAGGTGCACGCGCGTCTCGTCGCCCGGCGTCGGGTCGTTGTCGAACCGGAAGGCCTGGCCGGCCTTCAGCGTCACCGGACCGTCGGCGAACTTGCCCACGCGCAGCTTGGGGCCCTGCAGGTCGGCCAGGATGCCCAGCGGGCGGCCGACGACCTTTTCGGCGTCACGAATAAACTTGTACGAGGCGGCGTGGTTGTCGTGGCTGCCGTGGCTGAAGTTCAGGCGGAACACGTCCGCCCCGGCCTTGGCCAGGGTGATGATCATCTCCGGCGAGCTGCTGGCCGGACCGATGGTGGCGACAATGCGGGAGCGGCGCGCGCGGATCATGAACCTGCTCCGGAGAGGCTAGAAAATGCTGCAATGCGGCAGAAAATACCGCAGAGCGGAAAGGATTTGCTTTGGGCGAACGTCATTCTCGAATTTCGCACCTGACAACGTTGTCTAGCGGTCCGAGCCTGGATTCGCCATCGCTGACTTAGCGTCAACTCCAAAGGCTTTCCACCTCCATAAGAAAATATGGGGGACGGCAAGCTTGGAGAGATCAACGCTCAAAGCGGGCTCCGGTCGCTCGCGTCCCCGAACCCTATCCCACCGGGCCGGTGGATTCCCGGACGACCAGCTCGAAATCCAGCAGGCGCGAAGGCGGCGGCGCGTCGCCCTCGGCTCGGGTCGCGCCGGTCAGCAGCAGGTCGGCGGCGGCGGCGGCCATGGCCTGAATCGGCTGGCGCACGGTGGTCAGCTGCGGCCAGACGACCTTGGCGCCGGGCGTGTCGTCGAAGCCGGCCACCGACAGGGTCTGGGGCACCTCCAGGCGCAGGCGGTTGGCCACCGCCATCACGCCCAGGGCCATATCGTCGTTCGAGGCGAAGATCGCCGTGGGGCGGTCGGTCCGGTTCAGCAGCCGCTCGGCCGCCTCGAAGCCCGAGCGGAACGAGAACCAGCCCTGCTCGACATGCTCCTCGCGCACGGCGTGGCCGTGCTCCTTCATCGCCGCGACATAGCCCTCGTAGCGCAGGTGCGAGGCGCCGTGTTCGGGGTGGCCCTTGATGAAGCCGATGTCGGTATGGCCCAGGCCGATCAGGTGGGCGGTCATCTCGTAGGCGGCGCGCACGTCGTCCATGCGCACGTGGGCCGAGCGGTCCAGGTCTTGGTCGGGCGAGAGCCGAACATAGGGCACGCCTTCGGCTTCCAGCACGTCCAGCACCGCGACGTTGTCGCAGACCGGCGGGGTCAGGATCACCCCGTCCATCCGCAGGGTGTGCAGCATCGGCTCCACCTGGGCGGCCACGTCGCCGGTCGAGTCCAGCGGCTCGACGATCAGGTGGTAACCCTCTTCCCGGCAGCGGGCGATCGCGCCCAGCTGCACGTCGGTGACATAGGCCGGGCTCGGGTTGTCGAAAAACACGCCGATCAGATAGGCCTTCGAACCGGCCAGGCTGCGGGCCGAGATGTTGGGCCGGTAGTTCAGGGCCGAGACGGCTTCCTGCACCCGTACGCGCGTGTCGTTCTTCACGTTCGGCTCGCGGTTCAGCACCCGCGAAACGGTCTTGATCGATACGCCCGACATGCGGGCGACCTCGTGGATCGTAACCTTGGAACTCAAGACCGGCCTCGCGAAGCGTCGGAAAATCGACAAGCGACGCAATAAAGGCATGACAGCCTTGTCAAGGCGAGCCCACTTCAAGCGGAAATCTCGCCTTGAGGGATCGGAAACGGGCCCGACCGGACGAAAAGCCTTATGAAATGGCCGCGCGACCGTCCGGCGTCATGGCCACGGCCGCCCCGATCAGGGCGGTGTGGGGGTTCATGACGACATGCGTGGGGATGTCCTTGGTGTAGCCGCTGAGCCGGCCCTTCGACTCGAATCGCTCGCGGAACTGGCCGTGCTCCAGCAGGTCGATGATCCGCGGCGCGATGCCGCCGGCGATGAACACCCCGCCCCGCGCGCCCAGCGCCAGGGCCAGGTCGCCGGCCGCCGAACCCAGGATGGCGCAGAAGCGGTCGATCGTGACCTTGCAGCAGGCGTCGCCGGCCACGGCGTGCTCGGTGATCTGCTTGGCGGTCAGGGCCTCGGCTTCGCGGCCTTCGATCCGGGCCAGGATCACGTGCAGGTCCTCGATGCCGGGGCCCGACAGGATGCGCTCGATCGAGCAGCGGCCGTGCTCCTTGGTCAGGGCGCGGAGGATCTCGATCTCGGTGTCGTCGAACGGGGCGAAGGCGATGTGGCCGCCTTCGGTGGTCAGCGGCGTCTCGACGCCGTGCCGGCGCACCATGCCCGCCGCGCCGAAGCCGGTGCCCGGGCCGAGGATCGCCAGGTCGCCCTCGCCCGAGGTCTGCAGCGGGCCGATCTGGCGCAGGTCCTTGGGGGTCAGGCGCGGGGCCGCCAGGGCCTGGGCGGTGAAGTCGTTGATCAGCTTGGCCGTGCGGAAACCGCCGGCCCGGCGCAGGCCGTCTTCCGACAGCTTCCAGTCGCTGTTGGTGAAGTGCACGGCGCCGTGCTCGATCGGGCCGGCGACGGCGACGACCGCCTGGTCGGGGTGCTTGAGCCCCATCTTGGCCAGATAGGCTTCGACCGCGTCCTCGGCCTGTTCGTAGTCCTCGCCCTTGTAGGACGTCGGTTCGATCAGCTGGGGATCGGCCCCATCGAAATCGACCAGGGCGAACCGCGCGTTGGTTCCGCCGATGTCGCCGACCAGGCCAAGCCCGATGGAGTTCAAACCGCTCATAGTCTTCACGTCCTAAGCAAACAGCACGGAGCCGCCGTGGTCGGCCGCGCCGACCCCCGCCCGCATCCAGCCGAAGAGTTCCCGCCCAAAGCCCGGCTTGGACGCCGGGACGCTCGCCGGCGTGCGAGCGCGAAGAACCGCCTCGTCCACCAGGATTTTCAGTTCGCCCGTGTGGGCGTTCAGAGAGATCACGTCGCCGTCCTGGACATAGGCCAGGGCCCCGCCCTTGGCCGCTTCCGGCGTGACGTGGATGGCCGCCGGGGTCTTGCCCGAGGCGCCCGACATCCGGCCGTCGGTGACCAGGGCCACCTTGAAGCCGCGGTCCAGCAGCACCGAGATCGACGGCGACAGGTTGTGCAGTTCGGGCATGCCGTTGGCCGACGGGCCTTGGAAGCGCACCACCACCACGACGTCGCGGTCGAGCTCGCCGCGCTTGAAGGCGGCGATGAAGTCTTCCTGCTCCTGGAACACCGCCGCCGGGGCGGTGATCACCTGGTGCTCGGGCTTCACGGCCGAGACCTTGATCACGCCGCGACCGAGGTTTCCGGTCAGCAGGCGCAGGCCGCCTTCCGGGCTGAACGGGTCGGAGGCCGGACGCAGGATGTTGAGGTCCAGCGACTCTTCGGCCCCCTCGCGCCAGGCCAACTCGCCATCGACCAGGATCGGCTCCTGGGTGTAGCGCGACAGGCCCTGTCCAACGACCGTCAGCACATCCTCGTGGGCTAGGCCGGCCTTGAGCAGTTCCTTGACCACGAAGTGGATGCCGCCGGCGGCGTGGAACTGGTTCACGTCGGCCGAACCGTTCGGATAGACCTTGGCCAGCAGCGGCGTGTTCTTGGAGATGTCGTCCAGGTCTTCGAGCGTCAGGATGATGCCGGCCGCATGGGCCATGGCCACCAGGTGCAGGGCCAGGTTGGTCGAGCCACCGGTGGCCATCAGGCCGACCACGCCGTTGACCACGGCCTTCTCGTCGATCATTCGCCCGACCGGGATCCAGTCGTTGCCCTTGTGGGTGATGGCGGCCACGCGCTTGGCGGCTTCCTTCACCAGAGCCGTGCGCAGCGGGGTGTGCGGATGGACGAAGGCCGAGCCCGGCAGGTGCAGGCCCATCAGCTCCATCAGCATCTGATTGGTGTTGGCCGTGCCGTAGAAGGTGCAAGTGCCGGGGCCGTGGTAGCTGGCGCTCTCGGCGGCCAGCAGTTCCTCGCGGCCGACCTTGCCCTCGGCGTAGAGGGCGCGGATGCGGGCCTTTTCCGAATTGGGCAGGCCCGAGGTCATCGGGCCGGCCGGCACGAACATCGCCGGCAGGTGGCTGAAGGTCAGGGCGCCGATCAGCAGGCCCGGCACGATCTTGTCGCAAACGCCCAGGTACAGCGCGCCGTCGAAGGCGTCGTGGGTCAGGGCGATGCCCGTGGCCATGGCGATCACGTCGCGCGAGAACAGCGACAGCTCCATGCCCGGACGGCCCTGGGTGACGCCGTCGCACATGGCCGGCACGCCGCCGGCGAACTGGGCGGTGGCCCCGACCTCGCGCGCGGCGTCCTTGATCAGCGCCGGATATTCTTCCAGCGGCTGGTGGGCCGACAGCATGTCGTTATAGGCCGAGACGATGCCCAGGTTGGGGGCGTTGACGTCCAGGGCGCGGATCTTGTCCACCGCCGGCGAGGCGGCGAAGGCGTGGGCCCAGTTGGCGCAGCTGAGCTTGGCGCGGCCCGGCTGGGCCGCCGCCGCGGCGTCGAGATTGGCCAGATAGGTCGCGCGGGTGTCGCGGCTGCGCTCGATGATCCGCGCGGTGACTTCGGCGATTACGGGATGCATGGCCATGGTGCTACTCCGCCCACAGGATACGGACCGGGGCGCGGTCCTGGTTCAGAATCGCGGCGATCGGCAAGGCTTGATCGACCGGACCTTCGAGCAACGACTTCTTGGCGGCGCCGGTGATCAGCAGGACGATCAGCGACGACTGGATCAACGCCTGGAAGGTCAGGCTGATCCGGGGCAGGTCGGGGGCCGGCTGGCCGGGCGGCACGGCGATCACGGTGCGCTCGGACTTGGGGTCCAGCCCTTCCGCCAGTTTCGGATTGCCGGGGAACAACGACGCGAAGTGGCCGTCCGGGCCAACGCCCAGCAGGGTGACGCCGAACGGCAGCGCCTTGGCGACGCCGGCCTCGGCCTTGGCCGCGACCTCGTCCTGGGCCACGCCGTCGAAGAACAGCGGCGCGAAGCCGGCCTTGGCCGCCTCGCCCTGCAGCAGGTGCCGGCGGACCAGCCCCTCATTGCTGCTGGGATCGGACGGCGGCACGAAGCGCTCGTCGGTCAGGGTGACCACGACCTTGTCCCAGGGGACCGTCATCGTCGCCAGGCGGTCATAGACCGGGGCCGGCGTCGAGCCGCCGGTGGCGGCGAACCCGGCCTGGCCGCGCTTGGCCACGGCCTCGGTCAGGGCCGAGGCCACGACCGAGGCGGCGGCGTCGTACAGCGCCTCGCGCGACGGGAAGGCCTCGATCTTGGGGAGGGTCATTACGCTCACCCTATTCGTTCCAGGCCCGGCCTTGCGGCGAGATCAGCGCCGAGGCGCTGTGCGGACCCCAGGTGCCGGCGGCGTAGGGCGCGGGCTCGATCTTGGCCTCGGCCCAGGCGGCCGACACGCCGTCCACGAACTTCCAGGCCTGTTCGACCTCGTCACGCCGCACGAACAGGGTGCGGTCGCCGCGGAACACGTCCAGCAGCAGCTTCTCGTAGGCGATCCGGCGACGGCTGCCGGCCGCGCTCATGGCCAGGGACAGCGGCAGCGACTGCAGGCGCATGCCCTCTTCCGACAGGCCCGGGCGCTTGGTCATCACGGTCAGCGAGATGTCCTCGTCCGGCTGCAGGTCGATGACCAGGCGATTGGCCTTGGTCTCGGCCTGGGCGGCCACGCCGAAGATGTTGTGCGGCACGGGCTTGAACTGCACGACGATCTGGGTGCGGCGGTCGGGCAGGTTCTTGCCGGTGCGCAGGAAGAACGGCACGCCGGCCCAGCGCCAGTTGTCGATGTCGACCTTCAGGGCCACGAAGGTCTCGGTCTTGGAGCCCTTGCCCACCTCGTCCAGATAGCCCTCGCGCGCCGTGCCTTCGACCACGCCGCCCACATATTGGCCGCGCACGGTGTCATGGGCGACATTGGCCTTGGTGAAGGGGCGCAGGCTGCGCAGCACCTTGACCTTCTCGTCGCGGACGGCGTCCGGATCGAAGCCCGACGGGGCCTCCATGGCGACCAGGCACAGCAGCTGAAGCAGGTGGTTCTGCAGCATGTCGCGCAGGGCGCCGTACTCGTCGTAATAGGGCCAGCGCTCGCCGACCTTCTCGGTCTCGGCGATGGTGATCTGCACGTGGTCGATGTGCTTGTTGTCCCACAGGGGCTCGAACAGCACGTTGCCGAAGCGCAGGGCGGTCAGGTTCTGGACCGTCTCCTTGCCCAGATAGTGGTCGATGCGGAAGATCTGGCTCTCGTCGACCACCGCGCCCACCGCGCCGTTGATGACGCACGAGCTGGCGAAGTCCTTGCCGATCGGCTTTTCCAGCACCAGGCGCGTCTGGGGACCGGTCAGGCCGGCCGACTGCAGGGCGGTGCAGACCGAGCCGTAGAGGCTGGGCGACAGGGCGAAGTAGATGACCAGGTCGCCGTGCTTGCCGACCTTTTCGGCCAGCGCCTTGGCGCCCTCTTCCTTGGTGATGTCGACCGACAGGTAATCCAGGCGGGCGGCCAGGCGGTTCCACGCCGATTCCTCGACGGCGGCGCGCTTGCCCAACTGCTCGCGCACCAGCTTGCGATAGCTGTCGGCGTCGTGGTCGTGACGGGCCAGGCCGATGATCCGCAGATCGTGCGGCAGCAGGCGATCGACTTCGAGAAAATACAGCGAAGGCAGCAGCATGCGCAGGGCCAGGTCGCCCGCGCCACCCAGCAGGACCAGCACTTCCCGGCCGGTCTGATCGGCGTTCGTCTCTTTGGTCAATGTTTCCACCCTATGACAACGTTGTCATGACACGCCCGTCGGAGCAATGCAAGCGGCCCCCTAGGACGTCCCATGTCGACGTCCCGACAGGACCGCGCGCGCGGCGTCTAACTAAGGGGTTTGGAGCGGCGCCGCCAGAAGACCAATCGCTTTTCGCGCGCGAAGGTTCACCTCTGGGCAGGCAAAACGCGGCCGCCTCCGCAAGAGGCGACCGCGTGGGCAGGGTGAAAAGGTGGAATCGTTCTCTAGAGGCCGCCCCTAGAGCCCATAGGAGGCCAGCAGCTTCAGACTCAGTCGCGTGGCCTCCGGCGGCGCTTCGCTGCGGTCGTTCACGTCCTTGGCGAAGGCCTGGAACGCGGGCAGGTCGGTCAGCACGCCGGCGTCGTCGTCGCGCAGATTGACGAACAGATGGACGAAGTCGACGCCGTCGCGAAACAGCGCATAGGCGATGTTGTCGGGCCGGACGGCCTTCAGCTCGTCGAACACCTCCAGCGACAGCGCCTGATTCTCGTCGGCGCGATCCGGCTTGGCGGCGTAGCGCACCAGTGTAACCCTCTGCATGGTCTTGGATCCTTTGGATTGCGACGGCGCGGAATGCGGCCGTCATGACCAAGGACGCGGCCGCCGATGCGAAGGATTCGGTCGGAGAAATATTCCCGGACCGCGAATCCTTTCTGGGTCGCGCGTCGTCATGAAGACGGGACCGTCGTTCGGGCGGCGCGAAGAGGACGGCACATGGCGGACGGCAACCTGGCTCCGGAGGCGTTCAGCCAGCTGATGGCGGAACTGCGCCCCAGCCTGCATCGCTATTGCGCGCGCATGGTCGGTTCGGCCTTCGACGGCGAGGACGTGGTGCAGGAGGCCCTGGCCAAGGCGGCGCTCGCCTATCCCGCCGCCGAGCCGATCGAGCATCCCGACCGCTGGTTGTTCCGCATCGCCCACAACACCGCGCTCGACGCCCTGCGCGGCCGCAAGCGCCAGCCCCTCCTCGACGAGACGTTCAGCGAAATCGTCGATCCGGTCGCGGCCGCCGACGCCCGGGTGGCGGCGACGGCCAGCCTGGCCGTGCTGCTGCGCCTGCCGGTAGCCCAGCGTTCGTGCGTGGTGCTGATCGACGTGCTGGGCCACTCGCTGGACGAAACCGCCCAACTCCTGGATTTCACCCTGGCGGCCGCCAAGGCCGCCCTGCATCGCGGCCGCGTGCGCCTGAAGGACCTGGCCGAGGAACCGGACGTCGCCCCTCCCCGCCTGGACGCCGCCGAACGCGCGCGGCTGCGCGCCTATGCCGACCGCTTCAACGCCCGCGACTTCAACGCCCTGCGCGCCCTGCTCAGCGAGGACGTCCGGCTGGACCTGGCCAATCGGCGGCGGATCGAAGGGCGCAAGGACGTCTCGGTCTATTTCACCCACTACGCCTCGACCTCGGGCTGGCGGTTCGAGGCGGGCATGGCCGAGGGCCGCCTGGCCCTGCTGGTCAGCGATCCGGCCGATCCTACGGCCGCCGTGCGCTACGTGGTGCTGCTGGACTGGGACAACGGCGAGATCGCCGCGATCCACGACTACTTCTACGCGCCGTACGTCATGGACAGCCTGGCGATAGCGCGAACCTAGAGCGTGACAGCCGAAAGTGGATGCCGGTTTCGGCGTCTGTCACGCTCTAAATGTTTGAAGTAGAGCCTGCTAAGGCAGGCTCTAAACGCCTCGGTTGCTCGCCTGGGCCCGGAAGCGGTCCTTCATCTTGGCCACCCAGCCGTTGAAGGCCTCGTTGTCGGCGGTGACCTTGCTGAAGTCGGTGCTGGACAGGGCGCCCGGATCGGCGCCGGCCAGGGCCACGCGCAGGCCGTCGGGATTGCGCGCGCCGTCGACGAAGCCGCCGTAGCGCTGGCGCAGGCGGCCCAGCGAGGCGTCGTCGTCGGCCAGGCTGAAGGCCACGGCCGAGCGCAGCAGCTTGGACTCGTCGGCCGGGCTCAGCAGCCCCGGCGTCTTCCAGCGGTCGGCCAGGGCGCGTTCGTACAGGGCGCCGGCCTGGGGCCAGGTGTGCTGCTTCCAGGCGATCTCGGCGCGGACATCCTCGGCGTCGCGGCTCTTGTCGCTCTCGATCACCTCCAGCGCCGCGTCGTAGCGGCCAAGGCCCATCAGGGCGCGGGCGGTGGCTAGGCGGCGCTCGGCGTTCAGGGCCGGCGGCAAAATCGTTGTGCGGGTGGCGTTGATGGTGTCCAGCGCGCTCTCGGGCTGGCGGTCCATCAGGTAGATCCAGGCCAGGTCCGTGGCGACCTGGGCCTTGGGCACGCCGTTCAGCCGGTTGTCGACCTGGTACTTCAGGAGCTTGGCGGCTTCGTCCAGCAGGTCGACGTCGACCAGGCGGCGCACCAGGTTGCGGACCATCTGGTCGCCGTCGGCGCCGATCGGGGTCAGGTCCTGGAAGTCGTAGAACAGGCCCACCGCCTGGATCGGCTGCATGCCGTCGGCCAGGCCGTCCAGGAACAGGGTCCGGAAGGTGGTGTTGAGGTCGTTGCGCAGGGCCACGGCCTGCGGCAGGTCGGACTGCACGTTGCTGGCCGAGTGCAGCACCTCCAGCGCCTCGCGATAGCGGCCCTGCTTGATCTGCAGCTGACCCAGCGCGCGGATGGTGTCCAGTTCGACCCCGTCGCCGCGCCAGCGGAAGCGCAGGGCGTCCAGGCCCTTGGCGGCGATGTCGGCGCTAATCTGGTTCTTGGCCAGGCGCAGCTGGATGGCGTGCAGGGTGGCGGGCGCGGCCAGGCGGTCGATGCCCGAGCGGGAGATCGCCTGGAACACCGGCAGGGCGCGGGAGTCGTTCTTGGCCTCGAAGGCCTTGGCCAGGGTCAGCCGCAGCTCCAGCTGATCCTCGACCGGGATGTTGGGCAGTTTCAGGGCTTGGTTGATCAGGCGGATGGCGGTCTCGGGCGCGCCGACGCCGACCGCGGCCTCGGCCTGGGCGCCGAGGAACCGGGCCTGCCACAGGGCGGGGAACATGTTGAGCGCGCGCGCGCCTTCGGCGAACCGCTGGTTGGCGTCGGTCCACTGGCCGGTCTTGCTGGCGATGTAGCCGCGCCACATCGCGGCCGAGGGATCATCGTTCAGGACCGGCGAGGCGAAGTCGGTCTCGGCCTCGGCGTAGCGATGCGCCATCACCTTGGCCACGCCGCGCAGGCCGCGGAACTCGCCGTCGCCCATCAGGGTCTGGTGGGCGCGTCCGGCGGCGTTGAGCACGCCGATCGCCTCGAACGACAGGTTGGAGCCGACCAGGAAGCGGGCCAGGGCCATGCGGGCGGCGGTGTCGTCGCCCTTGCCTTCGGGGCCGCCCGCCGCGGGGACCGCGCCGAGCAAGGCGTCGTAGCGGGCCATGAACCCGCCAGATCCGGTTTTGGCCCAGTGCTCGGGATCGATCAGGGCCGGCATCGCCATCGCCTGGGGCGCGCCGGCCCCGGCGTCGGCCAGGGCCTGGCCGCTGGAGGTCGACGACAGCAGCAGGCCCTTGGGCCGGCCGATGCGGACGATGTCGCCGTCCGAGGTCATCTGCAGGTCGCCGGAATAGCTTTCGACCGCCAGACCGGTGGCCGACTGCAGCAGGGCCATCTCGACATAGTCGCGGCGCGACGGCAGGCCCTTGGACGGCGCGAGAGCCGTGACCACGCCGAGGCGGTCGCCGACCGCCGGGTCCGAGACCCAGGCGATCCTGGTCGCGCCGGCCACGTTGGCGGTCAGGGTGGCGGGGGTGGCGTTGTCGTCCCGGGCCACGCGGACCAGGTCGGGCGAGTCCTGGTTTCCCGCGCCCAGGGCGATCGTCCAGTTGGAGCCGACGCCGTCGGCGTAGAACGGCGCGCCTTGCGGCGTGCTGATGCGCAGCGCCGCGTAGTCGGGCCCCTTGAAGGCCTGGATGTTGCGGTACTGCGGCGTGCTCAGGGGCAGCTTGCCGATGTCCAGCCGGGCGGGAGCGTCGAACACCACCCAGACCGCCTCGCCGCGACGGAACACGGCCGCGCCGGCCGGATTGGCCCAGTCGAAGCTGAGCTGGATCTGGCCCGAGACCTTCTCCAGCTTGACCGGCACGACGCCGCCGGCCGGCATCGGATTGGGACGTTGCGACACCACGGTCGCCGCCGGGACCGGGGCCGCGGCGGCGGTTTCCTGGCGGATGAACAGGTTGATGAAGTCGTCGCCGTCGGCGTTGCCGGCCCGGAAGTCGGCGTTCTCGCTCAGCGCGACCACGATCTCGACCACGCCGCCGACATGGCGCGCCTGGGCGCCCTTCACCAGGCGGGGCGGGCCGACGTTGAGGGACGAGAGATTGGGATTGGCGTCGCGCGGGAAGCGCAGGACGACGGCCGTCCCCTCGCGCCGGGCCTGCATGCCGCGCGAACCGGGGAACTCCAGCCGCGTGAAGTCGGGAGCCTGGGCGATCCGAACCTGCAGACCGGCCGGCGCGGCGGCCTTGCGAGGCGCGGCTTTACGGGGCGCGGGCTTGGGTTGAGCAGACCTGTTTGAAGCAGATGGAGAGGCGTGACGCGGCTCGGCCGAGATCGACATCGACGGGGTCGCGACCCCGAGGATGCAGATCGCCGCGACGGTCGATCTCAGAAACGCCCCCAGCTTCATGCCCCCGCTTTCGCTCCTGTCCTAGCCGGCCTTCTTGGCCGGGCTGGCGCCGGCCAGCGGCGCGGCCGCGGCTTGCGCGGAAGCGTCGGCGGCGGGCTTGTCGGCGGCGGCCAGGGCGGCGCGTTGCTTGGCGATGGCTTCGGACGACAGGCGGTTGGCCAGGCGCTCGGTCAGGATCTTGGCGTCGTTCGGCGACATGTTGGCCAGGATCATGCTGAGCGTGCGCTCCTTCATCTTGGAAGCGATCGGCAGGCGCACGCTGTCGTCCAGCACGCTCATGCGGGCGGCGGCGTCCTTGGGCTTCATGGCCGAATAGACCGTCACCATGCGCTGGGACTCGGCTTCCTTCTGGGCGTCGGCCTGGCCCAGCAGGCCCTGGATCTCGCCCTTCATGCCGTTCAGCGCCTTCATCTTGGCGTCCAGCTTGCCCTCGGCGGCGGCCAGCAGCTGCAGCTGGACGTCGATGTCCTGCTCGCGCTGGTCCAGCTGGCCGCGACGTTGACCCAGGCTTTGCAGCACGCGCAGTTCGGCCGGCGACAGACCGGCTTCCTTCGCAAGGTCGCTGGCCGAGGGCGCGCAGATCGGCGGCGGCGTCCTGGCGGCGGCGTCCTTGCCGGCGTCGGCGGCCGAGGTCGCCTTTTCGCCGTCAGCCTTGGCCGTGCCCTCGGCGAACGCCTTGGCGCCGCTCAGCATGTCCGGGATGGACTTCGCGCCCGCCAGGGCGTTGACGGCGAGCACGCCGACAGCGGTGACCCCGATGATCGGCAGGATGCGCGGAATATTTTTCATCGACGGCCCCTAAAGGTCGAACCGGGGCGCGGCGGATCTTCCGGGCCCTCGAACAGGTCATCATCTATCCGCGCCCGTGAACGCGGAGTTTCCTTTGGCGCGGAAGAGCGCGCGGCGGAAGGCGGCGGGGCGTCGCGGGGGATGCGGGCCTCGCGGTCCAGCAGCTTCTCGAAGTCCTCGGCCCGCAGGCGCCGCGAGGTTTCCGGCGGAAGCTCGGGTTCCGGTGCGCGCATCGGACGCGGCGCGGCGGCGCGAGGTTCGCTGGAGCGCGGCTCGACGGCGGCGCGGGTCGTTGCCGGCGGCGGGGTGACCATCGGCCGGTTCAGGCGCTCGTCCAGCTGCACGGCCAGGGCCTGGGCCTTGGTGATGCGATCGGACAGGGTGTCGGCGGCCTCGTCGGTGGCGGCGCGCAGGTCGGCCAGGCCCTGCTCGGCGCGCATGGCGGCGCGGTCGAGGTCGGCCACGGCCTTGGCGAAGCCCTCATGGCTGTCGCGCAGGGCTTTCAGGCGGCGCTCGAGGCGCACGCCGAAGGCCAGGGCGATCAGCAGCAGGATCGCCAGCAGACCGTTGAGGGCGATGGCCGTCAGACTCATTTGAGCTTCTGAACCGCCTTCTTGGCCGCCGGGGTCAGGGGCGCGTCGGCCCGCACGGCGATCGAGTGGTTGCGGCGGCCCATGCGCCCGCGGGTCAGCGGGATGGAGCCCGCGCGCAGCTCCACCGGGCTGTCGGGCGTGGCGTTCAGCATCAGGGTGTCGCCCACCTTCAGGTCCAGGACCTTGGAGAGCGGCAGCTGCTGCTCGTCGAGCACGGCGCGCACCTCCATCTGGGTCGTCCAGAGTTCGGTGGCCAAGTGGCCTTCCCAGATGTTGTCGCGACCGAACTTCTCGCCCATGAACTGCTGCAGCAGCATCTTCCGGATGGGTTCGAGGGTGGCATAGGGCAGCAGAAGCTCGATTCTGCCGCCGCGGTCTTCCATGTCGATCCGAAGCTTCACAAGAATAGCGGCGTTGGCCGGCCGGGCGATGGCGGCGAAGCGCGGGTTGGTCTCCAGGCGGTCCAGGCTGAACGACACCGGATGCAGGGGCTCGAAGGCCGCCTTGGCGTCGTGCAGCACCACCTCGACCATCCGCTGCACCAGCACCCGCTCGATGGTGGTGTAGGGACGGCCTTCGATGCGCATGGCCGCGGTGCCGCGACGGCCGCCCAGCAGCACGTCGACGATCGAGTAGATCAGGTTGGAGTCGACCGTCAGCAGGCCGTAGTTGTCCAGCTCCTCGGCCCGGAACACCGCCAGGATGGCCGGCAGCGGGATCGAGTTCAGATAGTCGCCGAAGCGGATCGAGCTGATGTTGTCGAGGCTGACCTCGACGTTGTCGGAGGTGAAGTTCCGCAGGGACGTCGTCATCAACCGCACCAGGCGGTCGAAGACGATTTCCAGCATCGGCAGGCGCTCGTACGAGACCAGGGCCGAGTTGATGATGGCGCGGATGCCGGTGCGGTCGTCATTGCCGTCGCCGGACATGTCGAAGCCCAGCAGGCTGTCGATCTCGTCCTGGTTCAGGATGCGCTCGGCGCCCATGCCGTCGCCGCCGCCGTCGTCCCAGCCGCCCATGCCGCCGCTGAAGTCGCCGAACTCGTTGCCGCCGGCGTCCGCCGGCGGGTTTTCCGAAGCCCATTGGGCCATCGCGGCCTGATCGTCGATTTCGTCAGCCATGTCGGTTCGCCTCAACCAGCCCGAGGGCTAGTTGATCAGCATCTCCTCGATCAGCACCGCGTTCACCTTGGAGGGCGCGGCGACCAGATTAACGCGACGCAGCAGCTCGGCGCGCAGCTGATAGCTGCCCTGGCTGCCGTTGAGGTCTTCCGGGCGCAGTTCGCGCAGGAAGGTCTGGAACATGTCCTGCAGACGCGGGAGGTTCGGCGTCAGGTGCTCGGCCGTCTCCTCGTCGGGCAGTTCGAAGGTCAGCTTCAGCTTCAGGAAGGTCGAGCGGCCGTCGGCGGCCTGCATGTTCACGACGATGTCCGGCAGGGTGTAGAACACCACGCCGTCGGGGCCTTCCTTGATCACCGGCGCGCCGGCCACCGGCGCGGCCTCGCCGCCGCCGCCATGGCCGCCCTTCTCTTCCTTCTTCTTTTCCTTCTTCTTCGGCTTTTCGTGGCCCGCCTCGCCGTGCGCTTCGGGCTTGGGCTTCAGAAGCAGGAACGTGGTCACGCCGCCGCCGACCAGCACCACGGCCGCCGCGGCCGCGATGAGGATCATCATCGGCGGCTTCTTCTTCGCCGGAGCTTCGCCCTCGACAGCACCCTCTTCGCCTTCTGGGGCGGGAGCATCCTTGGGGGGTTTGTTGGCCACGCGCGCGGTTCCTTGGAATCTATGGATCTACTCATGCGTGGAGCATGGTTAACGATGTCTTTTGAAGGCCATTTCGCCGCAGGCTGAATCTGCCCGGCAGACTCCGTCCCAGAGGTCGCGTTAACCTTCATTATCGTTGAAATTACTGAGCTTTTCGAATTGGCACGAGGGTTGCTTGCAGACTTGCGGCGCATTTGTCGCGCCAGCCGTCTCGGTAACCGGTCATGGACAACGCACTGTATGTGGGACTTTCGCGGCAGATGACCCTGCGCCGCGAACTCGACATCGTCGCGAACAACATCGCCAACGCGAACACGACCGGCTTCAAGGTCGAGGAGCTGATGGTCCGCACGGAGCCGGCCAAGCCGGCCCGCACCAACGGCGGCTCGTACCCCGTGAAGTTCGTGCTGGACGACGGCGTGGCGCGTGATTTCGGCCAGGGCGCCCTGACCCAGACGGGCGGCGACTTCGACCTGGCCATCGAGGGCCAGGGCTTCTTCAAGGTCTCCACCGCCGGCGGCGAGCGCTACACCCGCGACGGCCGCTTCACCATGGCTCCCGACGGCAAGCTGGTCACCCAGAACGGCGCGGCCGTGCTGGACGAAGGCGGCGGCGAGATCCTGATCGATCCGCTGAAGGGCCCGGTCACCGTCGGCAAGAACGGCACGGTCAGCCAGGGCGCCGAGCAGCTCGGCAAGATCGCCATTGTACGCCCCACCGACCTGGCGACGTTCCGCAAGGACGGCGACAACCTCTATCGCAACACCACCAACGACACGCCCCAGGCCGCCCCGGACGCCAAGGTCCATCAGGGCATGCTGGAAGCCTCAAACGTCCAGTCGATCACCCAGATCACCAAGCTGATCGAAGTCAGCCGCGCCTACGAGAGCGTGGCCAAGATGATGGATCAAACCTCGGAACTGTCCCGGAGCGCCGTCGAGCGCCTGGGCAAGCCGCAGTAAGGACAACCAACGATGCAAGCTCTTCGCACCGCCGCGACCGGCATGTCGGCCCAACAGCTGAACGTCGAAGTCATCTCGAACAACATCGCCAACATGAACACCGTGGGCTTCAAGCGCCAACGGGCCGAGTTCCAGGACCTGATCTATCAAACCATCGAGCGGGCCGGCTCGCAGTCGTCGGGCGACGGCAACGTGGTCCCCACGGGCGTGCAGATCGGCGGCGGCGTGAAGGCCGGCTCGGTCTACCGCATCCACGAGCAGGGCACGCCGTCCATGACGAACAACGAGTTCGACGTGGCCATCCAGGGCAAGGGCTTCCTGCAGATCCTGCTGCCCTCGGGCGAGACCGCCTACACCCGGGCCGGCAACTTCTCGACCAACGACCAGGGCCAGATCGTCACCGAGGACGGCTACACCGTCCAGCCGGGCATCACGATCCCGCAGAACGCCACCGCCACCACCATCAGCAAGACCGGCCTCGTGCAGGTGAAGATGGAAGGCGACCCCGCGCCCCAGACCGTGGGTCAGCTGGAACTGGCCAACTTCATGAACGAAGGCGGCCTAGAAGCCATCGGCGACAACCTGTTCATGGAAACCGCCGCCTCGGGCGCCGCCAACATCGCCGCCCCCGGCCAGCCCGGTTTCGGCACCCTGCTGCAGAACTACACCGAAGCCTCGAACGTGGACTCGGTCAGCGAAATCACCGCCCTGATCGTCGCCCAGCGCGCTTACGAGATGAACTCCAAGGTCATCACCACGGCCGACCAGATGCTCCAGGCAACCTCGAACCTGAGGTCGTAAGCTCATGAAAGCCCTCGCCTTCTCTGTCGCCGCCCTGCTGGTCGCCACCCCGGCCCTGGCCGGCACGACCGTCTCGCTGCGGCCCGACACCACCGACGCCGACGGCCGCATCACCCTGGGCGAGCTGTTCGACGGGGCCGGCGCGGCCTCGGACGTGGTGGTCGCCAACCGCATGGGCCCGTCGGCCGTGCTGGACGCCGGCGCGGTGCAGATCGCCGCCCGCCGGGCCGGCCTGGACTGGGCCAACAGCAACGGCGTGCGCCGGATCATCGTCCGCCAGGGTTCGGACGCCGGTTTGGCCGGCGCCCCACGCGGCAACGTGGAAGTTCTTGCCTACGCCCGCAGCCTGGCGACCGGCGAGATGGTCCAGCCGGAAGACCTGGTCTGGGTGAAGATGGCCGCCAGCCCTTCGGACGCCCCCCGCGACGCCGACGCGGTGATCGGCATGACCGTCAAACGCCCGCTGCGCCAGGGTTCGGCCGCCAGCCTGCGCGACGTCTCGACCCCGCAGGTCATCAAGGCGGGCGATATCGTCGCAGTCACCTACGAGGACGCCGGCGTGGCGCTCACCTTGCAAGGGAAAGCCATGGCGGCCGCGGCCATCGGCGAAAGCCTGATGGTCCAGAACACCGCCAGCAAGAAGATCATCGAGACCGTGGTCACCGGACCCGGCTCGACCGCCGTCGGCCCCCAGGCGATGCGCCTGAAGGCCAACCGTAACAACACGCTGCGCTACGCCGCTCGCTGAGAAGGTCACACACGATGCGCCCCGCCCTCGCCGCTCTCCTGCTGCTCGCCCCGCTCGCCGCCTGCTCGACCGTCACCGAAGCGGTGAAGGGTCCGGAACTGGCTCCCGTCGGCTATCCGGCCCAGCTGGCCCCGATGACCCAGCAATACGCCGCCCAGCCCCAGGCCGCCTCGGCCAACTCGCTGTGGCGCACGGGCGCGCGCACCTTCTTCAACGACCAGCGCGCCAGCAAGGTCGGCGACATCGTGACCGTCAACATCGACATCGACGACAGCGCCAACACCAAGAACCAGACCTCGTCCTCGCGCACCTCCGGCAGCTCGCTGGGCGTGCCGAACTTCCTGGGCCTGGAGTCGAGCCTGGGCAAGGTCCTGCCGGGCGCCTTCGACCCGGCCAACATGGTCAACACCAAGTCGACCAACTCCAACGCCGGCGCCGGCGCGGTGAACCGTTCGGAAAAGATCAGCCTGACCATCGCCGCCGTCGTCTCGGGCGTGCTGCCCAACGGCAACCTGGTGATCCAGGGCACCCAGGAGGTGCGCACCAACGCCGAGCTGCGTCAGCTGACCGTGGCCGGCATCGTGCGCCCCGAGGACATCTCCTCGGCCAACACCATCAAACACACCCAGATCGCCGAAGCCCGCATCAGCTACGGCGGCCGCGGCGACATCAGCCGCGTCCAGAAGACCCCGGGCGGCCAGGCGCTGGTCGAGAAATTCTCGCCGTTCTAAGGACTTGGTTCTGGACCGACTTGGGCGGGCTCCTTGATCGGGCGAGCGTGCGGGGCCAGATTACCCTGCGTAACAACGCTCGCCCGGACTCGTCGGGCCTGATTCCGGAGCCGACCTCATGAACAAGCGCATTCGCGCCCTTTCCGCTTTGGTCGGCGCCGCCCTGTTGACGACCGCCCTGCCTGCCGCCGCCAGCGCTCAGCCCTTCAGCGGCCCGATGGGCGTGACCGGGCGCTGGGCGATCGACCTGCCGCGCTCGAAGTTCAACACCGCCCTGACCGGCCCCGCGCCGCTCAGCGGCGAACTGGACGTCACCGTCGACGACGGCAAGAACCTGGCCTGGACCCTGGTGGAGGTGGACGAGGCCGGCGTCGCCGCCCTGCAGTTCGCCCATGCCGTGCTCGACGGTCCGACCACCCAGGCCGTGGTCAATCTGAACCTGGTGACCATCAGCGTGCAGCGCGTCGGCCAGGCCGCCGTGACCGTGACCACCCACGGCGCTCAGGGCTCGCGCCATCAGTCGATGAAGGTCACCCGCACCGATCCCGACACCCTGCTGGTCGAGCAGGACATCGACGGCAAGGACGGCCCGCCGGACCAGACGCTGATTTTGGTTCGGGTGAAGTAAGGCTCTGCGTCCTTTGAGGCTCGGCTTCGCCTCGCACCTCAGGATGAGGGATTCAGTGCAACAATGCTCCTCATCCTGAGGCGCCTGCGAAGCAGGCCTCGAAGGACGCACGGGGTTTTCGCTCTAGCGGTAGCTCAAGCTCCAGCTCACCGTCAGCGGTCCCGACAGCGCCCGCGCTCCGCCCGCGCATTCGGTCAGGCTCTGGAACGCGCCGGTCGGCGTGCGGTAGGCCTTTTCGTCCGCCAGCGAACGCGAGCGGCAGCTCAGCCCCGTCACCTTGAAGCTCCGGACGTCGCCCTGGCCGTAGGTCGTGGCGCCGCCCTTGGTGCTGGGCGCGGCCGAAAACGCGGCGAAGGACAGGTCCACGGCCTTGATCCGCTGGCCGCCCTTGGGCGTGAACACGTCCGTGCGGCTGATTTTGCCGGGCTCCAGGACGTAGGTGGTCTTGACGCTGAACCGGTCGTCGGCGATCGGCGCGCTGGTTCCGAGCTTGTCCAGCTGGGTCTGTTCATAGGTGACGACGGTGCGCGCGCCCTGCTCGGTCACCTTGACGTTCCGGGCGTAGGCCAGCGGGGTCAGGCGCGAGCCGTCGGCCAGGGTCAGGCGCGGCAGCAGCTGCGGGAACTCGCCGTCGGCCACGCCGGCCAGCATGCCGGGCGAGAACGGGATCGGGTAGTAGGGCGTGTTCTCGTGCTGGCTCTTGCCGCCGTTGATGATCGGCAGGCCGATGACGCGGCCTCTATCGCGCAGCGTCACCACCAGCCGGTCGTGTTCGCCGCGCGCGAACCAGGTGACCCGGCGCTTGGGCAGGGTGTCGAGCCAGGCGGCATAGCCGGCGTCCGGCGTCTTGTCCTTGAAGCCCAGCTCGTTCCAGATCGCGCTGGTGTAGATGTGCTGGCGCGCCAGGCTGAGGTTCTCGCCCAGGATCCGATGCTTGCCGCGATACTCGTCGGTGCGCCGGCCGTGCTCCCACAGGTTCACCGAACCCATCTTGGGGTCGAACCAGAAGTCCATGTAGCGCGCGGTGACGCGTGACGAGAAGGCGTAGGCCATCGTCTTTTCCCGGGGCGTCAGCACGTCCAGCTTGGCCGCCGCGGTCAGCACCTCCAGGAACGCCGTCTCGCCGTACGTGCCGATGCTTCGGCCGTATTCGAAGCCCTCGCCCTGCATGTTCAGGCGCGGCAGCATCAGGTCGACCGACTTGCGCAGCCAGCCCTTGACCTCTGGCGTCGCCGGCATGCCGGCCTCGATCAGGCGATGGCTGATCTCGCCGATCAGCAGCACGCTGTAGCGGTCGAACCGCCCTTCCCCGTCGGTCTCGTCGGCGAAGCCGTATTCGCCCGAATATTTGCGATAGTGGTCCAGCGTGCGTTCCAGCAGGGCCTCGCTGGCCGACGCGTCCTCCCAGCCCAGCTGGTAGCGCAGCCGAGCGACGCTGAAGGCCACGCCGTAGTAGTTGTTGGGCAGGTCGATCAGGGTCAGGTCGTCCGTGCGGACGAACTTGCGCCAGTCCAGCTTGGCTTTCAGCTTGGCCAGGGTTTCCGGCGACACCGCCTGCTCCAGCAGGCCGGCCTCCTGCAGCATGTGAAGGGCCTGGATGTAGTAATAGATGCCCCAGGTGTTGTTGGTGTCGTCCACCGTCATGTCGGCGATCTGGCGATAGCCGGCCAGGTAGGTCGCGAACTTCGGATCGTCGCGCGGCGTGTCGATCAGCAGATAGGCCAGGCCGATCGCCACCTTGCCGGGCAGGAACTTGTCGTCGGCGTCGAACACCCGGACGCCGTCCAGCGTCATGTCGCGCTTCTCGACCATCAGCTTGTCGAGCAGCACCGCCATCTGCGGCAGCAGGCGCGTCTCGACCGTGCGGTTCATCGGCGCGACCGTCGCATAGGCCTGGCCGCGCCCGCCCGGATCGGCGGCCGTGGCGGAGGGCGTGGCGGCCAGGGCCGGCGACGCGACCGCGCCCAGGGCGGCGGTCAGCAACAGGCGCTTGCGGATGGACTTGAACGACATGGTTTCCCCGCCCTCGTCAGCCCTTGGCGGAGACGATTTCTTATGTGGCCTGGCCATCTGCTACCGGTGTCACCGGTATTGTCAAGCCAATTGGCTCGCATAAGGAGCTTAGGTCAGACCAATTATCAAGGAATTGGAAACCTAGAAATCCGGCCTCCGCGCCGCCGCGAGACGGCGCGGAAAGGCTTCACCAGTTGTACATGGTCCCGTCCTCCAGCCGGTTCACCGGCAGGTAGGCGCGCTTGTACGGATATTGCTCGGCCAGGGTCTCGTCGATGTCGACGCCCAGGCCCGGCTGCTCGCCCGGATGCAGCATGCCGTCCTTGAAGCTGTAGGCGTGCGGGAACACCGCGTCGGTCTCGGGCGTGTGGCGCATGTATTCCTGCAGCCCGAAGTTCGGGATCGACATGTCGAAGTGCAGGGCCGCGGCCATGGTCACCGGCGACAGGTCGGTGGCGCCGTGACAGCCGGTGCGCACGTGGTGCAGGTCGCAGAAGGCGGCGATCTTGCGCAGGTTGGTGATGCCGCCGGCGTGCAGGACCGTGGCCCGCAGATAGTCGATCAGCTGTTCCTGGATCAGGATGTTGGCGTCCCAGACGTGGCTGAAGATCTCGCCCACGGCCAGCGGGGTGGTGGTGTGCTGGCGGATCAGGCGGAAGCCGGCCTGGTTCTCGGCGGGCACCGCGTCCTCCAGCCAGAACAGGCGATAGGGCTCCAGATCCTTGCCCAGTCGGCCCGCCTCGATCGGCGTCAGGCGGTGATGGACGTCGTGCAGCAGGTGGACGTCGTCGCCCAGCGCCTCGCGCGCGGCCTCGAACAGCTTGGGGGCGTGCTTGAGGTACCGGGCCGTCGACCAGACGTTCTCGGTGGGCAGGTTCCCGTCGGCCGGCTCGTAGAACATCTTGTCGCCCGACACGCCGTAGGTGCTGGCCAGGCCGGGCACGCCGGTCTGCAGGCGGATGGCCTTGTAGCCCAGGCCCTTGTACTTCACCGCCTCGGCGATGGTGTCCTCGATGGTCTCGCCGTTGGCGTGGCCATAGACGGTGACGCCCTCGCGGCAGGCGCCGCCCAGCAGCTGGTACAGCGGCAGGCCGGCCACCTTGGCCTTGATGTCCCACAGCGCCATGTCCACCGCCGCCAGGGCGGTCATGCCCACCGGGCCGCCGCGCCAGTACGAGCCGCGATAGAAGAACTGCCAGATGTCCTCGATGCGATGGGCGTCGCGGCCGATCAGGCAGGGGATCATGTGGTCGCGAAGATAGCTGACCACCGCCAGCTCGCGCCCGTTCAGCGTCGCGTCGCCGACGCCGGCGACGCCGTCCGAGGTGGTGATCTTCAAGGTGACGAAGTTGCGTCCCGGGCAGGTGACGATAACCTTGGCGTCGATAATCTTGAGCATGGAGTGTTGGTCTACCTGGGTCGCTTAAGTGGCCTGACCAATCCATAGACAACATATTACAATTGCGCCAGAGCGACGTGGCGTCTTTCGCGACCATGCTCTAGGCTGCCGTCGGCCCGGCGATGCGCGCTGGGCGGGAAAGTCGCATGACCACGTCGACCGCAGAAACTCGTAAGCTTTACCAGCAGGTCGCCAACGCGATCGCCGAATCGATCCGCGAAGGCGCCTACCAGCCCGGGCATCGCCTGCCCTCGGAGCGGGACCTCGCCGAGGAATACAAAGTCAGCCGCCCCACGGTGCGCGAGGCGATGATCGCCTTGGAGATCCGCGGGCTGGTCGAGGCCCGCCACGGTTCGGGCGTCTATGTCACCGAGGCCCCCGCCCCCGAGGTTCCCGCTCCCGAGTTGGACATCGGCGCCTTCGAGCTGACCGAGGCCCGCCGCCTGATCGAGGGCGAGTCCTGCGCCCTAGCCGCCACCACCATCACCGACCAGGAACTGATCGACCTGGAAAAGATCCTCGACGACATGGTCGCGGAGAACGAACACGACGTGCGCGGCGACCTGGCCGACCGTCGGTTCCACGTCACCATCGCTCGCGCCACCCGCAACGCCGCCCTGGTCTCGGTGATCGAGAACCTGTGGGACCTGCGCTACAAGTCGCCGCTGTGCCGGGCGATGCTGGAACGCGGTCGCCAGGTGGGCGTGCGCCCGCTGATCGACGACCACCAGGAAATCCTCAGCGCCCTGAAGGCCCGCGACCCCAAGGAAGCCCGCAACGCCATGCGCGAGCACCTGGGCCGGGTGATCGACAACCTGCTGACCGCCACCGAGATCGACGCCATGCAGCAGGCCCGCAGCGAAGTCGCCGCCCGCCGCAACGAGTTGGCCCGCCGCTCGCTGATCTAGCGATTCAAGAGCTGTAGGATGGGCGGCTGGAGGGAAGGCTCCAGCCGCCCGTCGCCGGCCGGCCCCGGGAGGAGGATGCGATGAAGGACAAGTTCATCGCGTAGGCCGACGAGGTTCGTCGAAGCCAGAATAGCTCAGCCGTGGCCCGATGCAAGACAATTGGCCTGACCATTAATCGTACAAGAACGTTATTTGGCCAGACCGATCTGGCCGGCTCGGCGGAAACCCCCTCTATTGACTTGACCAGCGGCCAAACCGACTTAGCACTGGCCGGCGACGTGGCGGCATAGGTCACGCGCTTCGGGGAAGAACAACGTCATGCGCGCCAGCCTGATCATCGCCCTGTCCGCCCTGTCGTTGTCCGCCCTGGCACTGACCTCCGGCGTCGCCACGGCCGCCCCCGCCCAGCCCAAGCCCGCGGCGGCGCGGACGGCGATGGCCACCCAGGCCGCGACGCTGGGCCGCGAGGTGGCCGCCTGGCAACTGAGCCACATGGACAATTTCGACTACACCCACGGCCACCGGGCCACGCCCGATCCGCGCGGCTGGGTGCAGGGCGCGCTGTTCGTCGGCCTGGCGGCCTTCGCCGAGCGCACCGGCGATCCCGCCTTGGTCCAGGCCGTCCGCGACCACGGCGTCCAGCAAGGCTGGGGCCTTGGCCGGCGGCCGCTGCACGCCGACGACCACGTGATCGGCCAGGCCTGGCTGTGGGCCTATGGCCGCGACCACGACAAGGCCCAGATCGCCCCGCTGCAGGCGCGCTTCGACGCCATCCTGGCCGCCCCGCCCAAGGCCGACCTGACCTTCATCGACGGCACAGAGGACCAGCCCTGCCAGGCCCGCTGGTGCTGGAGCGACGCCCTGTTCATGGCCCCCGCCGCCTGGACCGGCCTGTCCCAGGCCACCGGCGACCCCCGCTACGCCGCCTACGGCGACCAGGAGTTCTGGGCCGCCACCGACTGGCTGCTCGACAAGCAGGAAGGCCTCTACTACCGCGACAGCCGCTATTTCGACCGCCGCGACGACAAGGGCCGCAAGATCTTCTGGAGCCGCGGCAACGGCTGGGCCTATGCCGGGATCGTCGACGTCCTGAAGACCCTGCCCGCCGACCATCCCTCGCGACCGCGCTACGAGGCGCTGTTCCGGCGGATGTCGGACCGGCTGGTGACCCTGCAGAAGCCCGACGGCTACTGGCCCCCTTCCCTGCTGGCGCCCGAGAACACCCCGCCCGAGACCAGCGGCACCGGCTTCTTCGTCTACGGCCTGGCCTATGGCCTGAACCACGGGCTGCTGAAGGGGCCGAAGTACGAGACCGCCATGACCAAGGGCTGGAACGCCCTGGCCGTCGCCGTCCAGCCCGACGGCAAGCTGGGCTGGGTGCAGCAGATCGGCTACGCCCCCGACCATGTCGAGGCGGACAACACCCAGCTGTACGGGGTCGGCGCCTTCCTTCTCGCGGCGTCGGAAGTCGGCCGATAGAACCGAAGCGCCCGCCGCGTCGTTCAGGACACCATGGCCGAGACCGTCAACATCGTCTGCCCGCACTGCGACGCCACCAACCGCCTGCCGGCCGAGCGCGACGCCAAGGCGGCCAAGTGCGGCCGCTGCGGGCAGCCGTTGTTCACTGGCCAGCCCGTCGACCTGACCACCGCTCGGTTCCGCAAGCACGTGGCCAACAGCCAGATCCCGATCGTCGCCGACTTCTGGGCGGCCTGGTGCGGCCCCTGCAAGGCCATCGCCCCGATCTTCGCCCGCTCGACCACCGAACTGGAGCCGCGCGCCCGGTTCGTGAAGGTCGACGTCGACGCCGAACCCGCCCTGGCCCAGACCTATGGCGTGCGCGGCATCCCGGCCTTGTTCCTGTTCAAGGACGGCAAGGTCGCCGCGAACCAGGCCGGCCTGCCCGATCCCGGCTTTTTCCGCCGCTGGCTGGACGAGCACGCTCCGGCCTAGGATGGTCAAGCTGGACCCCCGGGCGGCATTTCGCGTTTAGCCTGAAGGCGATCGAGGTAGGGAGGCCGACGATGCCCAAAGCTCACCATGCCCTGTTGGCCCTGGGGCCCGCCGCCCTGCTGCTGTCGGCCTGCGGCGCCGGACCGGCCTTGCCGCCCGAGCAAGGCTACGGCCCCAACCCCGTCCTGCCCGCCGCCAAGAAGCAGACGATCCCGGTGATGAAGATCGCCCCGGCGGTTCGCTGGGCCGACGGCCAGACCCCGGACGCCGCGCCCGGCTTCGTCGCCACCGCCCTGGTCCGCGACCTCGACCATCCGCGCTGGCTGTACGTGCTGCCCAACGGCGACGTGCTGATCGCCGAGACCAACGCCCCGCCCAAGCCGGACGACAGCAAGGGGATCAAGGGCTGGTTCGAGAAGCAGATCATGGGCCGGGCCGGCGCCACCGTGCCCTCGGCCAACCGCATCACCCTGGTGCGCGACGCCGACAATGACGGGACGCTGGAGGTCCGCACCACCTTCCTGTCGGGCCTGAACTCGCCGTTCGGCATGGCCCTGGTGGGCGACACCTTCTATGTCGCCGACAGCGACGCCCTCCTGGCCTTCCCCTACCAGGCCGGCCAGACCCGGATCACCGCCGCGCCCCGCAAGGTGGCCGACCTGCCCGCCGGGCCGATCAACCACCACTGGACCAAGAACGTCATCGCCAGCCCGGACGGCTCGAAGCTGTACGTGACCGTCGGCTCCAACAGCAATGTGGGCGAGAACGGCATGGCCGCCGAGGAGCGCCGCGCCGCGATCCTCCAGATCGATCCGGCCACCGGCGCCAGCCGCGTCTTCGCCTCGGGCCTGCGCAACCCCAACGGCATGGACTGGCAGCCCGCCAGCGGCGCCCTGTGGACCAGCGTCAACGAGCGCGACGAGATCGGCAACGACCTGGTCCCCGACTACATGACCTCGGTCAGGGACGGCGGCTTCTACGGCTGGCCCTACAGCTACTACGGCCAGACGGTGGACGCCCGGGTGAAGCCGCAACGGCCCGACCTGGTGGCCAAGGCGATCAAGCCGGACTACGCCCTGGGCGCCCATACCGCCTCGCTGGGCCTGACCTTCTACAAGGCCGACGCCTTCCCGGCCCGCTATCGAGGCGGCGCCTTCATCGGCCAGCACGGCTCGTGGAACCGCAAGCCGGTCAACGGCTATCGCGTGGCGTTCGTGCCGTTCTCGGGCGGCGCGCCGTCCGGCCCGGCCGAGCCGTTCCTGACCGGCTTCCTCGATCCCAAGGGCCAGGCCCTGGGCCGTCCGGTCGGGGTGGCGGTCGACAAGTTCGGCGCCCTGCTGGTGGCCGACGACGTCGGCAACGCCGTGTGGCGCGTGGCGGCCAATGCGCCGGCGCCCGTTCCGAAGGCCGCGCCCGCGCCCGCGCCTTAGGCCGGCAAGGCCTCGTCCGTCCCCACTTCGCGCGGCGGGGCGTTGAAGACCGCCTCGTCCAATATGCCTTCGCGCTTGGCGACGATGGTCGGCACCAGGGCCTGGCCGGCGACGTTCACCGCCGTGCGGCCCATGTCGAGGATAGGGTCGATGGCCAGCAGCAGGCCCACGCCTTCCAGCGGCAGGCCCAGGGTCGACAGGGTCAGGGTCAGCATGACCACCGCCCCGGTCAGTCCCGCCGTCGCCGCCGAGCCCAGCACCGAGACGAAGACGATCAGGCCGTAGTCGGTCAGTTGCAGCGGCAGGTGATAGAATTGGGCGATGAAGATCGCCGCCACGGCCGGATAGATCGCCGCGCAGCCGTCCATCTTGGTGGTCGCGCCCAGCGGCACGGCGAAGGCGGCGTAGGCGCGCGGCACGCCCAGGCGGGTCTCGGTCAGGGCCTCGGTCACCGGCAAGGTCCCGATCGACGAGCGCGAGACGAAGCCCAGCTGGATGGCCGGCCAGGCGCCGGCGAAGAACCGCAGCGGGTTCAGGCCGTTCAGCGCCAGGATGGCCGGATAGACCACGAACAGCACCAGGCCGAGACCGATATAGATCGCGCCCGCGAAGGCGCCCAGCTGGCCCAGGGTGGTCCAGCCGTACTGGGCCACGGCGTTGCCCAGCAGGCCGATGGTGCCGATCGGCGTCAGGCGGATCACCCACCACAGCACCTTGCGCACCACGGCCAGGGCCGAGGCGTTGAAGGCCAGGAAGCCCTCGCCGGCCGGCCCGACCTTGATCGCCGCCACGCCGGCCACCAGGGCCAGGACCAGGATCTGCAGCACGTTGAACGAGGTGGTGGTCGTGGCCGCCCCCTCGACGATCTTGGTCGAGGCCTGCAGGCCCAGGATGTTGGACGGCACCAGGCCGGTCAGGAAGTCGAGCCACGAGCCGGTCGTGCGCGGGGCGTGGGCGGCGGCCAGGTCGACCACGGCGTGCTCGCCCGGGCGAAGCAGCAGACCCAGGGCGATGCCGATGGCCACGGCGATCAGGGCGGTGATCGCGAACCACAGCAGGGTGCGCCAGACCAGCCGGGCGGCGTTCTGCAGCTCGCGCAGATTGGCGATGCTGGCGACGATGGCGGTGAACACCAGCGGCGGCACCAGGACCCGCAGCAGCTGGACGAAGATCGCCCCGACCTGATGCAGGGTCTCGGCCAGGCCGTAGCCGGGCTGTCCCTCGGCCGGCCCCAGCGACCGGGCCAGCAGGCCCAGCCCCAGGCCCACGATCATGGCGACCAGCACCTGGACGCCGAAGCTTCCGATGAACCGGCCCTTGGGCTTGGCGGCCGAAGACGGAGAAGTCTGGGTCTGAGCCATCTGATCCTCTCGAAGACCCGGTCCGGGCCCTCCAGCATAACGGTGACAAGGCCAGCGAGGATCACGCCGCGCGGGCCTTCTTGCCCGTGCTTCTGACGCCTTCGGGTGGAAACGCCCAACCAGAATTCATCGACGCCGCCTCAATGCATCTGGATCGAGCCGATCGCGCAAGACGGCGCCCGGCGTCGGCGTGTCACATGGTCAACGATGAGGCGCTCGCTCTAAAAAGAGGGCAGTCGCAGCTTCCAGTACCCCAGGGATTCCCATGAGCCTGACCTTCCTCATCGGCGCCATCATCGGCTCCGGCGCCTTCATCCTGCTGGGTCGCGCGCCGGCGCAGAAGCTTGTCGAGGCCGTGCAGGCTCGCATCGGCAAGCCGCGCTGATCGCGATCGGAAGCAACGCGCGAACTGTCCAAAAGTCTTCGCGGCGCTTTCCCGCCTGAACACGCACGCGTGTCGGAACGAAAGTCTTGGCGACGCCTTTAATTCGCATCGGCGCGCGGTTCGCACGCCTTTTGATGCCAAGGAGGCGTACATGTCTATTCTTGCGTGGATCGTGCTCGGCCTCGTGGCCGGCTTCATCGCCAGCAAACTTGTCAGCCGTACGGGCGGCAGCCTGGTGGTGGACCTGGTGCTCGGGATCGTCGGCGCCGTGGTGGGCGGGTTCCTGTTCAATCAATTCGGTTCCGCCGGCGTCACCGGCCTGAATCTCTACAGCCTGCTGGTCGCCGTGATCGGCGCGGTCGTCGTCCTGGCGATCTACCACGCCTTCACCGGTCGCCGAGCGCTCTAGCGCTCAAGCCGACCGAAACAGAAATAGCGCCTTCGGCCCAGCCGGAGGCGCTTTTTCATGTCCGCTTTTCCTGGAAGGCCAAGGCGTCAGAGCGCCACGGCCTGCTGCAGCATCTTCAGCGCCACCCGCAGGCATTCGATCCGGAACGGGCCGCGACCGATGTCGCCCAGCCGGACCTGACGATGGTGGGTATAGCCGCCGCGCCGGGCGCAGGCGAAATGAACCAGGCCGCCGGGCCTCTCCGGATCGCCGACATCCTCGGCCCAGCCGGTGATCGACACCGCCACGTCGGCGTTCGACCGCTTGATCGCGCCGTCGGCCATGGCGATGGCCGTCGGCTGCGAAACCGCCCCGCCGTGCGCCAGGAACGACGACGGCACGTCCAGGAGCTCGATCTTGGCGGCGTCGGTGTAGACCACGAAGCCGCGATCGAAGGCGTGCGAGCATCCCGGCATGTCCGTGAGCAGGGACGCCAGCAGGCCGCCGGTGCAGCTCTCCGCCGTCGCCAGGGTCAGTTCGCGCGAACAGGCGGCCTCAAGGACCGCCCGCGTCAGTTCATCGATGTCCGACGGCAAGATCGGATCAAGCGCCTCGGCCATGGGCCCTCCGGAAGAGAGAGGAAGGCCCGGAGGCCTTCCTCACAACATCAGTTCGGCTGTTTGCCGCCCATTTCGGCCATCAGCTCGTCCTTGCGGGCCTTCATGCGTTCGCCCATGGCTTCAAGATCCTCGTCGCCCTTCTTGGCCTGGGCGAAGATGCCGCCGGGCTGCTCTTCTTCCTTGACGTGGTGCTTGATGTATTCGCCCAGCACCTTGACCTTGGCGTCGTAATATTCGTCGCTCGGCTTCATCGCCTCGATCTCGGCGATCAGCTTCTTGGCGCCGTCGTGCTCGACATAAGCCTCGTCCAGCATGTCGTCCTCGACCTCGCCGCGTTCCTCCGGATAGAAGATCTCCTCCTCGATCCGGGTATGGACCTTGAGGGCCAGGGCGATCTTGTTGAACAGTGCCAGCTTTTCGGCGTCGGCCTCCAGCTGTTCGTACTCGTCGAACCAGCCTTCGACCTCGCGGTGATCCTTCTTGAGCAGCGTGATCGCCAGCGGGTCGCGACGGCCGGTGCGGCGGGTGCGGCGGGGCTTGGCGGTCTTGGCCTTGGCGGAGGTGGCCTTGGTCGATGAGCTCTTGGCGGCGGTCGCCATGGTGTCTCTCCCTGAATGCTTGGTCGCCGAAGTCGGCGGATCACAAACACTTCAATTCAGGGGTCGTTCCCAATCCGGGATCTGCACCGACAAGTATTACAAAGCGTGTCGACTTCTCGACAAACAGTATTCGCGAATCCCTCGCAGCAAGGCGACCTCGCGACATGAAAAAGCCCGGGCGCGAAACGCCCGGGCTTTCCCGTCTCGGCTTGGAGGCGAGGCCTAGTGGCCGCCGGCCACCGCGTCTTCCTGGATCTGGTGGACCTTCGCGCCCCTGGCCGCGAACGCGAACCACAGGACGTAGAGGTAGCAGACCAGCGGCACGATGAAGGCCAGCGAGCGGGCCCCGATCGGGAAGTTGTGGATGAACTGGTCGACCGTGAAGCCGTACAGGATCGAGATGAACCCGCCGCCGCAGATGGCCATGCACATCAGGCCCGAGGTCGCCGAGGCCGGGGCCGACGAGCGTTCCAGGGTGATCGTGAAGATAGTCGGGAACATGATCGAGTTGAACAGGCCGATCAGGATCGCCGCGACGCCCGGGATGAAGCCCATGGTCAGCGGCGCGACATAGTCGCCCGGCAGGTGGACGCTGCCGGCCAGCGGCGTGGCGGGCATGTGGTAGGTGGCGATGACCAGGGTGCAGAGACCCGCGGCGCAGGCTCCCACGAAGGCGAGCATCGTCGTGGCCTTGACGTAGCGCAGCAGCACCGAGCCGCCGAACCGGCCGAACATCGCGAACAGCATGAAGATCGGGCCGACATAGCCGGCAACCTGCGAGGGCAGGTTCATGATCTGCTTCTGCTCGAGGAAGAAGATCATGCCCGAGATCACGCAGACCTCGGCGCCCACATAGAGGAAGATCCCCAGCGAGCCGAGATTGGCCCACTTGGACTGCAAGGCCTTGAACGGCGACTCGGCGTGCTCGGCCATCTTCGGAGCGTGGTGGGTGATGGTGTTGCGCACCATGAACACCGCCAGGGTGAACACCGCCAGGACCACCGCGATCAGCAGGTAGACGTTGGTCACGAAGCCCAGGCCCATGACCTTCATGCTCTCGGTGACCACCACGTCCTTTTCGAACAGCGGGCCTTGCAGCAGGAACTTCGCGCCGAAGATGCCGCCGACATAGGCGCCCATCGAGTTGAAGGCCTGGGACAGGTTCAGGCGGAAGTGCGAGTTCTTGGCCTCGCCCATCGAGGCGATCAGCGGGTTGGCCGCCACCTGCAGCAGGGTGATGCCCGAAGCGGCCACGAACAGGCCCAGCAGCACGGTGATGAAGTTGTGCGAGAAGGTCGTCGACCAGGCGATCAGGCAGCCGGCGACGATGCCGGTCAGGCCCAGTACGATCGACTTGGCGTAGCCGTTCTTGGCCAGATAGGCCGCCGAGGGGATCGACATGATCCCGTAGGCGATGAAGAACGCGAACTGGTTCAGCTGCGTCTCGAAGTCCGTCAGCGTGTAGATGACCTTCATGCTCTTCACGAGCGGGTCGATCAGATTGGTGACGAACGCCCAGATGAAGAAGAGCGCCGTGACGTAGACGACGGCCAGGATCAGGCCGCCTCCTCCCGACTTGCCCTCTCCAGACTTGGGGGCCGCTCCGTTCGTCGGAGCCTGCGCCGCACCCATACCTGCCATGTTGTTTACTCCCCTGTCCGACGTTGCGGGACGCGACATCCACCCCAACGGTGACAACGTTGTCAAGCGTCGAGGGCGAAAACCGCCCGCTATGAGATCCCGTCGAGACACCTATGGGAACCGATCACCCGATTCGACGGTTAGTCGGAAAACTCCGACAAATCCCCGTCGATGGGAAGACCGTGATGTCGATGATCGCAATTCTGCTGATGTCGGGCCTGGTGACCGTGATCGCCGTGATCGGTCTGGCCGACGCGTTCACGCACCTGCTGTGCTGGTCCGCGCGCTCGCTCAGGGAGCCGGAAGCGATGCGCGCCGCCAGCCCCTCCGCCGACGCCGCGCGCCGGGAACGCTTCGTCGCTTAAGCCGCCTTGCGGCTCGGGCTGGGAGCCGTCGGAACGTCCCACACGTCGTGAGCGGCTTCGCCCGCCAGGATGTTCTGGGCGGTCAGCAAGCCGCTGAGCGTGGCGTGGTCGCGCTCGCCGTCGCGGTGCAGGCCGTTGCGGCCGGCCAGGTGCAGGCTGGGGAACTGCATCTTCAGGTCCAGGCGGATCATCGCCCGGTGCTCGGCGCAATCCTCGTCCTCGATCGGCAGCACCTTGCGCTGGCGCACGACGCGGGCGTCGCTGACGGCGGTCGGGTCCATCAGGCCCATGACCGCGGCCTCGCGCCAGGCCAGGGCCACAAGGTCGGCGTCGCTGGCCGACCACAGGCCGTCGCCCTCGAAGCAGAAATAGTCCAGGCCCAGGCAGCTGGCCGCCTCGCCTTCCGGCGCCATGGCCGGCGACCAGGCGCGGTAGTTCTGCACCCGGCCGACCTGCAGGTCGGTGTCGTGGACGTCGATCGCGGTCTCGCGCAGCGGCTTGCGGGTACGGCCCACCAGGGCGACGGTGATCTGGTCGCGGTACATCAGCTCGCCGGCGTGGAACAGGCTGATCGGCGTCGGACGCAACATGCTCATCAGCTCGCGCAGCGGCGCGGTCGAGACCACGTGGTCGGCGGTGCGGACTTCATGGGCGCCGTCCTCGCGCAGGACCGTCACGGTCCACAGCTTGGCGGCGTCGTCGAACTTCAGGGTCTCCACGCGGCGGCCCAGAGCGACTTCACCCCCGAGCGTCGCGATCCTGTCGGCGCAGGCCCGCCATACCGCGCCGGCGCCCTCGCGGGGATAGCGCAGGCTGGCCGTGGGCTTGGCGGCGTTGGCGCGGCCGGCGGGCATCTGGTCGCTGATCAGGCCCGACACCTTCTCGGCGAAGGGACGGAACAGCATGGTCGACAAGCGCTCGCCGACCCGGTTGCGGATCTCGTCGGCGAAGGTCCGGGGCGCCTTGATCGGGCGCATCTTGGCCAGGCCGAACGAAGCCAAACAGGACGCGGCGCCGCGCAGCCCGAGATGAGCCAGGGTCTCCAGGGTCTTCAGCGGATAGGCGTAGAAGCGCTCGCGGTGATAGATCCGCGCCGTGCGCGGCCGCTCGACGAAGCCGTCGGGCAGCAGTTCGGACCACAGCGCCAGCACGCTGGGCGAGGCCGAGGCGTAGGCCCCGCCGTTCAGGTCGATCTTGAAGCCGTTGTGGTCGATCGTGCGGCTCGAGCCACCGACCTGGCCGGGGTCCATCTCCAGCACGGCGACGTCGCGCCCCGCCTTGGCCAGGACATAGGCGGCGGTCAGGCCGGCGGGCCCGGCCCCGATCACCAAGGTTTCGACGTGCTGCCCCATGACGCGATGGTCCCCGTTCGAGGATCACCCTGGCGCAATAAGGTTAAGACCAGCCCGCCGGACGTGGTGAACCAGCCCCTAAACTTGAGCGTGGGACGCTATGCCGCGCCCGCCTCGCCTAGGCCAGTTGGTCGCCGATCGGCAGGCTCCGGATCCGCTTGCCGGTCGCCGCGAAGATCGCGTTGACCAGGGCGGCCGGGGCCGGCGGCAGGGCCGGTTCGCCCAGGCCGGTCGGCGGGTTGTCGCTGGTGACGAAGTGCACCTCGACATCCGGCGCGTCGGCCAGGCGCAGCATCGGGAAGTCGCCGAAATTGCTCTGGGTCACCGCGCCGTTCTCGATGGTGATCGCCTGGCCCAGGCTGCTGCCGATCCCGTCCAGGACCGAGCCCTGCACCTGCTGTTCGGCGCCGTTCGGATTGACGATCTGCCGGCCGACGTCGACCGCCGCCCAGGCCTTGCGGACCTCGACCTGGCCGTCTGCCACGGCGACCTCGACGACCACCGCAACATAGCCGCGGTGGCTGTAGTGGCAGGCGACGCCCAGGCCGACGCCCTTGGCGGTCTTGCGGCCCCAGCCGGACGCCTCGGCGGCCTTGTCGAGCACGGCGCGCATGCGGCCGGTGTGGAAGCTGTCGCCCTTGTCCGGCTCGCCGATCAGCCGGGGCTCGCCCAGCAGCTTGCGGCGGAACGCGACCGGATCGGCGCCGGCCGCGTGGGCGACCTCGTCGGTGAAGCCCTGCAGCACGAAGCCATAGGCGTTGTTGCCCGGGGCCCGCAGCCAGCCGGTCGGCACGCCTAGCGCCATGACCGAGACGTCCAGGGCGTAGCTCTCGACCGCGCCGAACGGGAACTGCGTGGCGTTCATGCCGGCGGCCCGGGCGAACTTCTGCCCCTCGCCGAAGGTCACGAAGTGGTTGCGCCAGGCCGTCAGCCCGCCCTGGGCGTCCAGCCCCGCCGTCAGCCGGTGGRAGCCGGCGGGACGGTAGAAGTCGTGCTGGATGTCGTCCTCGCGGGTCCACAGCAGCTTGACCGGCGCCCCGACCGTCTTGGAGATCCACGCCGCCTCGACCATGAAGTCGTTCATCAGCCGCCGGCCGAAGCCGCCGCCGCTGCGGGTGAAGTGGATGGTGATGTCCTCGGGCTTGATCCCCAGGGTCTTGGCCACCAGCTCGCGGCCGTCCTCGGGGTTCTGGGCCGGGGCCCAGATCTCGACCTTGCCGTCCTTGAAGCTGGCCGTGCAGTTCTGCGGCTCCAGCGTGGCGTGGGCGTTGAACGGATAGCTGTAGTCGGCCTTGACCACCTTCGCCGCGCCCTTCAGGGCGGTGTCGACGTCGCCGACCGTCTTGACGTTCCGGTGCGGCGGCTGGCCATGCAGTTCGGCGGCCTTGGCGATGAATCCGGCGCTGCTCTGGGCGCTGGTCGGGTGGTCGGCCCAGGTGACTTCCAGCGCGTTGCGGCCCTTGCGCGCCGCCCACCAGGTGTCGGCGACCACGACCACGCCGGCCAGCAGGCCTTCCAGCTCGGCCCCGCCGTCGACCACCAAGGCGTGGCGCACGCCCTTGACCGCCTTGGCCGGCGCCAGGTCGACCTTGGCCACCTTGGCGGCGAACACCGGGGCCTTGAGGAAGGTGGCGTACAGCATGCCCGGCACGCGCACGTCGATCCCGTACAGCGGCTTGCCCACGACGATGTCCGGGGTGTCCGACTGCGGCTGGGACTTGCCGATGATGCGGTAGGTCTTGGGGTCCTTCAGCGTCAGGGTCTTGGGGTCGGGCGCGGTCAGGCCGGCGGCGGCCTGGGCCAACTCGCCGTACGACGCGCGGCGCTTGCCGGCCTTGTCGACGACGAAGCCCGGTTCGGTGGCCAGGCCGGCGGCGGGGACGCTCCAGCGCTGGGCGGCGGCCTGGATCAGCAGGCCCCGGCCCACCGCGCCGACCTGGCGCATCGGCTCCCAGTCGTCGGGCGTGGAGGTGCTGCCGCCGGCCGACTGCTCGCCGAACACCTTGGCGTCGACCGGGGACTGCTCGATGCGGACGGCCGACCAGTCGACGTCCAGCTCCTCGGCGATCAGCATCGGCATCGAGGTCTTGATCCCCTGCCCGATCTCCGGCCGCTTGGCGGCGATGGTCACCACGCCGTCGGGGGCGATGCGGACGAAGGCGCTGAACGGGTTGGCGGCAGTCTCGTCCTGCGCCCGAACCAGGCCCGGCAGGCTGAACGACAGCAGCAGGCCGCCGCCGGCCGCGGCGCCGGTCTTCAGGAACAGACGGCGGGAAGGATTGTCGAGAACGGTCGCGGTCATGCTCACGCCTCCACCTGGCCCGAGGCGGTCTTGATGGCCTTGCGGATGCGGATGTAGGTGGCGCAGCGGCAGAGGTTGCCGTTCATCGCCGCGTCGATCTCGTCGTCGGTCGGCTTGGGCGCGGCGGCCAGCAGGGCCGTGGCCGACATGATCTGGCCGGCCTGGCAGTAACCGCACTGCGGCACGTCGACGGCCTTCCAGGCCTCCTGCACCTTGGCCCCGACCGAGCTAGCGCCGACGCCCTCGATGGTGGTCACCGATTTGGAGCCCACCCGGGCCAGGGAGGTGACGCACGAGCGCATGGCCACGCCGTCGATGTGCACGGTGCAGGCCCCGCACTGGGCCACGCCGCAGCCGTACTTGGTTCCCACCAGGCCCAGCACGTCGCGCAGCACCCACAGCAGGGGCGTATCGGGTTCGGCGTCCACGGTATGGACCTGGCCGTTGACCTTGAGGCTTGCCGACATCTCGCTGCTCCCGAACCGACGCCGCGCCAGAGTGCCAAAGGCTTGGGGCCGCGACCAGAGGGCGCGCGCCCACAAAAGCTGTCATAAAACCGTCACGTAGGACTTGAACGCGGCCGGCTTCCGTGGTTCCGCTCCGCCGCGCCGGGCGTTCTTCCGTACAAGGACGTCCGCGAAACTCTCCACGCTTCGAAATAGAGGATGAAGCGACCATGCTGGGCTTGTTCCGGGCTGTCATGCCCAAGGAAGACCGCTTCTTCGATCTGTTCGCGCAGCACGCCGCCACCCTGGTCGCCGGGGCCAAGGCCTTGCAGGACTTGATGGAAGGCGGCGATGGCGTCGAGGCCGCCAGCGCCCGCGTCTACCAGCACGAGGAAGAGGCCGACGAGATCACCCGCCAGGTGATGGGCGCGGTCCGCCGCAGCTTCATCACCCCGTTCGACCGCAGCGACATCCAGGACCTGACCACGTCGCTGGACGACGCCATCGACCAGATGCGCAAGACCGCCAAGGTCGTCAGCCTGTTCGAGGTCAAGACCTTCGAGCCGCAGATGCGCGAGATGGCCAAGATCATCGTCCAGGCCGCCGAACTGACGGTCCAGGCCGTGGCCCTGCTGCCCGACATGCGCAAGAACGCCCAGCGCCTGACCGAGCTGGCCGTCCGCGTGACCCAGATCGAGGAACAGGCCGACCAGATGTACGACCAGGGCCGCAAGGCGCTGTTCCTGGCCCACCGGGGCGGCGACCCGATGACCTTCATCGTCGGCGTCGACATCTACAGCCACCTGGAAAAGGTGGTCGACCGCTTCGAGGACGTCGCCAACCGCATCAGCGGCATCGTGGTCGAGCAGGTCTAGTGGACCCCACCTTCCTCATCCTGGTGGTTCTGATCATCGTCGCCCTGGGCTTCGACTTCCTGAACGGCCTGCACGACGCGGCCAATTCGATCGCCACCATCGTCTCGACGCGCGTGCTGTCGGCGAAATGGGCGGTGCTGTGGGCGGCGTTCTTCAACTTCATCGCCTTCGCGGTGTTCGGCACCAGCGTGGCCAAGATGGTCGGCTCCGGGATCATCGATCCGCACGTGATTACCGACCGGCTGATCTTCGGCGCCCTGATGGGCGCGATCAGCTGGAACCTGATCACCTGGTGGGCCGGCATCCCCTCGTCCAGCTCGCACGCCCTGATCGGCGGCCTGGTGGGGGCCTCGGTCGCCAAGGTCGGCGGCCTGGGCGCGGTGCAGTGGGCAGGCCTGGGCAAGACCGCCGCGGCGATCGTGGTCTCGCCGACCCTGGGCTTCCTGCTGGCCCTGCTGCTGGTGCTGATCGTCTCCTGGACCTTCCTGAAGAGCTCGCCGTTCTTCGCCGACCGGATCTTCCGCAAGGCCCAGTTCGTCTCGGCCGCCCTCTATTCGCTGGGCCACGGCGGCAACGACGCCCAGAAGACCATGGGCATCATCGCCGCCCTGCTGTTCGCGCACGGCATCAGCGACCAGCCGGGACACATCCCGTTCTGGGTGGTGATCTCGTGCCAGACCGCCATGGCGCTGGGCACGCTGTTCGGCGGCTGGCGGATCGTCCACACCATGGGCAGCAAGATCACCCGCCTGACGCCCATGCAGGGCTTCTGCGCTGAAACTGGCGGCGCCATCACATTGTTCTTCTTTACGCATCTGGGCGTTCCGGTCTCGACGACTCACACGATCACGGGCGCTATTGTCGGAGTCGGCGCTTCGCGCCGGGTTTCGGCCGTCCGTTGGGGCGTGGCCAAGAGCATCGTGACCGCCTGGATCGTCACCCTGCCCGCGGCCGGCCTGGTCGCGGCGGCGTTCTACTATCTCGGGTTCTGGATGAAGTGACGGATACGGCGGGCGGCAAGCAGGGGGGCAAGTCTGGACAGCGGCGACGTCAGGTCGCCGCCCTGCCCTGGCGCTCGGCCGCCGACTCCGCCGATCTCCAGATCCTGCTGGTCTCGTCCCGCGAAACGCGCCGCTGGGTGATCCCCAAGGGCTGGCAGATGAAGGGCAAGCTGGATCACCAGGCGGCCGCCCAGGAGGCCTACGAGGAAGCCGGGCTCGATGGGCGCATCGTCGAGCGCCCGATCGGCGACTATCCCTATCTGAAGCGCCTGAAGAGCGGCGCCGCGCGTCCCGTGACGGTCGACGTCTATCCGCTGGAAGTCACCGGCGAGCACGCCACCTGGCCGGAAAAGGGCCAGCGCACCCTGCAGTGGATGTCGCCGGTCGAGGCGGCGCTGGCGGTGCAGGAGCCGGAGCTGCGCGACCTGATCGCGCGTTTCGCCAAGGTAGAACTGCCCGCCGAGGAACGCCCGGCCCCCACCCAGGCCCCGACGCCGGTGCGCGTGGCCCTGACGCGCCTGCGGCGGCGGATCACCGTGATGTGGGGCCGCCGGCGCCGCTGGCTCTGACCCCAAGCCCGGGAACAAACTGGGGATAACTCGACAAGCCACTTCGCATTCACTATGTTCTCGTTACGTTCCGAACGAGAATCGCCATGCAGCTGTCCCTCGATCTGTCGACCTCGCCGCTCGAAGCCATGCGCGACGGGCTGCTCAAGACCTTCGGGCCGCAGCGGCCGACCAAGCGGCTGGATCCGGTGTCGCAACTGATCAAGTCATCGATCAGCGGCCGGACCAAGGACGCCGTCTCCTGGGCCGTCTACCACCGCCTGAAGGAGCGTTTCGCCGCCTGGGAGGATCTGGCCGAAGCGCCCGACGCCGAGGTCCAGGAACTGATCAAGGACGTCACCTTCCCCGAGGAGAAGGCCCGCCACCTGCCGCACGCCCTGCGGCTGATCCAGGTGCGCAGCGGCTGGAAGCTGTCGCTGGACCACCTGGCCGAGCTGGAGCTGGACAGCGCCCGTTGGTGGCTGCAGGGCCTGCCCGGCGTCGGGGTCAAGGTCGCCGCCTCGGTGCTGAACTTCAGCCCCCTGAACATGCGGGCCCTGGTGGTCGACACCCACGTCCACCGCGTCGCGGCCCGTCTGGGCCTGATCCCCGCCAGCTACGACACCGCGCACGCCTATCGCGCCCTGATGGACATGGTCCCCGACAGCTGGACGGCCGAGGATCTCTACGAGCTGCACTGGCTGATGAAGGGCCTGGGCCAGCTGCTGTGCTCGCACCACGCGCCGAGGTGCGGGGCGTGCGCGCTGAAGGGGACGTGTCCCCGGGTGGGCGTGGAGCGCAGCGCGGATATTTTGGCCTGGCGGCCGCGTAGCTGAACCCCTCTCCCAGAGGGAGAGGGGTTTCCAGATGAACCTCGGCCTTCCTCGCACGCTAGCCCTCCATGCCTCACGACATCCGCATCGGCACGGCTGGTTGGAGCTTCCCGCGAACCCTCGAAGGCTTCCCCGCCGAAGGCACGGGGCTGGAACGCTACGCGGCCGTCTTCAACGCCGTCGAGATCAACTCGTCCTTCTATCGGCCGCACCAGGGCAAGACCTACGAGCGTTGGGCGACCTCGACGCCGACGAACTTCCGGTTCGCGGTGAAGGCCCCCCGGACGATCACCCACGAACGGCGGCTGGTCGATATCGGCGATCCGCTCGCGCGGTTCCTCGACGAATGCGGCGGGCTGGGCGGCAAGCTCGGGCCGCTGCTGATCCAGTTGCCTCCGAGCCTGAGGTTCGACGCCCGCCTCGTGGAGGCTTTTCTCACCGCCTGGCGCAAGGCGACGAGGGCCGTCACGGTGCTGGAGCCGCGCCACGCCACCTGGTTCGACACGCCGGCCGAGGCCTTGCTGAAGGCCTTCGAGGTCGCTCGGGTCGCCGCCGATCCCACCGTGGTCCCCGCCGCCGGCGAGCCCGGCGGCTGGAGCGGCCTGGTCTATCGCCGACTGCACGGCTCGCCCGCGATGTACGCGACGTCCTATGACGACGGTCGCTTGGAGCCTCTGGCCCGGCAGGCCGCCGGTGAGATCGAGACGACAGAAAGCTGGTGGATCTTCGACAACACCCAGTTCGGCGCGGCGACCACCGACGCGCTGAAACTGATGGCGCTCACTTCGCCTTCGCCAGCTCGGTAAACGTCTTCGTCCCGATCCCGTAGCTGCGCCAATCCCCGTAGTCGAAGTGCCACCACTCCTCGGGATAGACCTCGAAGCCCTGGGCGACCATGGCCTCGCGGAGGATCGCCCGCATCGCCCGCTGACGGGTCGTGCCGCCGATGAAGTCGGCGTACGATCGCCCCGACATCTCGTCGTAGCGGCTGGGCATCTCGACCGGCTTGCCGGTCTTCAGGTCGTAGAGGGTCAGGTCGACGGCGCAGCCGCGATTGTGGCGCGACCCCTTGGCGGGGTCGGCCACGAACATGCGGTCCTCGGGCGGGGTCGCCTCCCAGAACATCCAGGTGACGAACCAGGGTCGGTAGGCGTCGTGGATCAGGACGCCGTAGCCCTGGGCCTCCAGCGCCTTGGCGGCCCGCGCCAGGGCTTGGGCGGCGGGACGCTGCATGTAAGCGGCCGGACGCTCGTACATCGCCAGGCCCATGAAGTTGTCGGCGCCGGCATAGCGGATGTCGAAGCGGATCGTCGGGCTTAGGGTCGACAGATCGACCAGGTCGGCGGGCTTGTGCTGAGCCGTCTCGATCGGCGGCTTGGCGGCCAGGGCCCTGGCGCGCAGGGCGGCCGGGTCGGCGCGAACCGCCGCGCGGATCGCGGCCTCGACCTCGGCTCCGAAGTCGTGGCGCGGCAGGCGGGTCCCGTCCAGGCGCAAGGCGGCCGGCTCGAGAACGAGTTCGCCGCCGCCTTCGATGCTGTAGCGATTGCGGCCCAGCGGCGTCAGCTTGGCGTCCTTGCGCCCCTGGCCGTCGACGCGCAGGACGCCGGCCCGTTCGAACACCGTCAACGGCGCCCCGCGCTCGCCATACTGACCGACGGCCGCCATCTCGGCGGCGTCCAGGGAAGACGCCGAAGCGGATGGGGCCAAGGCGGCTGCGGTCAGGACTAGTCCCATCAGGAAAGGGGCGATCGCGGTGAAAGGTCCGGCCATTCTGCGCATCGCCCCGCCGGTTGTCCTACTTCATCGTCGGGATGACGAAGGCGCTGTCCTCGACCTCGCCCTCCGGCCACCGCGCGGTGATCGTCTTGACCTTGGTGTAGAATTTCACGCCCTCGACGCCGTGCTGGTTGGTGTCGCCGAACGCGCTGCGCTTCCAGCCGCCGAAGGTGTGATAGGCCACCGGCACCGGGATCGGCACGTTGATGCCGACCATGCCGACATTGACCCGCGCCGCGAACTCGCGCGCCGCCCGGCCGTTGCGGGTGAAGATGGCGACGCCGTTGCCGTACTGGTGCTCGGACGGCAGGGCCAGGGCCTCCTCGAAGCTCTCGGCGCGGACGATCTGCAGCACCGGGCCGAAGATCTCCTCCTGGTAGGTCTTCATGCCCTTCTTGACGCCGTCGAACAGCGACGGGCCGATGAAGAAGCCCTTCTCGAAGCCCTGCAGGGAGAAGTCGCGGCCGTCGACCACCAGCTCCGCGCCTTCGTCGACGCCGATCTGGATATAGTCGGAGATCTTGGCGCGGTGCGCGGCGCTGACCACCGGGCCATAGTGGGCGGCCAGGTCGGTGGAGACGCCCACCCTCAGGGTCTCGATCTCGGCGACCATCCGCTCGCGCAGCTCGTCACCGGTCTTCTTGCCGACGGGCACCACCACCGGCAAGGCCATGCAGCGCTCGCCGGCCGAGCCGAAGGCCGCGCCCGACAGGTCCTTGACCACCTGGTCGAGGTCGGCGTCGGGCAGGACGATCCCGTGGTTCTTGGCGCCGCCCATGGCCTGGACGCGTTTCCCGTGCGCCGTGCCGGTCTGGTAGACGTAGTGGGCGATGTCGGACGAACCGACGAAGCTGACGGCGCGGATCAGCGGATGGGTCAGGATGGCGTCGACGGCGCTCTTGTCGCCGTGCACCACGTTTAGCACGCCAGCCGGCGCCCCGGCCTCCATCATCAGCTCGGCCAGCTTGACCGGCACCGTCGGATCCTTCTCCGACGGCTTGAGGATGAAGGTGTTGCCCACGGCGATGCTGATGCCGAACATCCACATCGGGATCATGGCCGGGAAGTTGAACGGGGTGATGCCCGCGCAGACGCCCAGCGGCTGGCGCAGCGAATAGACGTCGATGCCGGGCCCCGCCCCTTCGGTGTATTCACCCTTCAGGATGTGGGGGATGCCGCAGGCGAACTCGATGACTTCCAGGCCGCGCTGGATGTCGCCCTTGGAGTCGGCGATCACCTTGCCGTGCTCGGACGACAGGATCTCGGCCAGGGCGTTCATGTCGCGCTCGATCAGGCGCTTGAACTCGAACATCACCCGGGCGCGGCGTTGGGGATTGGTCGCGGCCCAGCCGATCTGGGCGGCGGCGGCGGCCTGAACGGCGACGTCCAGCTCGGCGTCGGTGGCCAGGGCCACTCGGGCCTGGACCTCGCCGGTGTTCGGATTGAACACATCGCCGAAGCGGCCGGACTGTCCTTCGAGGGCTTGTCCGTTCACGAAATGGCTGATGGTCCGCATGATACGCTCCCTAGATCTTGTTTTGCGCGTCAATAGCATCCGGCGCTCGGGCCGTATCGCGCAAATTCTCTCCGCCACATTTCGTGATGAGGAAGACTATTCCTCGACGTGCACGCGGCGGAACCGGCCCTGAAGATAGACCAGCGGCTCGTGGTCCGGATCGTAGCGCAGCTTCACCACCCGTCCGACATAGACCCGGTGGTCGCCGGCGTCGAAGACCTGATGGGTCACGCATTCGAAATTGGCCATGCAGTCGGGCAGGATCGGCGCGCCCGTGCCCCAGGTCTCGGTGTCGATGCCCGCGAACCGGTCACCGTCCTTCTGCACGAACTGGCGGGCCATCAGTTGCTGGTCGGCGTGCAGCACGTTGACCGTGAACCGCTCGGCGGCGTCCAGGATCGGCAGGCTGCGCGAGTTGAGGTCGACGCAGACCAGGGCCAGGGGCGGGTCCAGCGACACCGAGGTGAACGAATTGGCGGTCAGCCCCACGCGGCGGCCGTCCTCGCAGACGGTGGTGATCACCGTCACCCCGGTGGTGAAGCATCCGAAGGCGTGGCGCAGCGCCCGGGCGTCATGCGCGCCGCCCTCGCCCAGTTCGATCGTGACCGGCTGACTCATTCCGTCACCAGTGAGGCAAACCGGCGTTACGGGCAAGGGTTTGGGGGGCGAGGTTCAGGCCCTCCCCCTGTGGGGGAGGCGGCCGCAGGCCGGTGGGGGGAGTTGTCAGATCGTCGATCCGGGGTCCAGGCCGCCTTCCAGATACTGCCCCCCACCGTCGGCTGCGCCGACACCTCCCCCACAGGGGGAGGACCTAGCGCGCCTCCCTCCCCGCCTCCTCCGCCCGCCGCCGCAGGAAGGCCTCCTCCCGCCGGTTCCCCGCTAGTCCAGCCGCCGTCTCGAACGCCGCGCGGGCCTCCTCGAACCGACCCAGCTTGAACAGCAGGTCGCCGCGAACGCTGGGCAGCAGGTGATAGGCCTTCAGCGCCGGCGCCTCGGCCAGGGCCTCGATGATCGCCAGCCCCGCCGCCGGACCGTCGGCCATGCCCACCGCCACCGCCCGGTTCAGCTCGACCACCGGCGACGGCGCGACACTCGCCAGGTCGGCGTAGAGCGCGGCGATGCGCCGCCAATCGGTCTCGGCCGCCGTCCGCGCCTGGGCGTGGCAGGCGATGATCGCGGCCTGCAGCCCGTAGAAGCCGTTCGCCCCGCCCAACGCCCGCGCCCGGTCCAGCGCCTTCAGGCCGCGCCGGATCTGCAGCAGGTCCCAGAGGCCGCGATCCTGGTCCGGCATCAGCACCGGCTCGCCCGCCGCGTCGGTGCGCGCCGCGGTGCGCGAGGCGTTCAGCTCCATCAAGGCCAGCAGGCCGTGGGCCTCGGGCTCGTCCGGGGCGATGGCGGTCAGCACCCGGCCCAGGCGCAAGGCCTCGTTGCACAGCTGGGGCCGCTGCCAGTCGTCGCCGCGCGCGGCGGTGTAGCCCTCGTTGAAGATCAGGTAGACGACGTCCAGCACCGAGGCCAGACGGGCCGAGCGCTCGTCGCCGCGCGGGGTCTCGTAGGCCAGGCCCGAGTCCGACAGGGTCCGCTTGGCCCGCACGATGCGCTGGGCCACCGTGGTTTCGGGCAGCAGGAAGGCCCGGGCGATCTCGCCGGTGGTCAGGCCGCAGACCATCCGCAGCGCCAGGGCGGCGCGGGCCTCGCGCGACAGCAGCGGATGGCAGGCGGTGAAGATCAGCCGCAGCATCTCGTCGCCGATGTCGTCGTCCAGGGCGGAGTCGAAGTCGGGCATGGCCTGCTGCTCGGTCTCCAGGTCGTGGGTGACCATGCCGTGCTTGCGGTCCAGCATTCGGCCGCGCCGCAGGCGGTCCAGGGCCCGGCGCTTGGCCGTGGCCATCAGCCAGGCCCCGGGCCGCTCGGGCACGCCGGTGGCCGGCCACTTTTCGAGGGCGATCACCAGGGCGTCCTGGGTCAGTTCCTCGGCCAGCGGCACGTCGCGCAGCATCCTCGCCAAGCTGGTGATCAGCCTAGGGTGCTCGACCCGCCAGACGGCGAGGATGGCGCTATGGGTGTCGGCGTCGCTCAATCGCCGAACATCTCGCGGATCTCGCACACGCCCCGCCAACCGGGGATGTGGTCCAGGTGCAGCTGCAGGAACTCGCGCGCCGAGGCGATCGCCTCCTCCTTGCTGGCGAACTCGAAGATCGCGTAGCCGCCGATCACCTCCTTGGCCTCGACCATCGGACCGTCCAGCACGCTGATCCTGCCGTCGGCGACCGTGACGCGCGCGCCGGTGTCCAGCGGCAGCAACTGACCGCCGCCCAGCATCCGGCCGGCCTGGACCTCGCGGTTGGCCATCACGTGCATGGCCTCGATCAGCGACGCCGGCAGCTCGTGCGACGCGTCGGCAGGCTCAGTGATGATCGACATGTAGCGCATCTGGGAAATCCTCCTGGAGCGAACCGGGACGCCGTCGCCGCCGGACTGTCTCGCTATTGAAGACGACGAACCAGCCCCGGATGGATCGACACGCGCCGCGAAGATTTCGGCAGCTTAGGCCGGCGCGCGCGCCGCGCGGCGCAGGGCCAGGGCCTGGCGCACGCCTCGGACGTCGCAGCGCCAGGTCGGGAGGATCAGCATGATCGCCCAGGCCTCGAGCTGGGAAGCGACGCCCATGGCGAAGGCGACCGGCAGCACCCAGCCGCCCGTTCCCGCGATCAGCAGTTGGGTCAGCAGGGCCCACAGGGCCAGGCCGAACAGCTTCGACAGCAGGTGATGCGGCGAGGCCTCCTTGCGGAAGCGGACGAAACCGATGGCGTGGCCCGTCAGCTCCATGACACCCAGCACCGCGACCAGCGGCCAGAGCGCCGCGATCAGTCCGGGGTGCAGGACCAGGACCGCCGCCGTCGCGCACAGCCAAAAGACCACGTCGGCCCGGCTGTCGAAGGTGCGCAGGCGGTCGGTGACACAGTCGAGGCGGCGGGCGATCACGCCGTCGAAGATGTCCGACAGCACGCCGATGGCCAGCAGGGCGGCGCAGAGCCAGCGGGCCGGCTGACCGACCAGCAGGGCCAGGGCCAGGATCGAGAGCCCCGCCGCGACGCGCAGGGCGATCAGGAGATGGGGGATGGCGCGCGGGGTCATGGGCTCGAGACTAAGGCGGGATGCGGGTGCGGGTCCATGGCGGCGCTTCTCCCCTCTCTCCCGCCATCCTCGGACTTGTTCCGAGGCCCCCCGTTCGGCTGAGGCGTCGGTTCAGGGCTGCGATCGATAGACGACCTGACCGGCCCGAATAGTGTAGGCGACGGCGGCAAAGGCGCTGACGTCCCGCGCCGGATCGGCGGACAGGACGGTCAGGTCGCCGTCCATTCCCGTGGCGATCCGACCCTTGTCTGGGAACTTGAACCGTTGGGCCGGCGCCGTGGTCAGGGACGCCAGGATCTGCTCCCAGGACAGCCCCGCTCCGGCCATCAGCCGATATTCCTCCGTCGTGTCGGCGGCGTCGGTGTAGCCGACATCCGTTCCGAACAGGACCTGGCCGCCGGCGTCGGCGAAGCGCTTCAACTGCACCTGCGCCACGCGCGTGAACGTCTCGATCTCGGCCGAGGAGGCGTCGCGCTTCTTCAGTTCCACGCCCCACAGCGTCAGCGTCGGGATCAAGGCCATGCGATGGGTCGTCAGACGGGACGCCATGTCGGACGGCCAGGGGCCGCCGTCGGGGGTCGTGTGGGCCAGTACGTCGACGCCCGAGCCGATGGCGACGTTCAGACCCTCCAGGTTGGAAGGATGGGCGAAGGCCGGCTTGCCCAGGCGATGCGCCTCGCCCACCACGGCCTTGGCCGCGTCGAGCGGCATGGGCAGCACGCCGATCTTTCCGCCGACGGCCGAGCCCGCGAAGATCTTGACCCCGTCTGCCCCGGCGGCCAGCTGACGCCGGGCCCGCGCCGCCGCCTGCCCGGGCGTGCCGACCTCGAAGGACGGAGCGCCGGCCAATATGGCCTTCACATAAACGGGCATGCCGTCATTGGGGTAGAAGGGCGCGTCGACCGTCAGGATGTTCGGCCCGCGAACCTCGCCCGCGACGATCCGCTTGCGCAGGGCGATCGCGTCCCCCGGCAGCGATGCGATGTCGAAGACCGTGGTGAAGCCCCAGCGCGTGAGCATGGCCTCCAGCTGACGGGAGACGACGTCCGGATCGCTGGGCTTGGAGGCGACGAAGGCAGGCCCTAGCAGGTGGACGTGACTGTTCCAGAAACCCGCCGTGACCACCAGCCCGCGCCCGTCGATCACCTCTGCGCCGGGACCGGGCCTCACCTCGGCGGCGGGGCCCACGGCGATGACGCGGCCGTCGCGGACGATCACCGAACCGTCCTCGATCGCCGGCGCTCCCGGCGAGGCGTAGATCCTGACGTGCACGACGGCCAGTTCGCCCGCCGTCGCCGGCATGGCGATCAGCGCCGCGAGAACCGCGATCCAAGTGAACCGAGCCATCGTCTTCCTTCCCTGATGACGGCGCCTCTACGGACGCCCTAGCCCTCGATCACGTGCGGCACGAACCTCGCCAGGTTCTTGGTCACCACGCTGTCGTCCTCGCGGATGCCGATGCCGGCCGGTTCGTTGCCCACCATCCACGCGCCGACCACCGGCCGCTTGCCGTCGAACTCCGGCGGCGGGTGGTAGGCCTGGACGATCGCGCCTTCCGCGCCGTAGCCCTGGTCGAGCACGGGCTCGGCAAGGTGTTCCGGGCCGCCGACCACCTCGACATTGGCCCCTTCGCGCGAGAACAGCGGCTTCCTCACGAACCGGTCGCCCAGCGCGCTCGCCGCCGGGTCGCCCTCGAAATAGGCCTCCAGCAGGTTGGGGTGGCCGCGGTGGCGCTCCCACAGCAGCGGCAGGATGCCCTTGTTGGACAGGATCGCCTTCCACGGCGGCTCGATCCAGCGCACCTGGGCGGTGTTCAGGTGCGCGGCGTACGGCTCGCGCAGCATGAACTCCCACGGATAGAGCTTGAACGCCGCCTGCAGGACGAAGCCCTCCAGGTCGACGAACTGGCCCTCTTCGTTGACGCCGATGTTGTCCATGGCCACGAACTTGGGCTCGAGCCCGGCCTGCAGGGCCAGGTCTTCGAGGAAGCGCACGGTCTGGCGATCCTCGACGGCGTCCTCGTCGCTGGCGAAGTGGACGAAGCCACCCTTCGGAAAAAGGAGCTTGAACCGGTCGCGCAGGGCCTCGAACAGGCTGTTGAACTGGTCGGCGTTGGCCGGGAAGGTCCCGTTGGCGATCATCTCCTCCAGCCACAGCCACTGGAAGGTGGCGGCCTCGAAGACGCTGGTCGGGGTGTCGGCGTTGTATTCGTAGAGTTTGGGCTTGGACTGGCCGTCATAGCCGAAGTCGAAACGACCGTAGAGCGACGGCGACTTGGCGCGCCAGGCGGAGGCCACGAAGTCGCGATGCTCGGCCGGGATCGCCAGCCGCTCCATCAGTTCCTGGCTGCCGGCCACCTCGTCGACCAGGTCCAGGCAAAGATCGTGGAGCTCGGCCGCGGCCGGCTCCAGATCCTGCTCCACCTGGTCCAGGGTGAAGGCGTAGGCGACGCTTTCATCCCAGTACGCCTGGCCTTCGGTGTGGTGATAGACGAACCCGACCGCCTCGGCCTTGGCCTGCCAGTCGGGTCGGGGCGTCAGCTTGAGGCGGCGCACTACTCGGTCTTCGAGCCGTCGCCAGCCTTCTGTTCGATCTGCAGCGGCGGAGCGGCCGGGGCCAGACGGGCCAGGACGTCGTCGGCGCTGGACTGGCCCGGCAGGATGCCGGCCAGGCGCAGCTTCTCGTCCAGATCCGCGCCGGTGCGACGGTCTTCCAGTTCGCCGGCGGCCTTGATCTTCTCGCCGCGCACCATCTGGCGTTCCTTGATCCGGGCCAGGCTGTCGGCGGCCGAGCCCAACGAGGCGCCGGCCCCCGCGCCGCGCGCCGAGACGGCGGCCTGGGCCTTCTGGACGCTCTCGTTGACCTTCACGACCTCGACTTCGCGACGCAGGGTCTCGATGCGGCGGTCGGTGGCGGTGATGGCGGTGTGGAGCTGATCCTCGGCGGCGCGCATGTCGCCGATCTGCGGCTCCTTCAGCGCGATGTCCTGCTCGAGGTCGGCGATGCGCTGGGCCACCTGGCGGGCCAGGTCCATGTCGCCCTTCTGGACGGCGGCGCGGGCCGAGCCCTCGTACTTGGTGACCTGGTCGCGGAAGCCGGCGACTTCCTTTTCCAGGATGCGGCGGCGGGCCACCAGGGTGGCCATGTCGTCGCGGGCCTTGCCCTGGGCGGTGTCGGCGTCGCGGATTTCCTGGTCGAGGATGCGGATGGCGTTGGCGTCGACGACGGCGGCCGTGGCTTCGTGCGCGCCGGCGCGACCCAGGGTGAACAGCTTGTTCCAGATGGACATTTGGGGGTCTCCGAGTCGCGAGTTTTAGGCGGCGGGGGTGAAGGACGAGCGCAGGTCGGAAGCGGCTTCGATGGCGTTCTCGGCCAACACTCGCAGCTCGATCAGGATGTCGTCCAGCGACGAGCTGGGGGCCAGTTCGCCGAACAGCTCGTAATAGTCGCGCTCGCCCACGGTGCTGATGCCGAAGTTCGACAGCGGCACCAGCTTCTGGGCCTTGAGCAGGAATTCGTTGAAGGCGTGGCGATCGGCCTGTTCGTCGACCGGCCACAGCAGCACCGAGGCGGCGATCTGCTGGTCGCTGACGCTGACATAGATCTCCAGGTCGCCCTGGTCGTGCATGGTCACCAGCAGGATCGGATCGGCGCCCTCGACCACACGGGCCGTCATGGCGTCGCTGAAGCCGTCGGAAAGCGCCGTCTTCAGCGAGCGAACAGTCCAGGCGGGGGTCGTCATCGGGCGGTCTCTCCTGCGGCGATCCAGTCGTGGAGCCGTTTCATACTAGATGGGCGGGCGAACGCCAGTCGTCGAGAGCGCAACCTTACGTGCGCGGATGACAAGTTGGTAATCCCCCACTCCGTTTTACGGGGCCCCCTTTTGTGCGGACGATCCGCGGCGTACATGTGACGCGAGTTTCGCATCGGGTCGTTCATGTTCAGCAAGCTCTTCGGCCGCAAGGACGCCGCGCCCGCCTCGGCCCTGCCGGCGATCCGCAACGTCACCCTGGGCCGCACGGTGTGGCTGGACACCCTGGCCTGGCGCCGCCTGGGCGACGACCTGCGCTTCCCGCTGGACCGCGACACCCTGGAAATCACCGCCCAGGGCCTGGTCGACCTGAAGGACGGCGGCTTCGTGCACCGGTTCTACACCGACGACGACGTGATGTTCCAAGCCGTGTCCGACGACCGCGAAGGCCAGCGGGTCAACGACATCACCGTCTTCGTCCCCTGGGACAGCACCTATCCGGGCGGCCGCGCCGACCGCGACGCCTGGGGCCAGCGCCTGCGGGCCCGCACCTTCACCGCCGCCGGCCTGCCCGAGTACCAGCGCCTGTGGTTCGGCGACGAGGCCGAGAGCCAGGACCCGGTGACCTTCTGGGAAGACGTCCACGACGACCGCGACGGCATTCCCGATCGGCGAATCTACCAGACCTGCATGCTGTTCGGCCGCGACCTGCCCGGCGAAGGCCGCGAACTGCTGCTGGCCATCGAGCAGGAGAACGAGGACCGCACCGAGGTCTCGTTCGAAATCATGATCGGCGTCCCGCTGGGCGTCGGTGAATTCAAGGCCTAGGCCTTAGGGGGAAAGCAAATGGACCTGCACGGATTTGGCGCCAGCGCCCTGGCCTTCGTGGTGGCCTTCGTCGCCGCCGGCCTGTTCACGGTGATCTTCAAGGTCGTCTACCAGTGGGTGACGCCTTACAACGAGGGCAAGCTGATCCGCGAGGGCAACGTCGCCGCGGCCCTGGCCCTGGGCGGGGCCCTGGTCGGCTACGTGCTGCCCCTGGCCTCGGCGCTCAGCAACACCGTCACCCTGCTGGAGTTCTGCGCCTGGGCCGCCCTGGCCGGCGTGATCCAGATCGCCGCCTTCACCCTGGTGCGCGTCGTGGTGATGAAGGACGTCGCCGCCCGCATCGAGAAGGGCGAAATCGCCGCCGGCGTCTATCTGCTGAGCATCTCCCTGGCGGTCGGCGTGCTGAACGCCGCCTGCATGACGGCCTGAGGCGCGCCATGACGATCCAAGCTCCCTCCCCCAAGCCCCCCTTGGCACGCCGCCGCTTGCGTTCCAGCGGCCTGGCCCTGACCGGCCTGATGGCCGGCACGGCGATCTCGGTCAGCGCCTGCGACGATCCCGGCACCGCCACCCAGTGGGGCGACCCGCCGTCCGCTTCGCGCGAGGTCGACGCCAAGACCTACGCCTCGCTGGACGACTGCAAGAAGTCCGGCGACATGACCGCGGTCCAGTGCGACACCGCCTACGCCCAGGCCCAGAAGGACAGCGCCGCCAACGCCCCCAAGTTCGGCGACCAGCAGAGCTGCGAGGAGCGCTACGGCGTCGACCAGTGCGTGCCGCGCAACAACGGCGGCGGCGGCAGCTTCTTCACCCCGCTGCTGACCGGCTTCATCGTCGGCCAGGCGCTGAACAACATGGGCGGCGGCTATTACGGCGCGCCGATGTACCGCGACCGCGGCGGGACCTACTACGGCGGCGGCGGTTATCCGCTGTCGCGCGACTATGTCACCGGCCGCACCCGCGTGCGCACCGACACCTTCAACGCGCCGGAAATGCGGGCCCCGACCCGAGTCCAGAGCCGCAGCTCGGTGATCTCGCGCGGCGGCTTCGGCGGCTCAGGGCGGTCGTTCGGGGGGTGAGGCTGGGTTAGACGCGCGGCCCGCCTCAGCATTTCACCTTATGCCGCCGCCCAGCTAGAAATCCGACTGTCCACGCCTTGATCCCTTCGAAAGGTCCAAGGCGATGGCGGACCAGACCAGCGGAGAAGGGCGAGAGCCCTGGGCGCGCGATCACCGTGGACAGCGTCGCGCGGCCATCAGGCTTTCCGTCGCGGTCGGCGCCCTGACGACCATGGTCGCGACCGCCGTCCATGCGCAGGCTCCCGCGCGCCCGGCCACGCCCGCCGAACTGCAACAGCAGGTCACGGCGGTGCGCGAGCAGCTTCGCATCATGCAGGAACAGCAAAAGGGGCTGACCGAGACGCTCAGCCGGCTGCAGCAACAGCTGGACAGTCAGTCCGCGCCCGCGGCCCCGCAACCCGCCCCGCCGCCCATAGCGGCCGCAGCGGCTGCGCCCGCGCCGCTGCAGGTGGCGGCCGCGGCCCCGCCGGGCGCGAAGGAACCGGACGATTCCGTCACGCAGAAACTTGCCGACCATTATCGGGACGGCATCGTTGTCTGGGAGAATCCCGACGACGCCAAGATTCCCTTCCTGCTGAAGTTCAACGTCAACACCCAGGTCCGCTACCTCAACACCACCTCGACCGACGAAACCTACACCGATCATCTGGGCGTGGTTCGCACCGTCAATCCGCGCAACGACATCACGGTCAACCGCTCGATGTTCATCCTGGGTGGCTACATTTTCGACAAGAGACTGCGCTACAGTTCCACCGTGTGGACCTCCGCGGGGTCGGCCTCGATCGTCGTGGCCGGGAACATCGGCTGGCAGTTCAACAAGGCCTTCTCGCTTTGGGGCGGCTACACGGGCGTGCCGGGCAGCCGGTCGCTGGTGAACACGTTTCCGTTCTTCCAGTCGACCGACCGCACCATGGCCGACAACTTCTTCCGTCCCGGCTTCACCCAGGGGATCTGGGCCAACGGGGATCTCCCGCACGGCCTGCATTACTTGGCGTTCGTCGGTAACGGACTCAACACGCTGAACATCTCGGCCTCGAAGATCGACACCCATCTGATGGGTTCGGGCAGTGTCTGGTGGGAACCGCTCGGCGACTACGGCCCGCCCGGCAAGTCGCGCAACATGTACGACGACTATTATGCCTCGTCGGATCTGCGCATTCGCTTGGGGACGTCATACACGCGGTCGAAGGAAGACCGCTTTTCAAACCTCGACCAGTCGAGCCCCGAGAATACGTCGATGTACAATTCGGACGGCGTGCTGACCTTCGCCGAAGGCGCCTTCGCGCCGGGCGTGACTGTCGACACGGCCACGTACGAAATGTGGGCGATCGACGGGGGCGTGAAAAAGAACGGGTGGTCGGTCAACGGGCAGTACTTCTTCCGCTGGGTCGATGACTTCAAGGCGTTCGATGACTCCCCGGTCCCGGCTCCGGTCGCCATCGCAGGCATGTTCGACCACGGCTTCGAGCTGTCGGCGGCCACGTTCATCGCCCCCCAGAAGCTGATGGTGTACGGCCGCGGCTCGAGGATATTCGGAGAATTCCGCGACTCGTGGGAGGCGGGCGTAGGCCTGAAGTGGTACTTCGTCCCGACCGAGCGCATGTGGCTGTCCGCGGAGCTGATGCGCACGGTCAACGTGCCCTACAGCGGCACCTTCACCCCCTACACGGCCGGCATGACGGCCTGGGTGCCGATGGTCCAGGCCATCATCGCGTTCTAATAATGGAGGGGCCGGGACCGGCCTGTGGGTCTCGGCTCGATCCCGACTTTCGTCGCGATGACGGGAACTTCGGAAGTGGGGACACGCCCGCGCGAACGGCGCTCTTGTAGTCCCGGCGCGGCTGACGGCGCGGGCGTATCCCCTTCCCCCTCCCCTATGGCTTCACGAACTTGAGGATGAACTGGTCGGTCTTGCCCCGGATGCCGGGGTCGAAGACGATGGCGGTGCGCGGGTCGGCCGGGTTGCGCAGCAGCGGGCTCTCGGCGGCCAGCTTGAAGCCGGCGGCCTCGACCTCGGACTTCACGGCGGCGATGTCGATCCGGTGCAGGGTGTCGGGAGCGGTCAGGCCCGAGCCGTCGGCGGCGTAGTGGTCGACGACCAGGAACACCCCGCCCGGCTTCAGCGACTTGAACACCTCGGCGTTGACCTTGGCGGCGGTGTCGGCCGGGAACGGCTTGAGGTGCAGGTCATGGTAGTTCTGGACGGTGATCACCGCGTCCAGGCCATCGGGCAGGTCCAGCCCAATCAGGCTGCCGTCCAGCGGCGTGACGTTCTTGTAGGCCGCCGCGACGGTCTTCAGGTCCTCGCCGTACTTAGCCTGGAACTTGATGAACTCGGCCGGCTGGTAGGCGTAGACCGTGCCGGTCGGGCCGACGGCCGCCGACAGGAGGTGTCGGCCGCCGGCCGGGCCGGATCGGCCAGGGCGGCCGACAGGTTGGCGGGGACCTGGGCGAAGCCGGGTGCGGCCGACGCACCCAACGCTAAGGCGATCGCCAGGGCGATCATGGTCCGCGACGTCATGGGCTTCCTCACCGTTGTTTCCCTTCGATAGCGCGTCGCGGCGCCTGGGTGAACATCGGTATTCGAGATCGCCGCGAGTTTCGGGGGACAAGCTGGGGACAGGTTCCCGCCGCTCGTCCCCCGAACCCTTACGTCAGTGCGTCTCGTAGGCCGTCTTGCCGCCGCTGATCGCGAAGGCCTCCTCGGGCGACAGCACCAGCTTCTTGCGGCCGAACAGGGCGAAGTAGGCGATGCCCACGGCGAACCAGACCGCCACGCCGATCACACCGGTGCGGTAGATCGGGTCCTTCAGCTGGTAGAAGATCGTCACCAGCGAGATCACCACCGTCAGCCCCGCGCCCGTCAGGCCGAACCGGCTCTTGTAGGGCCGCTCCATGTTCGGGAACTTCTTGCGCAGCAGGATGAACGACACGCCCTGGGCGACGTAGGACAGCATGGCCCCGAACACCGCCATGTTCAGCAGGGTGCCGCCGATCACCGCCGCGCCCTTCTCGGCCCCGAGGATGAACCAGACCGCCAGCATCACCGCCAGGCCGGCCGCCGAACCGGTCAGCAGGGCCACGTCCGGCGTCTTGCGCACCCCGTGGGTCACCGACAAGGCGCGGGGGAAGTAGCCGGCCCGCGACAGCGAATAGATCTGCCGGCCATAGGCGAAGATGATCGCGTGGAAGCTGGCGATCAGGCCGGCCACGGCGATCGCCGCCAGGACCTTGGCCAGGCCGCCGCCATAGATCGTGCGGAAGCCTTCCAGGATCGGCTCGCCGGACTTGGACAGGGCGAAGGTCCCTGGCGAGATGGCGCTGTTCAGCCACAGCACCAACAGGGCCGAGACGATCAGGGTGGCCATGCCCAGGATGATGCCCTTGGGGAGGTCGCGCTGCGGGGTGTGGCTCTCCTCGGCGGCCAGCGGCAATTGCTCGATGGCCAGGAACAGCCAGACCGCGAACGGCAGCTGCGCCAGGGCCCCGCCGACGCCGGCCGGCAGGAACGGTCCATGGCCGTTCGGCAGCTCGGTCCCGCCCGGCCCCACGTTCATGGCGTATTTCAGGAAGTCGGCGTGCGGCAGGGCGCTGACCCAGAACACCGCCAGGCAGGCCAGGGCCAGCAAGGTGATGAACACCGTGAACCGGAACGACATCGCCACCCCGCCGGCGTTCAGGCCCACGAAGATCACGTAGGATCCGATCCAGTAGAGCGGCTGCACCCAGGCCGGGGTCTCGAAGATGCCCCCAAGGTACGAGCCGATGAAGAAGCACACGACCGCGGCCGTCAGCACGTATTCGACGTTCTCGCACAGGCCGGTGATGAAGCCGCCCCACGGCCCCATGGCGGCGCGGGCGAAGCTGTAGGCCCCGCCGGTGTGCGGCTGGGCGGCGGCCATTTCGGCGATCGAGAAGGTCAGGCCCAGGTACATCACGGTGATGATCAGGGTGGCCACCAGCATGCCGCCCCAGCCGCCGACGCCCATGCCAAGGTTCCAGCCCGAGAACTGGCCCGAGATCACCGCCCCGACGCCCAGCGCCCACAACGAGAACACGCCCGCATAGCGCTTGAGGCCGCGTTTATCGAAGTACTCGGCGCCGACCTTCTCGTAGCTGACGCCGCCGCCGGCGGTTTCCTCGCTCATGGTGGTCCCTCCCTCGTCACCTGTCCCGAGCCGAGCTTGCGCGCGTCGGGCGGGAACGGCGAGCCTTCGTGATCACGAATTTCGCCCCTGGGAGACCAACGTTCACTATTTCGGCGCCGCAGGCCGGGCGGCGACCCCGATCACCGTCATCTGCTAAGGGAGAGGGCATGATCGCCATCGACCATCTCGACCATCTGGTGCTGACCGTCGCCGACCTGGACCGCACGATCGCGTTCTACCGCGACGTCCTGGGCATGCGGGTCGAGACCTTCGGCGCGGGCCGCAAGGCCCTGGTGTTCGGCCGGCAGAAGATCAATCTGCACCAGGCCGGCCACGAGTTCGAACCCAAGGCCCAGCGCCCCACGCCCGGTTCGGCCGACCTGTGCCTCATCGCCGCCACGTCCCTGGAACAGGTGATCGATCATCTCCACGCCCACGGGGTGGCGATCGAGGAAGGGCCGGTCCAGCGCACCGGGGCGACGGGCGCGATCCTGTCGGTCTATGTGCGCGATCCCGACCAGAACCTCATAGAGATCTCGAACCCTATCCCGGGCTGAACCGAGCCGGCGTTCTGAGGCGGCAGGCCCGCGTGGACTTGACTCCCACGCCGTTTGGTCGCAAATTTCTGTCATGACAGAAATTGCAGACACCACGAAGCGCCTACCCGCCGCGGTCGAGCAGTTCGTGCTGCGCTGGGGCGACATGGGCGGGCAATGGGGCGTCAACCGCTCCGTGGCCCAGATCCATGCCCTGCTCTATCTGGCCGACAAGCCGATGACCGCCGAGGACATCGCCGACAGCCTGGGCATGGCCCGTTCCAACGTTTCCAACAGCATCCGCGAGCTGATCGGCTGGAAGCTGATCCGTCGCGTGCCGCAGCTGGGCGACCGACGCGACCACTACGAGGCCGAGGCCGACCTCTGGCAGATGCTGACCCGCATCGCCCAAGGTCGCAAGGAGCGCGAGATCGATCCGATGGTCGAGGCGCTGGGCCCTGTCCTGGCGGCGGCCGACGACGATCCCACGCTCAGCCCGGTGGCGCGCAAACGCCTGAAGGAGATGCACGGCTTCGTCACCACGATCGACAGCTGGTACGGCCAGATGCTGAGCGTGCCGCCCAGCACCCTGATGTCGCTGATCAAGATGGGCTCGAAGGTGGTGGGCCTGCTGAGCCTGGGGCGCGGCAAGACGGACAAGACGACTTAAAAAATTTGCCCGCTGATTTCTCTTTGAACAGAAATAACAGGCAGAACGGGAACAGGGGATTTGGCGATGCTCGAACTCGAAAGAATCCATCCGGCCCATGACCAGGGCGCTCCGGAAGCCACTCTCGCCAGGCCCGCCGACCTGCACGACCAACGCTTCCGCGCCCTGCTGGGCGAAGCCGCCTGGAGCCGCCTGCCCCGGGCCGTGCGCGAGCGGTTCAGCAAGCGCCTGCGTCCTGGAATGGCCGTGACCTATGTCGGCGAGATCACCGAAAGCCGGCGCACCTGGGCGGGCCAGGCGCTGGTCCAGCTGTGCCGGCCGATCGGCGCGCCCCTGCCCCTGTACGACGACCTCGGCGTGGCCGCCGTCGTGACGGTGACCGAGGACGGCCAGGCCGGCGGCCAGTTCTGGACCCGGATGTACAACCAGGCCCACGGCTTTCCGCAGGTGATCCACAGCAGCAAGCGCTTCGCCGGCCCGACCGGTCTTGAGGAGTATCTCGGCTGGGGCTTCGGCATCGCCCTGGCGGTCAGCGCCGACGAGACGGCGCTGCACTTCCACAGCGACCACTACTTCCTGGCGCTGGGCCCGAGGCGGCTTAGACTGCGCCTGCGGTTGCCGGCCTGGCTGGTGCCGGGAGCGCTGACCATCAGCCATATCGACCAGGGCGACGGCGGCTTCGCCTTCGTGCTGGACCTGCGCCATCCGCTGCTTGGCCAGATGCTCCGCCAGGTCGGGGTGTTCCGCGAGCGGCCGGCTCACATCCATTAGATTCTGGCACTAGGCCCTGGGAGCAACGCCAATGACCGATCTGATCTGGACCCTGGTGTTCGCCCAGGTGGCGATGGGCGGGTTCGACACCCTCTATCATCATGAGCTGACCGAACGCCTGGCCTGGCGACCGTCCCAGGCCCGCGAGCTGCGGCTGCACGGCGTGCGCAACCTGTCCTATGCGGTGATGCTGACGGCCTTCGGCTGGAGCCAGCCGCAAGGCGCCCTGGCCGTTGCCCTGATCGCGCTGATGCTGGGCGAACTGCTCCTGACCCTGTGGGACTTCGTCGAGGAAGATCGGTCGCGCAAACTGCCGGCCAGCGAGCGCGTCACCCACACCCTGCTGACCCTGAACTACGGCGTGGTGCTGGCGCTGGTGGTCCCGCTGCTGGCCGGTTGGGCGACGAACCCGACCGCGCTGGTCCCGGCGTCCTACGGCGTCTGGAGCTGGCTGTGCGCCCTCGCCGCCGTAGGGGTCATCGTCTTCGGCTTGCGCGACCTGGCCGCCGCCGACCGGACCAACCGCATCGTCGCCGCCGATCCCGTTCCGTTGGTCCAGGCGCTGGCGCCACGCCGGTCGATCCTGGTCACCGGGGCCACTGGGCTGATCGGCCGGCGCCTGGTCGCGGCCCTGGTCGGCGCCGGCCACGAGGTCATCGCCTTGACCCGCAGCCGCGCCACCGCCGCCGACCTGCCCGCCCCGATCCGGATCGTCACGTCCCTGGACCAGATCGCCGCCGACACGCGCATCGACGCCGTCGTCAACCTGGCCGGCGAGCCGATCTCCGACGGTCTTTGGACGCCCGCCAAACGCCGACGGATCGTCGGCTCCCGCCTGGCGGTGACCCGGGCCGTGGTCGCCTTGATCACACGGCTGGAGCGCCGCCCCGAGGTGCTGGTCAACGGCTCGGCGATCGGCTGGTACGGCTTGCGCGGCGACGAGGTGCTGGACGAGACGGCCAACGGCGCCGACTGCTTCTCGCGCACCGTCTGCCGGCGCTGGGAGCGTGCGGCGATGRCGGCCCAGAACCTGGGCGTGCGCGTGGTGCGGCTGCGCATCGGCATCGTCCTGGCCATCGACGGCGGGGCCCTGTCGCGCATGCTGACGCCGTTCGAGTTCGGCCTGGGCGGGCCGTTCGGCGCCGGACGTCACTGGATGAGCTGGATCCATCTGGACGACCTGGTGCGCTTGATCGCCCACGCCATCGCCACGCCGGGCCTGCGAGGCGCGGTCAACGGCACGGCGCCGGAGCCGGTGCGCAACGCCGCCTTCGCCCAGGCCCTGGGCCGCGCCCTGCACCGCCCCGCCCTGCTGCCCGCCCCGGCCGCGCCCTTGCGCCTGGCCCTGGGCGCCTTCGCCGACGAGCTGCTGCTGAAGGGACAGCGGGTCGTACCCGCGGCGGCGCTGGCCAGCGGCTTCGCCTTCGCCTACCCCACGCTCGACGGAGCGTTGGGCGCCATCGTCGGGTCGAAAGCGGTGCGGCCGAAGCCCGACGCTTCCCAACATCGTGTGCTTGCCCCAGCCTAACCGGATCGACCGCCCCGACCGAGGCGCGGCGACGGAGGATTCGGCGGGATGGCGGGCGAGATCGACCTGGGCGAGTTCGACTATGTGGTGGTCGGCGCCGGCTCCGCGGGTTGCGTGCTGGCCAACCGCCTGTCGGCCGATCCCTCGGTCAAGGTGCTGCTGCTCGAGGCGGGCGGCCGGGACGACTGGATCTGGTTCCACATCCCCGTCGGCTACCTGTTCGCAATCGGCCATCCGCGCGCCGACTGGCTGCTGGAGACCGTCGCCCAGCCCGGCCTCGACGACCGCGTCCTGGCCTATCCGCGCGGCAAGGTGATCGGCGGCTCCTCGTCGATCAACGCCATGATCTACATGCGCGGCCAGGCCCAGGACTACGATGGCTGGCGCCAGAAGGGGCTGACGGGCTGGGGCTGGTTGGACGTCCTGCCCTACTTCCTGCGCCACGAGGACCATGTCGCGCCGAAGGGCGAACACCACCGGTCGGGCGGCGAATACCGGGTGGAGCATCCCCGGGTGCGCTGGGACATCCTGGACGCCATCCGCCGGGCCGGGGAAGAGGCCGGTGTTCCCGCCATCGAGGATTTCAACGGCGGCGACAATTCGGGCTCGTCCTATTTCCAGGTGAACCAACGGGCGGGCCGCCGATGGAGCACCGCCTCGGCCTTCCTCAAGCCCGTGCTGGCGCGCGGCAACCTGCGGCTGGAAACCGGCGTGGAGGTCCAGGAGATCGTGCTGGACGGACAGCGCGTGACGGGCCTGCGCGCCGTGCGCGGCGGCCAGGTCCTGACCGCCCGGGTCGCCGGCGAGCTGATCCTGGCGGCCGGCGCGATCGGCTCGCCGCTGATCCTGCAGCGATCGGGGATCGGGGACGCCGAGGCCTTGAAGCAAGCCGGCGTCGCCGTGCGGCGTCACCTTCCGGGCGTGGGCGCCAACCTGCAGGACCACCTGCAGATCCGGCCGGTCTACAAGGTCACCGGCGTGCGCACGCTCAACACCGACTACGCCAACCTGGTCCGGCGCGTGGGCATGGGCGTCGACTACGCGCTGCGGCGGTCGGGCCCGCTGACCATGGCCCCCTCGCAGCTGGGGATGTTCTGCCGCTCGGACCCCAGCCGCGCGACGCCGAACCTGCAGTTCCACTTCCAGCCGCTGAGCCTGGACAAGTGGGGCGACGGCTTGCACAGGTTCGGGGCCTTCACCGCCAGCGTCTGCAACCTGCGCCCCGCCAGCCGGGGAAGCGTCGGCCTGTCCGGCCCCGGCCTCGCGGCCCCGCCCCGGATCGATCCCAACTACCTGGCCACGCGGGAGGATCGCGACGTCGCGGTCGCCTCGCTGCGCTGGGCGCGCCGGATCGTCGGCCAGCCCGCCCTGGCCCGCTACGCGCCCGAGGAGTTCCGGCCCGGTGCGGCGGTCGAGACGGACGAGGACCTGCTGGCGGCGGCCAAGGCGCTGGCCACCACGATCTTCCACCCGGTCGGCACGGCGGCCATGGGCACGGCGGACGATCCGCTGGCGGTCGTCGACGAGCGCCTCAGGGTGCGCGGCCTGCTGGGCCTCCGGGTCGTGGACGCCTCGGTGATGCCGGCCATCACCTCCGGCAACACCAACGCCCCCACGGTGATGATCGCCGAGAAGGGCGCGGCGATGATCCTGGAGGATCGGCGGTGAGCGCGACGCCCCTCAGACGTAGGGGCCCCACATGAAGGCGATCGTTCCGAAGACGCCGGCCGCCATGAACACGGAGGCGACCACGATCAAGGCCGCCGTCAGCGCCTTGCGGACGCCGTCGGCGCTTCTCTCGGCCGCGCCGTACAGCTCCAGGAAGGCCAGCGGAATCAGGTAGCTGCCGAAGGTCATGACGATGTCGGCGGGCCCCGACATGTCTTTCGTCATGCCCACCGGCCCCCGATTGACGACGATCCAGCCCATCAGGCCGACCCGCAGGAACCAGACCCCGCTGACCACCATGAAGGTGCGCATGGCCCAGCGCCGGTGCTGGTCGAAGCGCCGCTTGATTGCGTGCCGCCAGGCCAGGCCGGCGAAGATCAGGATGAGCAGGCCGTTGATCAGGATCGCGACGGCCGAGATCACCGAGAGGTAGGTCCCCCTGACGACCGCCAGCCAGACGCCGCTCAGCGCCATGAAGATGGCGATGACGAGGAAGGTCCGGCCGGTCCAGCGATGCAGCCTGGGCCACTTGCGGCGCAGAGCGGGGATCATCTGCATCAGACCGCCCAGCGTCACGACCGACGCCAGCAGCACGTGGGCCGCGAAGACGATGTTGCCAGCGTCGTCGCCCTTTATGTAGCCGTCGATCAGGGGCTTGTCGTTCCAGCCGGCGAAGTTCCCGGTCGCGGTGCGGACCCCGTAGAAGGCCAGGATGAAGCCGATGAAGGCGGTCTGGCCGATGGCTGCGACGACGAACCAGAGGACCCCCGCCCAACGCAGGGCGGTCGCGCCGGCCGCCGGCGGCAATGGTGACGAGGACGGGATCGACATGGCGTCTCCTGACACGACCTCGAGGCTGAGGCCGATGGCAGGGATGGCGGCGACGCGGGCGCCGGGTCTCGCCGATTTGGAATTCGGCTAGAGATATTTTGTCGAGGCCGCGCGCGCTGGTGGACAGGGCCGGGCGTCGAGGGGCAATTTCGTCGGGAGGGGAAGCGTATGCCATCGGCGACGACATTCAGCGCTTCGATCGCGACCATGGGGAAAGGCCTTCGACCGTGGCGACCGCGCGGCCGGCTGCGGGTCCATGCGGCGATCGCGACCGCGTCGTTCGCCTGCTACATCCTCGGGCGGCTGCTCGAAGGCGGCGCCGCGACGGTTTTCTCGGTCATCGGCGTCGGCGCCTGCGGCTGGGCCTGGCTGGTGACCCGGGCCCTGTTCGATCCGGCCGAGCGGGATGCGAGATGGGCTCGCGTCGTCGGTCTGATCGTGGCGCTGAGCGGCGCCCTGTCGGTCCTCGCCCCGGCGGGCGGCCTCATTTCGCGCGTCGCCGACAACACCTATGCCCTGAGCGGCTCGACCGCGCTGCTGCTGACCTTCGTCGAACCCTTCCACCGCTATGCGCGCGACCTGCCGCGCGCCGAGAAGCGGTTCCGGTTCGCCTTCGTCGCGATCTACGCCGTCCTGGTGGCGGTCTCGGTCATGGGGCTGCGGGCCGTCGGCGATGGGCCCGACGAAGCCGTGCGGGACGACCTGGCCAAGAGCGCCTGCGCCGTCATGGGGCTGGCGGCCCTCCTGGTCGCGGTGTGGTTTCGACGCGGTCACCCGCTGGCGGCGCGGATCGCCACGTCGGCGCGCCGCGCTCCGACCGAGGACGAGGCCCGCCTGGCCGAACGCCTTCGACGGCTGTTGATCGACGAGGCCGTCGACAGTCGACCCGAACTCAAGATCGGTGACGTCGCCGCGCGGCTGGGCGAGCCCGAGCACCGGGTCTCCCAGTGCATCAGCACGGCGCTGGGCTTTGCCAACTTCAACCGCTGGATAAACCACCACCGGATCGCGCGGGCCAAGCGGATGCTCGCCCACCCGGACGAACGACGGTCGATCCTGGAGATCGCCTTCGCCTGCGGCTTCGCCTCCCTCGGCCCGTTCAACCGCGCCTTCCGGGACGAGGTCGGAACCACCCCTCGGGCCTATCGCGTGGCGAAGCGGGCGAGCGTGGAAGGTTAGGCGTGTGAGCGGGCGGGCGAGGTCCGCTTAGCCCCTAAGCAGACGTTAGCGTGTGCCGTCATGGCTGGTAGAAGGGAATGGGGGACGCAACGCCGATGACGAAACAAGCTCCATTTATCAGCCTAGGCCTGAGCGCTTTTGGGCTTTTCGTCGTGCTGGGGGGACTAGCGCTCCTGTCCGTAACCAACGAAGCGGCGCCGGGGTGTACCGGCCCTGTCGTGCAGCACTGCGACTATGTTTCCTCCGCGAAAGCGGCGGTCGCCAAGTCGAACTATCGTCCATTCCAGAGAGATCTCGGGTTTGAGATTTTCGACCAGGGTTCGACTGTCCTCGTGCAGCAGTTCACTCCACCGGGAGAGCCGGAACTCAACCACGCACCGTCCGTCTTGATCGACAGAAGGAGTTGCCGGGCCTGTCGGGTCGATTGGCATTTCCCAACCGGGGGTGATCCGCTCGATCCGCATCTTGGCCCGTTGGTGTCGCGCGTTCCGGCAGAAGACCCCGTCGCGGCAGCCAAACGGGCAACGGTATGGAAAGACGGCCCCGGTGCCATAGCTCCGCTTTGAGCTGCGGCTGCTGACCACCTCAGTGGACGCCTCAAAGGTCTGTCGGCGAAAGCGCTGAACGTCCGCCGTCGCGATGGGACCCGCGCAAACGAAAAGGACGGTTCGGCGGCGAGCCGAACCGTCCTGAACGGGAGACGCGGATCGATCAGCCCGCCAGAGCGGCCTTGATGGCGTCCAGGCCATCCTGGGCCTTGGTGGCGTCGGGGGCGCCGCCTTGGGCGAAGTCGGCTTTGCCGCCGGCGCCTTGGCCGCCCATGGCCAGGACCGCCGCCTTGGCGAGGTCCGCGGCGCTGAACTTGCCGACCAGGTCGGCGGTGACGGCGACCGTGACGGCGGCCTTGCCGTCGCTGGTTCCAACCAGGGCCACGACGCCGCCGTTGGCCAGCTGCTTCTTGAACTCCTCGGCCACGCCGCGCAGTTCCTTGCCGCCGACGCCGTCCAGGACGCGGGCGATCAGGGCGGTGCCGGCGACGTCTTCAGGACCCGAAGCCGCACCGCCGCCCGAGCCGCCGCCCAGGGCCAGCTGCTTCTTGGCCTCGGCCAGCTGCTTCTCCAGGGCCTTGCGCTCGGCGACCAGGGCGTCGACGCGGGCCAGGACCTCGGCGACCGGGGTCTTGAACTGGTCGGCCAGGGCCTTGGCGACGCCGGCCTGGTCCAGCAGGAAGCGGCGGGCCGCCTCGCCGGTCAGGGCCTCGATACGGCGCACGCCGGCGGCCACGCCCTGCTCGGAGACGATCTTGAACAGGGCGATGTCGCCCGTGCGGGCCACGTGGGTGCCGCCGCACAGCTCGACCGAATAGGCCTTGGCTTCGTCGGTCAGCGACTTGCCGAGGGTCAGCACGCGGACGCTGTCGCCGTACTTCTCCCCGAACAGCGCCACGGCGCCGGCCTCGATGGCCTCCTGCGGGGCCATTTCTTTGGTCTCGGCCGGGACGTTCTGGCGGATCACCGCGTTCACTTCGGCTTCGATGCGCTCGATCTCGTCGGCGGTCAGCGGGCCGCCGTGGCTGAAGTCGAAGCGCATGCGGTCGCCGTCCACCATCTGGCCCTTCTGGGCGACGTGCGGGCCCAGCACATGGTGCAGGGCCGCGTGCACCAGGTGGGCGGCCGAGTGGTTGGCGCGGGTGGTGGTGCGCTTGTCGGCGTTGACCGAGGCCACGACCTGATCGCCGACCTTCAGCGGGCCGGCCAGATCGACGCGGTGCACATAGRGGTCGCCGGCCTGCTTCTGGGTGTCGGTCACCTGGCTCTCGACGCCGTTGGCCTCGATCACGCCGGTGTCGCCGGCCTGGCCGCCGCTCTCGGCGTAGAAGCTGGTGCGGTCCAGCAGGACGTCGACGGTCGCGCCGGCCTGAGCCGCCTCGACCTGGGCGCCGTCCAGCACGATGGCCTTCACCACGCCGGTGGTTTCGGTGGTGTCATAGCCGACGAAGTTGGTCGGGCCATTGGCTTCGCGGATCGGGAACCAGGCGGCGGCCGCGCCTTGCTGCCCCGAGCCGGCCCAGTTTGCGCGAGCCATGGTGCGTTGGCGGTCCATGGCCACGTCGAAACCGTCGGTGTCGACCGTGATGCCCTTGGCGCGCACGGCGTCCTGGGTCAGGTCCAGCGGGAAGCCGTAGGTGTCGTAGAGCTTGAAGGCGGTCTCGCCGTCCAGCACGCCGCCGGCCGACAGGTTGGCGGTGGCTTCGTCAAGAAGCCCCATGCCGCGGCCCAGGGTGACGCGGAAGCGCTCTTCCTCCTGGCGCAGGGTCTCGACGATCGAGGCCTCGGCGCGGCGCAGCTCGGGATAGGCCACGCCCATCTCGGCCACCAGGGTCGGGGCCAGGCGGTGCATCAGGGGCTCCTGCGCGCCCAGCAGATAGGCGTGGCGCATGGCGCGGCGCATGATCCGGCGCAGGACGTAGCCGCGGCCTTCGTTCGAGGGCGTGACACCATCGGCCAGCAGGAACGAGGACGAGCGCAGGTGGTCGGCGATCACCCGGTGCGACGGCGCCTGGGCGCCCTCGGCCTTGACGCCCGTCAGTTCGACGCTGGCGGCGATCAACGCCTTGAACAGGTCGATGTCGTAGTTGTCGTGCACGCCCTGCAGGACGGCGGCGACGCGCTCCAGGCCCATGCCGGTGTCGATCGAGGGCTTGGGCAGCGAGACGCGCTCGCCGCCGGCCATCTGCTCGAACTGCATGAAGACCAGGTTCCAGATCTCGATGAACCGGTCGCCGTCTTCATCCGGGCTGCCGGGAGGGCCGCCGGGGATGTGGGGGCCGTGGTCGAAGAAGATCTCCGAGCACGGGCCGCAGGGGCCGGTGTCGCCCATCGACCAGAAATTGTCGTTGGTGGCGATGCGGATGATGCGGCTGTCGTCCAGCCCCGCGATCTTCTTCCAGAGGTCGGCCGCCTCGGTGTCGGTGTGGTAGACGGTGACCAGCAGCTTGTCCTGGGGCAGGGCGAAGTCGCGGGTCAGCAGGGTCCAGGCGTGGTTGATCGCCTGTTCCTTGAAATAGTCGCCGAACGAGAAATTGCCCAGCATCTCGAAGAAAGTGTGGTGACGGGCGGTGTAGCCGACATTGTCCAGGTCGTTGTGCTTGCCGCCGGCCCGGACGCACTTCTGCGACGAGGTCGCGCGCGGATGCGGCGGGGTCTCGGCGCCCGTGAACACGTTCTTGAACGGCACCATGCCGGCGTTGACGAACAGCAACGTCGGATCGTTCTGCGGCACCAGCGGAGCCGAGGGGACGATGGCGTGATCGGCCGCGCCGAAATAGTTCAGGAAGGTGCTGCGGATCTCGTTCAGGCTGGGCATAGGCGTCTCGGGGGCTTCGTACTGAGTCCGGTCTAACCGGAAGTCGGCGCTGCATAGCGCGGTTTCAAGCGGAGAGGAAATCGCGTTGGTGGTCGCCGGGCGCGAAGGATCGGTCGCCGCCCCTCTTAAGGCCCTCCCCCTGGGGGAGGTGTCGGCGTAGCCGGCGGAGGGGGGCGTGAGCCGGCAGGCTGAGCTCCACCGGGATTGGCGATCCTACAACTCCCCCACCGATCGCTGCGCGATCACCTCCCCCACAGGGGGAGGACCTAGGCGGTCAGCTCGGCGCGCGCCTCCGGCGCGGGGGCCACGTCCCCCGAGGGGGAGGATCTGGGCGGCTAGCTCAGTGGACCCCCTCCGTCATCCCGGACTTCGTCCGGAACGCCACCTCCCCCTGAGGGGCAGGATTAAACGAAATCGGACGCCTGGCATGGGGTCCAGGCGTCCGGGGATCGCGGCCTGCCGTGGCGGTAAAGCGCGGCGGGCTATAAGGCGGGGTCGCCCGCAGCGGGCGGCGGCCGCGAAACCTTCGGCCGGTCCGGACGCCTGAAGGCGGCCCGGACCGGGGAAGTCCTATTCTTCGCCGTCGTCCTCGGGACCGCCGACCAGCAGTTCTTCCTCGATCTTGCGGGAAGACTGGCGCACGGCGATCTCGATCTCGGCGGCCAGATCCTTGTTGGCCTTCAGGAACTCGCGGACGTTGTCGCGGCCCTGGCCGATGCGCTGGCTGTTGTACGAGAACCAGGAGCCGGCCTTGTCGATGATCCCGGCCTTGACGCCCAGGTCGATGATCTCGCCCAGCTTGGAGATGCCCTCGCCGTACATGATGTCGAATTCGACCTCGCGGAACGGCGGAGCCACCTTGTTCTTGACCACCTTGACCCGGACATTGTTGCCGACGATCTCGTCGCGGTTCTTGATCGAACCGGTGCGGCGGATGTCGAGGCGGACCGAGGCGTAGAACTTCAGGGCGTTGCCGCCGGTGGTGGTTTCCGGGCTGCCGTACATCACCCCGATCTTGTGGCGGATCTGGTTGATGAAGATGACGATGGTGTTGGCCTTGTTGATCGAGGCGGTCAGCTTGCGCAGGGCCTGGCTCATCAGGCGCGCTTGCAGGCCCGGCAGGCTGTCGCCCATCTCGCCTTCGATTTCGGCCTTGGGCGTCAGGGCGGCGACGGAGTCGATGACCACGATGTCGACGGCGCCCGAGCGCACCAGGGTGTCGGTGATCTCCAGGGCCTGCTCGCCGTTGTCGGGCTGCGAGACCAGCAGGTTGTCGAGATTGACGCCCAGCTTGAAGGCGTAGCCCGGGTCCAGGGCGTGCTCGGCGTCGACGAAGGCCGCGGTGCCGCCGGCCTTCTGGCACTCGGCCACCACGTGCAGGGCCAGGGTCGTCTTGCCCGAGCTTTCCGGCCCGTAGATCTCGATCACGCGGCCCTTGGGCAGGCCGCCGATGCCCAGCGCGATGTCCAGGCCGAGCGAGCCGGTGGAGATCGACTCGATCTCGACCTTGCCCTTTTCGCCCAGCTTCATCACCGAGCCCTTGCCGAACGCCCGATCGATCTGGGCCAGAGCGGCTTCCAGAGCCCGTTGCTTGTCGCCGTCTTCTTTGCCCACGAGTTTCAAAGCCGCCTGATTGCTCATTGGAGAGGTCCGCCCTTATTTCATGATTCCGACAGCCGGATCGGAGGTTCGCGACCGCCGCGCCCACCCGCCTGTGGAATGATTAATGCGTACATGTTTTGTTCTATGTTCGCAACATGTTCTTACTGTAAGGACGGGATGCGTCAGAACCGGTCGCATCGATCGAAACCGGTGCGACAATTCCTCGCGCCGGAAAATGACGCCTGAAAGCGACCAAATTGGCCTGAGCTCAACCCGGCCTTAACGACGCCCGGCGATCCTGCTCCCCTTCCGGGGGACTTAAAGTCTTGTCGATCGATCCGCGCCGCCTTCTGGGCCTGGCCTTCGCCAGCGCCGACCTGCTGTTGGAAGTCGACAACGGCCGGGTGAGCCTGGCGCTCGGCGCGGCGCAACGGATCATGGGGCAGGACGAGCGGACCCTGATGGCCCGCGCCTGGCGCGACCTGTTCACCGCCGCCGACCGCCCCCTGATCGAAGCCGCCACCAGCGTGGCGGACGACGGCCTCCGGCACGGTCCGATCACCGTCCGCATGGCCGGCGCCCCGCCGCGCCACGTCAACCTGACCCTGCGCGCCCTGCCCGACAACGGCGGCCGGATCTCGGTCTCGGTCACCCCGGCCCCCGCCCCGTCCGGCCATGTGGACGAGGAGGGTCTGCGCAATCGCGAGAGCTTCGAGGACATCGCCCGCGGCCTGTTCGAGGCCGCGCGCGTCACCGGCCTGGAGCTGGAGCTGGCCATGGTCGACTTCTCGGGACTGGACTCGATGCGCCAGCAGCTGTCCAAGCCCGAGGCCCGCGCCCTGGACCTCAAGCTGGCCGGGGCCGTGCGGGCCGAGTCCCACGCGGGCGGCATGGCCACCCGCCTGTCGCCCGACCGCTTCGCCCTGGTCCGCGCCAAGGCCGACCATCCCGACGACATGGCCCAGCGCCTGACCCGCGCGACCTCGATCAAGGCCGACGCCCACGTGGCGCCCATCGACCGTGGCATGACCCCGTCGCGCGGCCTCAAGGCCCTGCGCTACGCCCTGGACGACTTCCTGCGCGAAGGCCTGAAGGACACCCCGCCGCTCAGCCTGTCCGAGGCGATGAACCGCTCGGTCAAGCGCACCCTGTCGCGCGCCGGCGCCCTGGGCGTGGCGGTCAGCCAGCGGCGCTTCACCCTGGCCTATCAGCCGGTGGTCGACCTGAGGACCGGAACGGCGCACCACCACGAGGCGCTGGTGCGCTTCGAGGACGGGGGCAGCCCGTTCCAACTGATCCGCATGGCCGAGGAGTTCGACCTGATCGAGGAGCTGGACCACGCCATCGCCGAGATGGCGGTCAAGCGGCTGGTCAGCGACCGGACCGGCGCGATCAAGCTGGCGATCAACGTCTCGGGCCGCACCATCGTCAACGAGGGCTTCGTCGACCATATCGACCGCCTGCTGGCCAAAAGCGACGTCGCCAAGGGGCGGCTGATCTTCGAGATCACCGAGACCTGCGCCATCGACGACCTGCCGCGCGCCAACCAGCATATCCAGGCCCTGCGGGCCCTGGGCTCGCTGGTCTGCCTGGACGACTTCGGGGCCGGCGCCTCGTCGTTCGCCTATCTGCAGGAGCTGAGCCTGGACATCGTCAAGATCGACGGCCGCTACGTGCGCGAACTGGCCGCGAACGGCCGCGACGGGGCCATGGTCCGCCGACTGGTCGAGCTGTGCCGCGACCTGAAGATCCGCACCGTCGCCGAGATGGTCGAGACCGCCGAGGTCGAGGACGTGGTCCGCAAGGCCGGCGTCGACTTCGCCCAGGGCTGGCTGTTCGGCAAGCCGACCGACCAGCCGCAGCCGGCGCTGAAGATCAGCTCGGTGACCCCCGCGCCGCGCCGAGCGGGGGTGTCGGAGGGGTGGGGGTAGATCAGAGCCCTTCCCTCCTCTTTATGGGGAGGGTGGCCCCGAAGGGGTCGGGTGGGGTTTGATGACTCAGTGGGGCGGTGAAGCCCCACCCACCAGCTTCGCTGGTCCCCCCTCCCCATAAAGGGGAGGGAAGATATCCTGCCCTACTTCCCCGCCTTGGTCTGGGCGATGTAGTTGTCCACCACCTTGTCCAGCACGGTCAGCGGGGTCATGCCCGCCTGCAGGCCGGCGTCGTGGAATTTGCGGATGTCGAACTTCTTGCCCAGCGCCTTCTTGGCGCGTTCGCGGGCGCGCAGCCAGGTGATCTTGCCGATCATGTAGCTGCAGGCCTGGCCCGGCCAGACGACATAGCGTTCGATCTCGGTGATCGTGCCGCTCTCCTCGTCGCCCATGGTCTCGGCCATGTACTTCACGGCCTGCTCGCGGCTCCACTTCTTGTAGTGCATGCCGCTGTCGACCACGAGGCGCACGGCGCGGAACAGGGCGTCGTGCAGCATGCCGATGTGGCCGCGCGGGTCGCTCTTGTAGATGCCCATCTCAACGGCCAGCTCTTCGGAATAGAGCGCCCAGCCCTCGGTATAGCCGGAGTTGCCGATGGTCTTGCGCAGCAGCGGCAGGCCCTGGGCCTCGTTGGAGATCGACAGCTGAAGGTGGTGGCCCGGGACGCCCTCGTGCACCGTCAGGGTGGTCAGCGTGTACTTGGCCTGCTCCTTGGTGTCGCGCAGGTTGATCCAGTAGATCCCCGGACGCTTGCCGTCGAGCGAGGGCGAGTTGTAGTAGCCGCCCGGCGCGCCGGCCTCGATGGCCTTGGGCACGCGGCGGATTTCCAGCGGGGCCTTGGGCAGCTGGCCGAAATAGGCCGGCAGTTGCTTGTCGATCCACTTGGCCTTGGTGTTGAGGTCCGCGATCAGCTGTTCCTTGGCCGCGTCGGTGTTCTCGTAGATGTCCTTGCCCAGCTCGGCCATCCGCTCGCCGACCGTGCCCTTGGCCATGCCGATGCTCTTGAACAGCTTGTCGGCCTCGGCCGAGATCGACTTCACCAGGTCCAGGCCCAGTTGGTGGATCTCGTCGGGGGTCAGGGTCGAGGTCGTGTAGTTCTTCAGCGACACGGCGTAGTAGTCGCCGCCGTCCTTCAGGCGCCAGACGCCGGCGTCGTGCGTGGCCTTCGGGCGGACGCTCTCCAGCAGGGCGATCTGGCGCTTCAGGGCGGGCAGCACCGAGGTCTCGTAGACCTTGCTGGCTTCGGCCGCCCAATCGCCGGGGATGTTCTTGTCCTTGGTCCGGCGGGCCACCGACAGCACCAGCGGCGCCTGCGCCGTCGGGGTGTCGGCGAAGGCCTTCATCTGGATCAGGGCCTTGTCGATGACGAAGTCCGGCGGGATCACGCCGTCGGCGTAGTCGCGCCTGGCGATGGCCGACTCCTGATCCATCAGCCGGGCGAAGGCCTCCATGCGCGACAGATAGGCGTCGGCGTCGGCCTTGGTCTCAATCGAATGCTGGGTGTCGAGGAAGTCGGGATACGACTGGTACGAGCCGGTCAGCTGGCTCAGCACGTAGGGCGCGCCCGAACCGCCGCCGGCGTAGGTGAACTTGGAGTTGCCCTCGTCCTGCACCGCCAGGGTGAACTCGACGGTGTCGTAGTTGACCACGTCCATCCCGGTCAGCGCCTTGCGGTCGATGGCGCGCAGGTCGGCCAGCTGCTGCTTGGTCTGGACAATTCCCGCCTCGATGGCGGTGAACGAGCGGTCGGCCAGTTGGGCCTTGGTCCAGGCCAACTCGCCGACGTCCAGGCCCAGGCTGGTGGCGTTCTCGGGCGACTGGCGCAGCTGCTTGGCCATGATGGCGTCGAACAGGGCGTTGAGCTTGGCGCTTTCGCCGGAAGCCCCGGCGGCCTGAGCGAGGGCCAGGCCCGGGGTCGCGGCGGCCAGGCCGACGGCGACGGTGGACAGCAGCATCTGACGGCGGTTTTGCAAGGTGGGGTCCCCTTCCCTCGAAGTGTTTGACGCAAAGGCGTAGAGGCCCTTGCCCGGCGCGGCAACGGCGACGGTATTAATTTCCCGTCATCTTGCGGCGGAGCGCATGTTTCGTGCGGCCAATGGGCGGTGCAGGCGCTCAGCTCAACGTCACGAACAGCTCGTTCTCGATCACCCACTGGCCGGTGACCTTGCGCCAGGTGGCCAGATAGCGCCCGCGAGTGTCGGGCTGGCCGCGCGTGGTTCCGACCCAGGTCCCGTGCTCGGCGGCCCGATCGCCGGCGGCGTCCAGTTCGATGCGATCGGTCGTGCGGACATAGGCGACGAAGGCCGGATCCGCGAACTGGCCGGCGAAGGCCTCCAGCACGTCGCGCGCGCCCAGGATCAGGGAGCCGTCGCCGACGATCACCTTGATGCCCGGCGCGAAGAACGGGGCCAGGCGACGGGCGTCCTTGCCGGCGATCAGCTTGTTGGTCAGCTTGCGGCGAGCGGCGATGGCGTCTTGCGGCGCGGTCATGGAGCGTTCCGGCGGTTGGCGTCTGGCGAGGCCGGTATAGGCTTGCCGTGCAGACCCGAACAGGACCCCGATGATTCCGTCCACGACCCCGCCCATCCTGACCACCGCCCGCCTGACCCTGAGCCCCCCTCAGGCCTCCGACTTCGAGGACAGCGCCGCGATGTGGAGCGATCCGCTGGTCACCCGCCACATCGGCGGCCGCACCTCCACGCCGGAGGAAAGCTGGCATCGCCTGCTGCGGGCCCGGGGGCTGTGGGCGGTTCTGGGCTACGGCTACTGGGCGGCGCGCGAGACGGCGAGCGGCCGCTATGTCGGCGAGATCGGCTTCGCCGACTTCCACCGCGGCATCCAGCCCTCGATCGACGGCGTGCCCGAGATGGGCTGGGCCCTGGCCAGTTGGGCCCACGGCCAGGGCTTCGCCAGCGAGGCGATCGCGGGCGCCCTGTCCTGGGCGCGCGACCAGTGGGGCGACGCGCCGGTGGTCTGCATCATCGACCCCGACAATGCCCCCTCCCTGAAACTGGCCTTCAGGATGGGCTTCCTGGAAGTGACGCGCACCACCTACCGCGAAGCGCCGACGGTGCTGCTGCAGCGGGGATGAACCCGCCTCGCGAGAGTCCCTTGCGCCCGCGCTGAAGCTAACCGAAGGTTGCGCCGTGCTCTTTGGGGAACCTTCGATGCGTCCAGCCTTGCTCAGCCTTGCCATTACCATCGCCCTCACGCCGATGGCCGCCCAGGCCGCCGAACCCGTCGCCGCGCCGCTGATCGAGCGGGCCAAGCTGTTCGGCAATCCCAGCCGCGCGTCGGGCCGGATCAGCCCGGACGGCAAGTGGCTGTCCTGGATCGCCCCGCGCGACGGGGTGCTGAACCTCTGGGTGGCGCCCCGCGACGACCTGGCCAAGGCCAAGCCCCTGACCGCCGAGAAGATCCGGCCCATCCGCAACTACTTCTGGTCGCCGGATTCCAAGGGCCTGTTGTTCGTCAACGACAAGGGCGGCGACGAGAACTTCCTGATCTACGACGTCGACGTCGTCACCGGCGTCCAGCGCGCCCTCACCCCGTTCGAGAAGACCCGCGCCCAGATCATCGGCGTCAGCCGCCGCGTACAGGACCGCATCCTGGTGGGCGTCAACAATCGCGATCCCAAGTGGCACGACATCTACAGCCTCGACCTGAAGACCGGCGTACTGAAGCTGCTGCTGAAGAATGAAGGCTATGGCGGCTTCAACGTCGACGACGGCCTGAACCTGCGCCTGGCCTCCAAGCAGCGGACCGACGGCGGCATGGACTACTACCGGGTGGTCGACGGCAAGGTCGAGGACAAGCCGGTGGTCGCCTTTGGCCTGGATGACTCCATGACGACCGCGCCGCTGAGCTTCACGGCCGACGGCAAGACGCTGTACTGGCTGGACTCCCGCGGCCGCGACACCGCCGCGCTGTTCGCCCAGGACGTCGCCAGCGGCAAGGCCACGGTGATCGGCCAAGACGCCAGGGCCGACATCGGCGGGATTCTCGCCGATCCCAAGACCGGCGCGGTCCAGGCCTATTCGGTCGACTATCTGCGCGACAGCTGGACGGTGCTGGATCCGGCCATCAAGACCGATCTCGACTTCCTGGCCGGCAAGCTGAAGGGCGACGTCCACGTCACCTCGCGCACCAACGCCGACGACCTGTGGACCGTGACCTCCGACCCCGTCGTCGCCCCCGCCGCCACCTATCTCTACGATCGCAAGGCCAAGACGGTGACCGAGCTGTTCGTCGGCCGGCCCGAGCTGAAGAGCGCGCCGCTGGTGCCGATGTTCCCGCAGGCGATCAAGGCCCGCGACGGCCTGACCTTGGTCTCCTACCTGACCCTGCCGCCTGGCTCGGACGCCGACGGCGACGGCAAGCCCGAAAAGCCCGTGCCGCTGGTGCTGCTGGTGCACGGCGGTCCGTGGGGTCGCGACAGCTACGGATACAATGGCGGTCACCAGTGGCTGGCCAACCGCGGATACGCCGTGCTGTCGGTCAACTACCGGGCCTCGACGGGCTTCGGAAAGGCGTTCATCGCCGCCGGCAATCTCGAATGGGCCGGCAAGATGCACGACGACCTGATCGACGCGGTCGGCTGGGCGGTGTCGAGCGGCGTCACCGCCGCCAAGCAGGTGGCGATCATGGGCGGTTCCTACGGCGGCTACGCCACCCTGGTGGGCCTGACCTACACGCCGGACACCTTCGCCTGCGGGGTCGACATCGTCGGCCCGTCGAACCTGGAAACCCTGCTCAAGACCATTCCACCCTATTGGGAGGCCGGCAAGCAGCAGTTCTACAAGCGGATGGGCGACCCAACGACGCCGGAGGGTCTAGCCCTGCTCAAGGACCGCTCGCCGGTCTACCGCGCCGGGGCGATCACCAAGCCGCTGCTGATCGGCCAGGGCGCCAACGACCCGCGGGTCAACCAGGCAGAGTCCGACCAGATCGTCAAGGCGATGCAGGCCAAGGGCATACCGGTGACCTACGTGCTGTTCCCCGACGAGGGCCACGGCTTCGCACGGCCGGTCAACAACATCGCCTTCAACGCCGTGGCCGAGCAGTTCCTGAAGAGCTGCCTGGGCGGCCGCTCCGAACCGATCGGCGGCGCCCTCAAGGCCTCGACCGCCCAGGTCAAGGCCGGCGCCGAGTTCACGCCGGGCTTGAAGGAGGCCGTGGGCGCGCCCTGAGGCGGTGCGGCTTCGGCGGCGCGCCGTTAGCGCGTCGCCAAGGCCGACGCCGGCGATCGGCTTGGCCGGCTCGACCAGGCTCCGAACCCGATGCAGGCGAGGATGCCGTAGCTCCAGAGCGCCATGCTCAGCCTGAAGGTGTTCATCGCCACCCTGAAATCGATCGCCGTGGCCACGTGCGAGGCCACGATCAGGGCCATGAAGGCCGAGGCGGCCACCGTCCACAGCCTACGACATCGCAGCGAAACCCACACGAAATAGACCAGGGTCGCGCTGTCGATGCAGAACATCGCCGGGCCTCGGATGCTGGTGGTGTTGACGGCCAGCGACGCCGCCCAGGACGCCAGGAACGCGACGGCGAACCGCCGCGCGGGCTGGTCGCCGTACTTCAACGCCAGGCCGGTCGTTCCCACGGCCAGGCCGAAGGAGATGAGGGTGTGAAGTTGCAAGGCTTCCCCGAACGGCGACGCGAATCCCGGAGGGAACCTGCCGCAAGCGGCCAAGCTTCGGTAGCAACCGAAGGTCCGGTTGGCTGCCCTCTCGCGTTTCGCGCCAGCTAGGCGGCTTGAAGCTGCTGCTTCACCCGCTCGGCCAGGGTCTTGATGTCGATCGGCTTGGGCAGGAAGGTCACGCCGGTCTCGCCTTCCAGCAGGTCGCTGAACTCGGCCTCGGCATAGCCGCTGATGAACATCACCGGCGCGTTGCCCAGATAGGCGCGGGCCTTCTTCAGCAAGGTCGGGCCATCGATGCCGGGCATGATCACGTCGCTGATCAAGAGGTCGATCGTGCCGGCGTGCTCCTCGGCGATGATCAGGGCCTCCTCGCCGTCGCTGGCCTCCAGCACCTCGTAGCCCCGGGCGCGCAGCAGGCGGGCGGCGACGCCGCGCACGGCGTCCTCGTCCTCGACGAACAGGATCCGACCGGCGCCGGACAGGTCGCGGGGCGGACGCGGCTTGGCGGTTTCGGCGATCGTGAGGGCCGCCGCGGCGGCGGCCTGCTGGGCGGGCGTGGCCTCGAAGACCGGCAGGAAGATGCGGAAGGCCGCGCCCTCGCCCGGACGGCTGTGGACGTGGATCCAGCCGTCGGACTGCTTGACTATGCCGTAGACTGTGGCCAGGCCCAGGCCCGTGCCCTCGCCCACCGGCTTGGTGGTGAAGAACGGGTCGAAGATCTTGCCCATCACCTCGGGCGGGATGCCGGGGCCGTCGTCGCTGACCTCGATGAAGGCCTGGTCGCCCTCGGCGCCGGGGAAGCCCAGGCTCTGGGCCTCGTCCTGGGTCAGGCGAGCGGTGCGGATGCGCACCACGCCGCCGCCCTTGGCCGCCCGCACCGCGTCGCGGGCGTTGACGGCCAGGTTCATCACGGCGGTCTCAAGCTGGCTCTTGTCGGCCCGCACCTGCGGCAGGTCGCGGCCGTAGTCGGTGATCAGCTTGACGTCTTCGCGCAGCAGGCGGCGCAGCAGGACCTCGAACTCGCTGATCAGCTCGCCCAGCTCCAGCACTTCGCGCTGCACGGTCTGCTTGCGGCTGAAAGCCAGCAGCTTGCGGACCAAGTCGGCGGCGCGCACGCCCGTCTGGCGGATTTCGTTGAGGCCTTCATACGAGGGATCACCGACCGGGTGGCGGTGCAGCAGCTCGTCCAGGCGTAGCTGGATGGCGGTCAACAGGTTGTTGAAGTCGTGGGCCACGCCGCCGGCCAGCTGGCCGATGGCCTGCATCTTCTGGGCCTGGGCGAGCTGCAGCTCCATCTGCTTCTGCTCGGAAACGTCGATCAGATAGGCCACCAACCGCCCGTCGGCGCGGTAGAGATAGAGGTGGGCGATCCGGGTTGGGTCGCGGGCCAGACGCACCTCGAACGGGCCGGCCTTGCCCTCGGCCAGGCGGGTCTCGGCCTCGGTCCGCGAGGGCGGATCGATCAGGGCGCCGAACATCGTGCCGGGCGGCACGGCGCCGGCCATGGCGGTCAGGGCCGGATTGGCCTCGAGGATGCGCGAGTTGAACGGGTCCAGCCCCTCCAGCAGGGCCGCGCCGAACGGCGAGGCGCCGGAGAAGGCGTCCAGGGTGCGCGGGGCCGGGGCGGACTGCGAGATCACCGGGGCCGGAGCGGCGGTCGGGACGAAGACCTCCTTCTCCAGCACGATCGGCAGGCGGACCAGCAGGCGGCCGCCGCGCAGGCGGGCGGCCTCGGCGCGGCGCTCCTGGCCGGCGATGATCAACGAGCCCTCGGCCCGCTGGCCTTCCCCGGCCTTGACCAGGGCGGCGAACAGGCCGGCGCCGGCCGCGCCCTTGGGCAGGCGGCGGGCGTCGCCCACGGTCTGGACCCAAGCGGCGTTGGCGGCCAGGATGCGGCCGTCGGCGGCGGTCAGGGCGGCGGGTTCGGACAGGGCCTCGACGAAGGCCTCGGCGCCCTCGGGCTCGGGATCGGTGACCGCGGTCGAGGCGCGGATGGCCACCAGGCCCAGGATCGCCACGCCGGCGACGCCGCCCAGCAGCAGCAGGCCCGCCAAGGTGGCTGGGCCGGCCTTCAGGGCGGGGGCGGCGGCGAAGGCGGCGGCCAGGACCAGGAAGATGGCCGCGCCCCAGATCAAGAGGTCCGGGCGGCGCTTCACGGCGCCGGCGGAGTCTGTCGCGCCAAAGTCTTTCATGGGCGTCTCGGTCATGGTCGACCGAAATCCTTCTTCAGCCTTGCGGGCATCCAGCCCATCGATTCGCGGGATAGGATACCCTTAACCCGCTCGCGGAGCGCGATCCGTGATCGATTCCTGATTCCGTGACGGGATTATGGTCTTCGCGAGCTCTTCCGGACCCACCCCATTTTTCTCGGCGCGCATTTACAGCGCGCGTCGATCGCCCAACACTCCCACGAAAGACACCGGTGTCACAAGCTGGCCGTCGATCTCAGGGAGTTCGCCATGAAGAAGACCTCGCGCGACGAGAGCATCCTCTCCCCCAGCCGACGCGCCATGCTCTCGATCGCCAGTCTTGGGGCCGGCCTCGGCGTCGCGGCGCTGGCGACGAACGCTGCGGCTTCCCCTCCGGCCGCCAAGGCGACGAAGCGCCCGGTGAGCGACCTCCGCCTGGATCCCCGCGACTTCGGCGCCAAGGGCGACGGGGCGACCAAGGACACCGTCGCCCTGCAGAGCGCGCTGGACCGCTGCGCCGTGCTGGGCGGCGGCCAGGTGGTGGTCGCGCCCGGCGTCTACCTGACCGGCGCGCTGCGCATGGGGTCGAACACCGCCCTGGTGCTGGACGAAGGCGCGACGCTGCAGGGCTCGCCCGACCTGGCCGACTATCCGGTGGTGCAGGTGCGCTGGGAGGGCCGCTGGACGCCCGGCTATGTCGGCCTGATCTGGGCCCAGGGCGCGCGCGACGTCGCCATCGCCGGCAAGGGCAGGATTCTCGGCTCCAAGGCGATCCCCGGCCGCGTCGACAAGGCCACCGGCCTGCGCCACCCGGCCCTGCTGGAGTTCGTCGACGTCCAGGGCCTGTCGGTCACCGAGGTCTTCACCGAGCAGAACGACATGTGGTCGATCCACCCGGTCTATTGCGACGACGTCCTGTTCCGGGGCGTGACGGTCAAGGGCGGGGCCGACGGCATCGACGTCGACTCCTGCCGGCGGGTGGTGATCGAGCGCTGCGACTTCGACACCGTCGACGACTGCATCTCGCTGAAGTCCGGCCGGGGCATGGAAGGCAATGTCATCGCCCGCCCGACCGAGGAGGTGCGGATCACCGACTGCGTGTTCCGCGACCACCGCTGGGCCTGCATCGGCATCGGCAGCGAGACCTCGGGCGGCATCCGCAAGGTGCTGGTCGAGCGCTGCCAGTGCCTGGCCGCCTACACCTTCGCCATCTACATCAAGAGCCGGCCGGGACGCGGGGCGTTCATCGAGGACATCGTCATGCGCGACCTGGAGGTCTCGGGCGCGAAAGGCGGCTTCCTGCGCCTGAACTTCCTGGACAGCGGAAAGCAGGACCCCTTCCCCGTCGCCGGGCTGGAGGGCGTGCCGACGGTGCGCAACTTCACGTTCGAGCGGATCAAGGTGACCGATGCGCCGGTGCTGGTCGAGGCGGTGAACATCCATCCCGACAAACCGCTGGACGGCTTCACCCTGCGCGACATCACCGGCACTGCGGCCAAGGGCATGAGCCTGGCCAACATGCGCAACGTGACGCTGGCGAACATCGACGTGACGGTGGCGGACGGACCGAAGCTGGCGACCAGCAACGTCACGGGCCGGGGCCTGGCGGACGCGACGGCCCTGGCGGCGACCGTACGGCCGGCGCCGGTGCCGGCGGCCGAGCCGCCGTACAAGCTCGGGATGGTGTCAGGAAAGCCGAACTAGTCAGCGCTATAGATTCCGCTCATCCCGGCGAATGCCGGGATGAGCGGATCAAATTAATCAGCCCAGGCCCGCTTCTTGGCCTGCTTGTTGCTCATCACGAAGCCGATGACCTTGGCGACCGCCTCGAAGTGTTCGGCCGGGATCTGCTCGTCCACGTCCATGGCGGCGTAGAGGGCGCGGGCCAGGGGCGGGTCTTCCAGGATGTAGACGCCGGCCTCCTCGGCCACGGCGCGGATCTTCAAGGCCAGGTCGTCGACACCCTTGGCCACGCAGATCGGAGCGGCGGTCTCGCCCTGCTCGTACTTCAGCGCCACGGCGTAGTGGGTCGGGTTCATGACGACGACGGTCGCCTTGGGCACGGCCGCCATCATCCGCTGGCGCGAGCGCTGCATGCGCAGCTGCTTCTGCTTGCCCTTGATGTGCGGGTCGCCTTCGGACTGCTTCATTTCGTCCTTGACGTCCTGCAGGCTCATCCGCATGCGCTTGTTGAAGCGGATGCGCTGCCAGAACCAGTCGAAGCCGGCGGTGGCGATCAGGAAGATCAGCACCATCCAGAACAGCTTGATGCACAGCTTCATGGACAGCGGGATCATCGCCCCCACGTCCATGCCGACCAAGGTGGTGATCATGGCCGCGTCCGGCTTGACCACGAACCAGGCGATGAGCCCGGTGACGATGAACTTCAGGGCCGACTTGGCGAACTGCACGAAGCCGTCCATGCCGAAGATCCGGCCGAAGCCCTTGATCAGGTCCAGCTTCTTCAGGTCGGGCTTGATCTTGTCGGCCGACAGGATGAAGCCCGACTGGGCCACGTTGGCCGCCGCCCCCAGCAGGCCCGAGACCACCATCACCAGGATCAGCGCCGGCAGGGCGGCCATGACCGCGGTCTTGGCGATGGCCCGGATGCCGCCCTCGACGTCCATGGTGCCCGCGTGGGCGATGAACGGCGTCAGGCTGGTGACCAGATCGCGGGTCAGCCAGCCGCCGGCGATGACCACGACGCCGAACGCTCCGGAAAGCGAGGCCAGCTGCGAGATGTCGGCGGATTTCGGGACGTCGCCCTTGGCGCGAGCGTCCGACAGCTTCTTGGCTGTTGGTTCTTCTGTCTTTGAAGCGTCGTCCTGATCGTCGGCCATGGCGCTCCCCTAGTTGAACACGGCCAGGAGTTCCCGATAGCGATCGGTCCACACCATGGCGATGCCGCCGAGCGAGAGGCCCAGCAGGGAGAGGCCCAGGATCACGCTGAGCGGCGAGGTGACGAAGAAGATCTGGAACGACGGCATCACCCGGCCGACCAGGCCGGTCGCCAGGTTGAAGACGATCGAGAACACCAGGACGGGCGCCGACAGCTGCAGGCCCAGCTTGAACGAGTCGGCCACGGTGCGCACGGCCAGGGCGGCGGCGTCGTTGACCGGCACGGGACGGGTGAACGGGAACAGGTCGTACGACTTGACCATCGCCCCGATGAACAGGTGATGCAGGTCGGTGACCATGATCAGGGTCAGGCCCAGCATCGACAGGAAGGTGGCCACAGCCGTGCTGGTCTGGGCGCCGGCCGGGTTGGTGGTCTGGGCGAACGACAGGGTGGTCTGCAGCGAGATGATCTCGCCGGCCGTGGTCAGCGAGCTGACGAACAGCTTCAGCACCGCCCCGATCATCAGACCGACCAGCACCTCGTGCAGCACCGCCCCGCCCATGGCGCCGACGCTGCTGGGCACGGTGACGATCGACTTGCCGACGATCGGCGCCAGCAGCAGGGCCATCAGCACGGCGAACGACAGTCGGATGCGCGGCGGCACGACGTTCTCGCCGATGCCGGGCATCAGCATGACCATCGCGCCGATCCGGGCGAAGACCAGACCGCCGGCATAGACCTGCAGAACCGTGGCGAAGCTGTCCAAGCCCCCTACCCCTACATCCCGGCGATCTTGGCGGCGATCTGCCTCATGAAGCCGGACATCAGCGCGCCCATCAGCGGCAGGAACAGCAGCAGGGCCACGAAGATCGCGACGATCTTGGGCGCGTAGACCAGGGTGGCTTCCTGGATCTGGGTCAGGGCCTGGAACAGGCCGATGGCCACGCCGACCACCAGGCCGACCAGCAGGATCGGCGCGCAAAGCTGCAGGGTCAGCCAGATCGCATCGCGGCCGACATCCAAGACTTCGGCTCCGCTCATCGGATGGCCTCTACGGTACGCGCGCACGCGGGAAACTGACGGTGACTCGCACCATCGCCCGTCATGGTTAACAGCCAGTTAGGGAGGATTAACAGAGGGCGCGTGAGCGCGTGGCGAAAGGTCGCCAATCTTCCCCCTCTGGGGGAGGAGGGCCGAAGGCCCGGTGGGGGCAAGTACTCGCCCGCAGTGCGGCTAGTGACTTGCCCCCACCTGACCGCTTCGCGGTCTGTCCGCCCCCATAGGGGCGGAGGACGCGTCGATGCTTACTTCGGCTTGCGGGCCGCCTGGACCTCGATCTCGACCAGCATGCCCGGCTGGACCAGAGCGGTAATCTGGCTGGTGATGCGCGAGGGCTTGTTGGGCTGTTCGGCGGTGCCGAAGAAGGTCTTGTAGGACTCCATCATGCCGGGGAAGTCCATCTTGCCGCCCTTAGCCGGGTCGCCGACCAGCAGGACGCGCATCATGACGACGTCGCCCATGGTCGCGCCTTGGGTCTTCAGCGCGTCCTCGATGCGCTTCAGCACGCCCAGGGTCTGGGTCTTGGTGTCGCCGAAGGTGGCGGTCAGGGCCGGGTCGCCCTTGGGGTCGAGCATCGGCGGGGTCATGCCGCTGACATAGATGGTGTCATAGCCGGCCGGCACGGTCACCACGGTGGCGATCGGCGAGGTCGGCGCGCCGCCCCGGACGATCTCCTGGGCGTTGGCGGCTCCGGCGAGGCAGGTCAGGGCCGCGGCGGCGAGGATCAGGCGCTTCATGGTCGTCTCCTTGAATGTTCGTTGCGAAATTCCGGGACAGCGAACTGTGCTGCCGACTCTATCGACTAGTGGGCCTGCAGGTTGGCGGCCTTCTTGGTGGTCTTGAGCTTGGCGCGGGCGGCGGCGACGTCGGAGGCGCTGACGGGCTTGCCCTTGTTGCCCCACGAGGTGCGGACATAGGTCAGCACCGAAGCCAGCTCGAGATCGCTGAGGTCGTCCTTGAACGCCGGCATGCCGGCCCGCCCGGCCAGGACCGTGGCCATCATCGGGGTGGGATCGCCCTGGACGAACGCGTCGCCGGCCAAGGCCGGGAACGCCCCCTTCACGCCCTTGCCCGTCGTCTGGTGACAGGCCGAGCAGTTGTCGTTGAACAACGCCGACGGCGTAGCCGCTTGGGCGGCGATCGAGACGGCGGAGGCGGCGAACAGGCCGCAGACGAAAGCGATCGAACGACTCATGGAAACTCCTCGAGGAACCGTGGTCCAGGCATAGCGCGACTTCATGCCTTGATCACCCGCGCGTGCAGCTTGCCGATCTGCTGCCAGGCCGACTCGATGGCGCCCGCCTGCCAGCCGCCCAGATAGGTCAGGTGCTCGCCGGCTAGGTAGACGCGGCCGTCGGGTTCGCACAGCACTGGATAGGCGGCCTTGCGGCCCTCCTCGCCCCACTCGGCCCAGCCGCCCAGATTGAACTGCGCCAGGTGCCAGCTGAACGAGAAGGCGTTCTCGAAGTTCTCGGCGTATTCAGGGAAGATCTTCTGGCCGGCCGCCACGGCGAAGGCGGCGCGCTCGGTCGGCGGCTTGGCGCTGATCTTGGCCGCCTCGCCGCCGAACGCGTAGTAGCCCAGCAGCACGCCCTTCTGGCTCTGCCAGCCCGTGGATGGCAGGGTGATCGTGCCGATGCCCGGCATGTCGTTGTAGATGTGGCCGCCGTAGATGTGGTGGTTCTCTTCCCAGAAGCGGGTCTTCATCTGCAGGCCGATCTTGTTGACCGGCGCGTAGGCCACGCCCGACATCGCCGCCTTGAACGGCTTGGAGAAGTCGGCGTCGACGTTCTTGAGCACGCTGAGCGGGATGGTGCAGACGCAGTAGTCGGCGGTGATGGTCTCCTGCTCGCCGAACTTGTCGACATAGGTGACGGTCACGCCCTTGGGGCCCTGCTTGATCTTCTCGACCACGCACGAGTAGCGGATCATCGAGCCGACGTGCTTCTCGAAGCCCTTGGCGATCTGGTCCATGCCGCCGATCGGCTGCAGCATGGTGCGTTGCTGCTCGTAGCCGGACACCGAGCTGAGCACCCGCCAGGCCTTGGAGTGCAGCACGTCGCTCAGGCTGTAGGGCGTCGAAGGCTTGCCCGGGCCCGGATCCACGCCGGCGCCGGGATGGACGTCGAAGCCGCGGCCCTCCGTACCGGTATAGGCAAGATCCGTCGGCGACAGACGCCCCTCGTTGATCATGTACGCCACGAACAGCTCGCGGTCCGCCTCGGTCAGCGGCGCGTCGAGCTGGCCCTTGGAGGCGGCCTTGGCGATCATCTCGGCGGCGTAACCACGAGCGTCGGCGGCGATCTGGCCCTTGCGGATCGGCTTGCCGGCCAGCGGGCCGTCGCCCTTCTCGAAATAGACATAGGCCGCGTCGTTGTCGTTGACGAAGCTCTCCAGCTGCACCCCGAACAGCTTGGTGTAGTGCAGGGTCGAGCGGTGGTGATACGGGATCCGCCACGGGCCGTGGTTGATGTAGAGGCCTTCGTCGAACTCGCAGGTCTGGCTGTTGCCGACCAGGTCGGTGTGCTGGAAGCCCTTGCGGGCCGTCTGGCAGCGGCCGCCGGCGAAGGACCGGGCCTCGATGATCTGCACCTGGTAGCCGGCCTTGGTCAGTTCGTAGGCGGCGGTCATGCCGGCCAGGCCCGCGCCCAGCACCACGACCTTGGTTCCCTTGGGATCGCCTTCCAGCTTGGGCGGCGCGGCCTGGGCCGAGGCAAAACCGAAACCCAGGGCGTCCATGCCGGCCATGGCCAGGGAAACGCCGCCGAACGCCGCCAGACCTTCGAAAAACCGTCGCCGCGTCAGTACGCCGCCGCCTAACGAAGCGGCCGCCGATTGATCACCCATACGAATCCCCGACTTTCCGTCGCGACTGACCGCCTGCGATCCAGGCTGTTCGCGCGGCATCATCTCAAACCGCGCCGCGTCCTGAACAATGCGAAAAGCTTTTGGCGCTTATGAGAAAACCACGCCGTGCCCCCCTCGTGGGCGCCCTTCGGCCGCGATGGACGAAGAGCGAGCGGGGTGAAATTTCACCAGAAAAATCCGCCTCCGGCCCACGGAAAATGAAACTGGCGCAAAACGCAAAAAAGCCGGGCGCGAGGCCCGGCTTTCCGCTGTTGGATCGGCGATCCTAGAAGGACGCCGAGGCCTTGAGGTACCAGAAGCCGCCCTGCCAATCGACGACCGCGTCCGAACGGTAGATCCGGCCGTTGGTGGCCGACTCGCCGGTCAGGTCGGGCGCGGGGTAGTTGGCGAACAGGTTCCGGGCGCCGAGCGAGACGGTGTAGGTGTCGGTCGCGCGGTAGGACAGTTCCAGGTCGACGAAGGCTTCCGGATCGAACTTCTGGATCACCGGATTGCCGACGCTGAACATGTTCTTGTACGGCCCCCAGACGTTCACGCGGCCGATGGCCTTGAACTTGCCGATCTCGTGGGTCGCCGAGAACACGCCGCGCCAGCGGGGTTGGGCGTTCTCGAAGTCGTAGACCCCTTCGCCGTCGAAGAAGTTGGTCGAGAACACCTTGTCGACCTTGAACTTGTTGTAGTTGCCGCTGGCCGTGAGGCTGGTCGACTGGCCGTTTTCCCAGTTGACCTTGTAGGTGGCCACGACGTCGACGCCCGTCGTCGTGGAGTCGAAGGCGTTCTGGTAGAACTGCACCTGGCCGATGGTGTCGGCGCCGGGCACGCCGGCGGTGATCAGGGCGGCGCGGATGGTCGGCGTCACCGTGATCGGCGTGGTCGCGTAGAACTGGTCGTCGATCTTGATGCTGTAGGCGTCGACCGTCAGGCTCAGGCCGTCGAACAGCGTGGCGGTGAAGCCCAGGGCGAAGTTCAGCGACTTTTCGGGCTTCAGCTCCTTGGCGCCCATGAACTGGGCCACCGGGTTGGTGGCCGGGAACAGGCCCGAGGCGATGATCGCGCCGTTCTCGACCCGCGTGGAGACGTTGGTCGTGAACAGCTGGCCCGGGGTCGGGGCGCGGAAGCCGGTGCCCACCGAGCCCCGGATCCCGAACGCGTCGGTGATCTGGTACTGGGAGGCGATCTTGCCGTTCACCGTGCCGCCGAAGTCGGAGAAGTGCTCGCCGCGCAGGGCCAGGTCCAGGAACCAGGCCTCGGTGATGTTGGCCGAGGTTTCCACATAGCCGGCGTAGGAGTCGCGGGTCAGCTTGCCCGCATAGTCCGGCGGCGAGCCCGGGGCGCCGTTCGAGCCGACGGCCAGGGCGTTGTAGACCGGGTCGATGCCGGCGAAGCCGTCGGTGGCGTCGGAGGTGTAGTTGCCGCAGTTCAGGCCGGCCGTGGCCGGCAGGGCCAGGCCCGCGGCCGTGGGCGCGTGGGTGGTGGCGTTACAGAACTTGAACGGGTCCGGAACGGCCCAGGTGCCGGCCTTGTAGGACGGCACGTCGCCCGCCTCGATCTCGTAGCCTTCCTTGCGGTATTCAGCGCCGAAGTTGATCGTCACCGGCGTGTCGAAGCCGCCGACGCCCCAGTCATAGGCGAAGTCGGCGTTGGCGGCCGTTTCCGTCGAGATCAGCGAACCGACGTAGAACGACTGCGGCGAGTCCGGGCCCATCGACGGGTTCACGGTGTCCCACAGGGTGTAGGACAGCTTGTCGTTCCCGTAGCGGCCGCTGATGTCGTAGGTCAGGCCGCTGGAGAACTTGCCCTTCAGGCCGCCGGTGAGGCTGTAGTCGGTGATGTCGCCGCCGAACATCGGCGTGAAGCCGGCCGGGAAGATCGACGAGAACTGGAACAGGCTGCCGTCGGACTTGCGGATCGGCGTGGCGTTGACCGCGTTGCTGACCGGCGGACGGTAGTTGAAGTACTCGGTGGCCGAGCTCTTGGAGTAGTTGGCGAAGGCATAGGCCGACACGGCCTCGGAGAACTCGTAGCCGGTGTTGACCACCGCGCGGGTGGCCTCGGCGTCGGGCTGGCCCCACTTCTGGACGTAGTCGTGGATCAGGGCGCCGTAGGCCGGATTGGCCGCCGCGTAGGTGGCCACGCAGAAGCCCGGCGACTGGTTCGGAATGCCGACGTTGCAGTACTGCCTGCCGCGGTTGACCTGGTTCTGGCTGGTGTATTCGAACGTGCCGTTGACGAAGCCCTTGTCGCCGATCGGCAGGCCCAGGTTGCCGGTCAGCAGCACGTCTTCGCCGTCGCCCAGATAGTACTGGCCGTATTGGGCGGTCAGCGAACCGCCGCTGGGGCTGTCCTTGAGCTGGAAGTCGATGACGCCGGCGATGGCGTCCGAACCGTACTGGGCGCCCGCGCCGTCGCGAGTGACCACGACGTTCTTCAGGGCCGAGGCCGGGATCGTCGCGGCGTCGGGCGCTTGGGCGCCGGTGCCGCCGATGCTGACCAGGGCCGAGCGGTGACGACGCTTGCTGTTGACCATGAACAGCGTCTTGTCGGTGGGCAGGCCGCGCAAGGACGCGGGGCGGATGAAGGTCGCGCCGTCCGAGATCGGCTCACGAGCCAGAGTGTAGGACGGGACCAGGGTTTTGAGGATGTCGTTGGTGTCGGTGAAGGTCGAGGCCTTCAGATCGGCTTCGCTGAAGGAGTCGACCGGAACGGCCGAGTCCAGCACCGTGCGGGGCTTGCCGCGCGCCGTCACGACCAGCGTGTCGAGCTCCGCGGACGCGTCAGGCGTCGCATCGGGAACGTCAGCTGCATAGGCATTCGCGCCGTACGCAAAGAACAGGCTGACGGTCGAAATTCCTGCAAGCAGGATATTCCGCGAGCGATTATTCATTTATACCCCCTCGTGGCGCTTAATGCGCGCGTTTGCTTTCTCCTCCGTGACGTTTCCCGGGTACGCGTGTTCTTGTTGTGAGACTCGAATACAGACGCAACTCACGACGAATGTCGCGATTGGAACAGTTCGTCAGACCTGAAATTTCTGCAATAGCCGCGACCGTCACAGGATCGTAACGGGGGTCTTCAGGGCTCCAGCTGCCCCATTGCACGGCGCCCGCCATGCTTTTTGTGCAGCGCCATGATCATGATTGCGGCGCCGCAATGACCGCGGAGCCCCTCGCGAGGCTCAAAAACTTGGCCGGGCGTCTCAGGGACAGTCCGCGCGAACGACGGGTCTCTCCCACGCTCGGAGGTCCAGATTCGACCATGCGCGGCGCCGCCGGAAAGCGGCTACTGGACGACGAGGCCGCGTCCCGCCCTCTTGCCGTCGGCCGAGCGGGCCCGCACCTCGACGCGACCCGTCACCGCGGTCCCCTCGACATAGGGTCGCCAGGGTCCGCCCGCGACGCGATATTCGATCGGCAGACCCGGGAACTCGACATTGGCCTTCAGGCGACCGCCCTCGACCGCCGCCCCGACCGTCGGGATGCGATAGGCGACGCCCGCCGCGTCCAGCCGGGCCAGTTCGCGCCCGCCCAGCAGGTTGGCGAAGGCCACCCAGTCGGCGTCGCGCCGGGCCCGCATCTGGGCGGTGAAGGCGCCGGTGGTGGGATCGTAGGCCTTGCCCGGCGTGTAGGGCGCCTCCCAGTTCGCGCCATGCCAGGCCCGTTCGGCTAGGGCCAGCATCCGCGGATACAGCATGTAGTCGACCTGGGCGTCCGAGCGGACCGTCTCGCTCCACAGCTGGCCCTGCAGGCCGTTGAAGCGCACGCCGGGCTCCAGCGGATGCTCGTCCTTCGAGGCCTGGGGCCGGCCGTGCAGGTCGGTCCACAGCTCGGCGTGGGCCGGCAGGTTCTCGGGCATGAAGTCGAACACCTTGCGGGTGTCGGTGGCGCGCGAGGGCCAGTCGTAGCCGCGCTCCTTGGGATCGGCCGCCTGGGGGCTGTCGAAGTACATCACCTCGGGCGTGGAGATCACCACCTCCCAGCCCTGGTTGGCCTGAAGGTGGGCGCTGGCGGGTCCCTCGCCGCCCAGCGCGCCCCAGCTGTTGGAATGGACCTTGGCCGGCATGCGGTCGGCCTTGGCGTGGCCCATGCCGTCGCTCCAGCCGGCCACGACCACGCCCCGGGCCGCCAGCAGGGCCGAGACCTTCTCGATGAAATGCCCGCCCAGGTCGGCCGGCTTGATCCCGATCCTGGCCTCGTAGGCCGCGCAGGCCGGCGAGGCGCTCCAGGCCCCGGGCGTCTCGTCGGCGCCGATGTGGTAGCGGGTCAGGGGCTGGCCGGCGGCGGCGTGCAGCGCGGCCATCTCGTCCACCACCTTGCCGAGGAAGGCGTAGGCGCTGTCCAGGCACACGTTGATGGTGTTGTCGTCGTAGTGCTGGATGCTGCTGTAGACCGACTTGCTCGCCGCCTCGCTCAGCAGGTAGCGGCTGGCCTCGGCTTCAGGCTTGCCTTCGGCGCGCAGGCGGGCCGCGCGGGCCTCCATCGCCTTGATCGCCGCCCGCGAATGGCCCGGCATGTCGAACGACGGGATCACCTGGATGTGGCGGGCCTGGGCCGCGCGGACGATCTCGATGTAGTCGGCGCGGGAATAGAAGCCGTTGACCGGCGTGGACGAGTCCGGACCCGCACCCAGCTGCGGCAGCAGGCAGGTTCGCTCGGTCAGGTCGTGGCAGCGGCGCGACCCGATCGTGGTCAGCTCCGGCAGGCCGGCGATCTCGACCCGCCAGCCCTCGTCGTCGGCCAGGTGCAGGTGCAGGCGGTTCAGCTTGTAGGCCGCCATCTGGTCGAGGATCGCCAGGATCTCGGCCTTGGAGTGGAAGTTGCGGGCGACGTCGACGTGCAGGCCGCGGAAGTCGAAGCGCGGCGCGTCTTCAATCGCCACCAGCGGGACCGTGCGCCGGGCGTCGACCAGCTGGGTCAGCGACGCCAGGCCGTTGGCCGCGCCTTCCGGATCGGAGGCGACGATCTCGATCCCGGCAGGCTTGATGGTCAGATGGTAGCCGCCGGCCGCCAGCTTCTCGGCGGGCGCCACCCTGATCCTCAGCCGCGCGCCGCCGGGCGCCTCCCCGGCTCCGGCCTTGGCGAGATGGGCCAGGCCGGCCGCCAGGGCAGCGCGCGGCAGGCCGCTGACCGACACCTTCACGCCGGGCGACAGGTCCAGCTCGCCGCCGGCGGGGTCCAGCTTGGTCCTCAGGGGCGTGGGCAGGATGGCGGCGCGGGGAACGGGCTGGACAGCCGTCCCGGCGGCGGCGTTGACCGCATAGATCCGTGAAGACGTGGCCCAGACCGTCGTGTCGGTCGCCGAACCACCGGCCAGCCGGGCCTCGTCGGTGAACGGCACGACGAAGGGGAGGCTCTCCAGCCCGGTCTCGGGATCGACCACCGCCCGCGTGCTGGCGATCGTCCGCGCCGCGAGCCCGTCCGCCGCCACGTAGTAGTTGGGCATCGGATAGAGCTCGGACAGCTGATGGCCCGCGAGCGTCAGATCGATGGTGAAGACCTGGTCTGGAGGAAAGCCGCGAAAGTCCGGCGTGGGCGTCAGGCGATACAGATCGCCGTTGATATGCGTCAGGGCCAAGCCGTCGCTGTCGGCCTTCAGGATCGGCACGACGCTGCTGAAATAGATCGATACGCCGGCCGGCGGCCCCGCCCCGTCGGACAGGGTGATCCGCGCCAGCATGCACGACGGGGCCGGCGCGCAGGCCGCCGGCCCGGGCCGATTGTCGAGCACCTGATAGCCGACCCGGAGGTGGGCGGCGATGCTGTCGAGCTGGGCCTGGGTCGGCTGGGCGTGGGCGGCGGTGGTCGTCAGGAGCGCGAGGGCGGTGAGCGCGATCAGGCGTCGTGACATGGAGCCTCCCCAGGATTTGCCCAATCCTAACCTCGTCGGCAGAGGGTGCGCGAGTCCTTGGCTAGCAGCGGGGGGACTGGCTGCGGGGGCTAGCAGCCCGGCCCCGCCCCCAGCGGCAGGCACCGGCCGTCGACGTCGGCCGGGATCGTCACGCCGGTGACGCCGGCGATTGTCGGGGCGATGTCGACCGTCTCGATCGGCAGCACCCGCTCACGCGCCGGGCCGCCCTTCCACCAGAACAGGATCGGCACCCGGCGGTCGTAGTCCCACGGGCTGCCGTGGCTGGCCACGTAGGTCGCGCCCGCGGCCGCCAGGGTCTGGTACGGCTTGAACGCCACCAGGATGTCGCCCACCCGGCCCGGATAGGCGCTGCGGCGCATGCGTTCGGCGACGCTGATCTCGTCCGGCGGCGTGCCCTTGGGCGGCGGGGCGGCGGTGACGAGGGCGTTGGTGTCGAACGCCTCGGACACCTCGGGCCGCTTGGCCAGGATCGCCAGGGTCGCGGCGGTGACACGGGCCTGATCCACGGCCGCCGGGGTCTTGCCGTCCGGGCCGACCACGTACAGCGACTCGATGCCGCCCGCCTGGACCAGCGGGTCGTAGTCCAGCTTCAGCTGGCCACGGACCTCGGCGTTCAACGCCTTCATCCACGGGACCGACGGCGCCCGGCCGGCGTCGTAGCCCTGCTGGACCAGGCGCTCGGGGAAGTCCGAACCGCCGTGGTCGGCCGACAGCACGACCAGCACCGGGCCCTTGACCTTGTCCAGGCTGTCCAGGAACACGCCCAGCCGGTCGTCCAGGCGCAGCAGGTGGTCGCACATCTCCGGCCCCTTGGAGCCGTAGCGGTGGCCGATGAAGTCGGTGGCCGACAGGCTGATGGTCAGCACGTCGGTCGCCTCGCCGTCGCCCAGCTTGAATTCATCGCGCAGGGCCTGGGCGGCCTCCAGGGTCACGCGGTCGGTATAGGGGCTGATCGACAGGTCGTTGGTCACGCCCGCCTCGTCCGGGGGCGTCGGCCGAGGCAGAGCGGCGCGCCAGGCCCGGCCGCCGGTGACGTAGTCGTCCTCCAGCGCCTTGCAGCGCTTGTCGGCATAGGTCCAGGTGAACGGCTTCTTCTTCTGGTCGGCCACCAGCCTGGCGTTGAACGCCGCCACGGGCGCCAGCCTGGTCTTGGCGTCCTGGCCGGGCTCGACCCAAGTGGTCATGCCGAACCGGGTCTCCAGCCAGAACACGCCGTCGGCCTTGTGGCCGGCCATGTTGATCGCGCCGCGATCCTTGCCCGACACCGCATAGACCTTGCTGGCCGGCGAGACGGCATTGAGCCAGTCGCCATAGGTGTCGGCCATCAGCAGCTTGGGGCTGGCCAGGCGGCCGCCGCCGGACGGATCATTGGCCAGGGTGACCGACGGATCGTCCAGGCAGTAGGTCTTCTTGGCCGTGGTCTTGTCGTACCAGTCGTTGGCGACGATGCCGGTCTTGTTGGGATACTTGCCGGTCAGCAGGGTGGAGTGGCCGGGGCAGGTCTCGGTCATGCCATGCGACTGGAAGCCGCTGGGATAGACCGTGCCCTGCCGCGCCATCCGCCCCAGGCCGCCGTGGAACTCGGCGCGGTACTGCTCGAACAGGCTGGCGCTGAACTGGTCGATCGAGATCACCACCACCAGCTTCGGCTTGGGCGCATCGACCGGCGCCGCGACGGCGGGGGCGACGAGGATGGCGGCGGTCAGGCCCGCCAGGGCGACGGTTTTGGGCAAGCTGAACATCCGCGCCAACAAGCATTGTCACAAAACCGTCGCAAGCCGGAACTGACCCCCGCCAGGCGTTTTGCTGCGAACCGCCTAGACAGGCACGTGGCTGACGAACTCGATCAGCCGGCCGTCCGGATCGTGGGCGAAGCCGGCGTAGTAGTGCGGATGGATCTGCGGCAGCACCGCCGGGGCGCGCTCCTGGACGCCGCCATGCTGGCCGGACCGGCCATAGGCGCGATCGACGGCGGCGCGGTCGGCGGCCAGGAAAGCGTAGTGCACGTCGATCGACGGCTCGCCCTCGACGATCCAGAAGTCGAGCCGGCCGCCGTTCGAGCCGAAGCCCTTCTTGGGACCGTCCACGACCAGGCGATAGCCGGTGGGCTCCAGGACCTGCCGGTAGAAGGCCACGCAGTCGTCCAGGCGGCGGGTGCGGATTTCCAGGTGATCAAGCAAGGCAGCGACCTTTCAGGAGAGTGAAACGACGCCGTGACGTGTAGCCGCGCCGGCCCGCCGCTTGGCGGCGAAGGCGACCGGCAAAACGCGGAAATTCGGCGTTCCCGCGCGTTGTTTTCGCATAGGCTGGCGACCATGAAACTCGACCGCTTCGATCGCCAGTTGCTGAACCTCGTCCAGGAGGACGCGGGCCGGACCTCGGAAGACCTGGCCCAGCGGGTGGCCCTGTCGCCCTCGGCCGTGCAGCGCCGCCTGCGCAAGCTGAAGGAGGCCGGCGTCATCATCCGCCAGACCGCCATCCTGGAGCCGCGCAAGGTGGGCCGGCCGACCTTCTTCATCGTCTCGCTGGAGGTCGAGCGCGACCGGCCCGAACTGCTGACCCAGCTGCGCACCTGGCTGGCGGGGCAGGAGCACGTGCAGCAGGCCTTCTACGTGACCGGCGAGGCCGACTTCATCCTGGTGGTCACCGCGCCCGACACCGAGACCTACGATGGCCTGATGGCGAGACTGACCATCGAGAATCCCAACGTGCGCAAGTTCACGACCAACGTGGCGCTGGGCGTGGTCAAGCGCGGGCTGACCATCCCGGTGTCGCTGGACGAGGAGTAGTTCCGAGCGCCGAGCGCGCAGAGGGGGACACACACTCACCCCCACCACCTCGATCGACCTGGCGAGGCCGTGGAGTGAGTGTGTCCCCGCCTCAGCCACTACCGTTTCAGCCCCACCTCAAGCGCTCTCGCCGCCTCGGTCGGCGAGACCTTGCCGGCGTCCCGGTCGACCGAGAAGTTGGCCTTCTGCATGGCCTCGACCGTGATCGCCCCGTCCAGCCCCGCCAGGGCGTCGCGCAGCTTGCGGTCGTCGGCCCGGCTCGGCGCGATCAGCAGCACCGCGTCGTAGGGCGGCAGCGCGCCCTTGGGGTCGCCCAGCACCACCAGGTCGTCGGCGGCGATGCGGCCGTCGCTGGAGAAGGCCGAGATCACGTCGGCCTCGCCCGAGCCCAGGGCGCGGTACATGAAGGTCGGCTGGAACTGGCGCTTGGCCTTGAAGCGCAGGCCGTAGGTCGTCTCGACGCTGGTCCATTCGGGGCGCGAGAAGAACTCCAGGTCGCTGCCCATGGTCAGCTGCGGGGCCTTGGCGGCGAGGTCGGCCAGGGTCCTGATCCCCAGCGCCTCGGCGCGGTCGCGGCGCATGGCCAGGGCGTAGGCGTTCTCGAAGCCCAGCGGCGCCAGCAGCACCACGCCGTCGCGGCGCTTCAGCTCGGTGCGCAGGCCCTCCAGCACGGCGGCGCGGCCGGGGTTGTCCTTGCGGCCCAGGACGTTGGCCCAGAGGGTGCCGGAATAGTCGACATAGGCGTCGATCTCGCCGGCGGCCAAGGCGCGGTAGGCGACGGCCGAGCCCAGGTTGATCTTGCGGGTGACCTGCGCCCCCTGCCCTTCCAGCCGGTCGGCCATCAGCTCGGCCAGGATGTACTGCTCGGAGAAGTTCTTGGCCCCGATCACGTAGCGGGCCGGACGCGGCGTCAGGTCGGCCGCCAGGGGCGCGACGGCGACAGCCAGCCCAATCGCGAGGCCCGCCAGCCCCGCGCCCCACAGCCGGCGGTCGCGGCGCTCGGTCCCGCGCTCGATCAGGCCTAGCAGTTGGTCGACGACCAGGGCCAGCACCGCCGAGGCGATGCAGCCGGTCAGCACCATGGCCCAGTTCTCGGTCTGCAGGCCGGAGAAGATGTAGTCGCCCAGCGAGGTCTGGCCGACGGGCGTCGAGAGAGTCGCCGCCCCGATGGTCCACACCGCCGCCGTGCGCACCCCGGCCATGATCACCGGCGCGGCCAGGGGCAGCTCCACGCGCCACAGCCGTTGGCGGTCGGTCATGCCGACGCCGCGCGCCGCCTCGACCACCGCCGGATCCACGCCCGTCAAACCAGTGACCGTGTTCCGCAGGATCGGCAGCATCGAATAGAGGGTCAGGGCCAGCAGCGACGGCAGGAAGCCCAGGGCCGAGAAGCCGTGGCCGAACGCGCCCTTGGCCAGGTTCGAGAGCAGCAGCAGCAACGGATAGAACAGGGCCAGCAGCGCCAGGCTGGGAATGGTTTGAACCAGTCCGGCCAGGGCCAGGGAAGGCCAGCGCAGGCGCGGGCTGCGGGCGGCCAGCACGCCCAGCGGCAGGGCGATCAGCAGGCCCAGGGCCAGGGCGGCCGCCGACAGCGAGACATGCCAGGCCAGGCGCTCGGGCAGCAGAGACAGCAGGCCGCTATTCACCGGCGATCTCCCGCATGCGGGCGGCCTGGCGGCGCGGGGCCTGCATCAGGGCCTCGACCGCTGGATCGGGATGGCCGGCCAGCAGGGCGCGGGGCGTGTCGTCGGCGACCACCCGGCCCTGGCTCATCACCACGATGCGGTCGGCCAGCAGCACGGCCTCGGCGATGTCGTGGGTGACCATCACGGTGGTCAGGGAGAGCTGGTCGTGCAGGCGGCGGACATCGTCGGCCAGGATCACGCGGGTCACCGAGTCCAGCGCCCCGAACGGCTCGTCCATCAGCAGGATCGACGGTTTGGCCGCCAGGGCCCGGGCCACGCCCACCCGCTGGCGCTGGCCGCCGGACAGGGCGGCGGGACGGCGCGCGGCCACCTCTCGAGGCAGGGCGACCAGGTCCAGCAGCTCGGCGGTCCGCGCGGCGATCGCGGCGGGCTCCCAGCCCAGCAGGGTCGGCACGATGCCGACGTTCTCGCCGACGGTCAGGTGGGGAAACAAGCCCACCTCCTGGAAGACGTAGCCGATCCGCCGACGCAAGGTCGGACCGTCCAGCTCGGCGGTCGCCGCCCCGTCGATCAGCACCCGGCCGCCGTCGGTCTCGACCAGGCCGTTGATGGTCTTGAGCAGGGTGGTCTTGCCCGCGCCCGACCCGCCGACCAGGGCCACGAACTGACCCAGTCCGATCGACAGGCTGGTGGGTTGGAGAACCGTCGCGCCGTCATAGGCCTTGCGCACCTGGTCCAGGACAATGGCGTCGGTCATGGGACTCCGAAAAGGGGGCGGCTCAGGAAGGACAGGCTGTCGCAGGGGCGTCCTGTCACAGTCAGTCAGAATGCGCGGCGTGGGAAGCCTAATGCGACAGCTGATTCCCGGCGCGGTTCGACGCGACGGGATGGCTCCCGGAGACCCGCCATGACCCTCGCCCTCGACGGCCGCGCCTACGACGCCCGTCCGACCCTCGCCCAGAAACGCGCTCGCGCCGTCCTGGCCCGCCTGCGCTGGGCCGTGGTGGCGATGCTGCTGCTGAACGCCGTCGTCTGGGGCGGGATGATCGCCACGGCGCGCGGCATGATCGACGTGCACCAACTGGTGGACCAGGCCTGGGCGTGGGGCGCGGCCTGGCTGGCGGCCATGCCCACCGTGAGCGTCACGATCTCGCACTGAGACGCGCCTCCTTTCGCGGACACGGCTGGGCCGCCTCACGCGGAAGCCGCTGAGGGAATGGAAAGGGTCGCGGAGCGCCGGACGACGTCCGGAGTTCTTTGAATGAATACCGTTTCGACGAAGCCGATCGCTCCGCGCCATCGTTATCCGCCAGCATCCGGTGGGCAGCCCTGTTGAGGCTTAGC